>CAYTEJ010000015.1:2173-4694 GCA_964436835.1 uncultured Gammaproteobacteria bacterium | reverse complement strand
TAATCGAGGTTAACGCCCGCCTGTCACGCTCATCGGCACTCGCCTCCAAAGCAACGGGGTACCCCTTGGCTTATGTTGCCGCCAAGCTGGCGCTCGGCTATTCGCTTATCGACATAAAAAATTCCGTCACTAAAAAAACCATAGCCGCATTTGAACCGGCACTGGATTACCTTGTTGTTAAAATCCCCAGATGGGATCTTGCCAAATTCAAAAACAGTAACTTTCAAATTGGCTCTTCAATGCAGTCGGTGGGGGAAGTTATGGCCATAGGCCGCAAATTCGAAGAAGCACTTCAAAAAGCAACAAGAATGCTCGATATCGGCGCGGAAGGAATCCTTGACGAAAAAATTGCGGGCGCCAATTACAAAAAACCGTCCCCATCCAGACTTTTTGCAATTGCCAAAAGTATTGCAAGGGGAACTACTCCTGAAAAAATTTCAAAAGATACCGGCATTGACACTTTTTTCCTGCAAAAAATAAAAAATATCTGCGACCAGGAAAAAATATTAAAAAAAGAAAAATTATCACCGGCTATCCTCAAAAGGGCAAAAGAGCTTGGCTTTTCCGATAACAATATTGCTGCTGTTAAAAAAACCCGTCCCGAACTCATAAAAGCGCAGAGAAATAAATGGGGAATTAAACCGGTAGTCAAACAAATAGACACCCTCGCCGCCGAATATCCCGCCGAAACTAATTACCTTTACCTCACGTATAACGGTACAGCAAACGATGTTGTTTTTGACAAGTCAAAAAAAGTGATCGTCTTGGGTTCCGGTCCATATAGAATCGGCTCTTCCGTTGAATTTGATTGGTGCTCAGTAACCTGCGCCCAAACAATAAACGCAAACGGAATTAAGCCAATCATAATAAACTGCAACCCGGAAACAGTTTCAACAGACTACGACATGGCCGAAAGGCTATATTTTGAAGAGCTAACCGAAGAAACAATCACTGAAATTTACGAAAAAGAAAATCCGCTCGGCATAGTAGTTTCAATGGGTGGCCAGACACCAAACAACCTTACGCCAAAGCTGGCGAGACTAGGGTTTAAAATCCTCGGCACTTCTCCAAAATCAATCGACATGGCAGAAGACAGAAACAAGTTCTCAGCTCTCTGCGACAAGCTTTCCATTCACCAACCGGCTTGGGCAATGCTCAAAGACACAAAAGAAGCAATTGGCTTTGCCGAAAAAATTGGTTTTCCGGTTTTGGTAAGGCCTTCCTATGTTCTTTCCGGTGCGGCCATGAACGTTGCTTTCAACAGCAACGATTTGGAAGAATATCTAAAAGCAGCAGCCAACATCTCCAGGGAACATCCGGTAGTCATTTCTAAATTTCACGAGAACGCCAAAGAGTTGGAAATAGATGCCGTTGCTCAAAACGGGCAAATCGAATGCTATGCGATTTCGGAACACATCGAAAACGCGGGTGTCCACTCCGGTGATTCTACTATTGTTCTTCCGGCTCAAAGACTTTATACAGAAACAGTCACAAAGGTAAAAAACATTGCCCAAAAAATAGCGGGTACCCTCGAAATAACCGGTCCTTTCAACATCCAGTTTCTGGCACAAGACAATAACGTTTTAGTCATAGAGTGTAACCTCAGGGCTTCCCGTAGCCTCCCGTTTGTATCAAAAATAACCGGCATTAATTTCGCCAAAGTCGCAACCGAATCAATCCTAGGTAAACCATCTAATATCCAGCATCTAAAATCTAATATCTTCAATTATGTTGGAGTCAAAGCCCCTCAATTTTCCTTCGCCAGAATCAAAGGCGCAGACCCAATCTTAAGAGTCGAAATGGCTTCAACGGGAGAAGTTGCCACATTCGGAAGCGATGTTTACGAAGCATTTTTAAAATCGCTCCTTGCAACAGGCATCCGCTTACCGGAAAAATCTGTTTTTATCTCACTTGCCGGCGACGAAAATAAGGTCAAATTTTTAGAAAGCGCAAAAACCTTAAATTTCTTGGGCCTCAAGATCTATTCAACCGTAGGTACTACCAAATTCCTAAAAGAGAACGGGATCCCCGCTACCAAGCTTTTCAAAATTCACGAAAACAAAAAGCCCAACGTCCTGAATATCTTACATGCCAAAAAAGTAGATCTGGTGATTAACATTTTTGATCCATATTTTAAAAAGGATTTTGACGATGACTACCAGATCAGAAGAACCACAATCGACTTCGGCATCCCGCTTTTTACAAACTTACAAACGGCAGAACTCTTTATAACCGCAATTTCCAAAAAGAAACTTTCAGACCTCTTAGCTCTACCATGGGATGCTTACGTCAAACACCTAAACTAAAAAACTAAACTTTTGGAAACTTTTTACAACAGCGCTTTTATCAATTCAGGAAATTCCGATGTTTTCATATCATTATGTGTAAAGTGGCCATAATTATGAAACTCTTCGAAACTACAACCAATTATTTTATCTTTTAGTAATTGTACTGTTTTCTGTACAGATATATGATCGTTGTCTGAATTGAAAATAGTAACACTCTTTGTTCTTTTAGGGAA
>CAYTEJ010000015.1:0-2163 GCA_964436835.1 uncultured Gammaproteobacteria bacterium | reverse complement strand
TTTGCCGACACTTATATCTTTGTGTTCACTAAGCCATCTAATCAAAAATCCGCCGCCACAACTATGCCCTACAAGAATAGTATCCGGAGTTATTTCATACCGTTCAAATTCTTTTGCCCAATCACTATAGACAGGATTAAAAGCATGTGGCATCTCTGGTGTCTGGGCTGCTATCTCATTAATAATAAGCTGCTTTTGCAGCCATGGTATCCAATGATAGTTACTGGAAGATGGACGATTGGGGTCGTAATATTCTTGTTTACTTGGCTTACCATGAACAATAATCGCATTTTTCATAATAATTTTATGGACATGACAACGCCGTCACGGATTGGCCCGGCGGGCTTGCGCCACTACCCGGGTAAACGTGATTAGTACCTTGTGTAAAGTTAAATGCCTTAACCCGCCAGAAGTAAGTTGAACCTGCCTGGGGCGTCAGCTGGTTTCCGCCAGCATTCGAATCACTGTCTCCGCTGTCCATTGGCCCTGCAGTCAAACTCAAGGGCTCATTATCCCAGGCAAACTGTACAGGAGCGCCAATCCCATCTCTTTCAGCAGTACTCCTATATACACCCTTAACACCCCAGACAGAAGGGCTTTTGTTTGTATTAGATGGCCCGTTAAACGGATCACGGCTAATATCCAGCCAGAATCCGCTCTCATAATTTGAATTATCCTGCCACCTGAAAGTAATTACCGGATTAGATCCACTACAGGAGGCAGCAGCTGTCAGCAAGGATGGGTCACCAGCTATCGGAGGAAGAGTTGGAGAAGACGTTGGTGTTGGCGACGGGGAAGGGCTTGGTTTGGTTAATGTCGTTTTCATCCAATAAGTGCTGTATGGATTAAAACCGGGGCAAAGCCGGGACATCCGGAAATAAACTATTTGGCCATCATTCTCTTCGTATCCCTCACGCATATAAGGCGCATAAAGGCAGGGGTAAGTAGCCCCGGTCACAACCTCCTGGGGATCACCCCATGGCCCCCAAAGCTTCGGGGCAGACCTAAGTTCTATCGTATAAGGTGGCATATCGCGAAGGTACATCATGATATATTGCCCCAGATAATTATTCCAACGGACACTTAATTCACCGACAGGGGCAGGCACAACGCCAATTGCAGAACTCTCCGCATTAACTGTCCAAATAGGGTTATTACCAGCATCGTATCCCGTTAAATATTCATAACTAGACTTGTTCTCAATTGAACCCTCTATAACTCGCATCAGTTTTGCACCACCTGCACGCCCACAGGGGATTCCAAAGAAATACACATAACCTCCATTTTTGTAGATTGCCACCTGATTAAAGTTTCCCGGATTCCACTTGAGGCTCGTCAGCTTAGTCCAATTTTGGCCACCGTCTGTTGACTTGGCAACAGACGAGTAATTACATGTCCAGCTTGGCGAAATTGTGCCCTCAAAATAATAAAGGTATCCTGTGCTCCCAACACTTACACCATAGGTTAGAATTGCCGTTTCGGTTGTCGGCCCAGCGTCATTTGGAATAATCTCCTTGGCTTTACCATCCGCCCCAAGAATCCAACCATCAAAGGTTATACCGTCAGCAGGGTCAGCATCCGTTGTAAACGCAAGCGTATTACTCCGCCAGTTAGGAGGGGAAGCGCTTAAAGGACAGCCAAACGTATCACCAAAAACGCTATAAACCTTACCGTTCCAGTCAAACATACTACCCAAATCGGCTCCGCACACATCAACGTCTTGAGTAGAATTATTACCATCTGGACCTATTTCTTTGCAAATTACAGCCTGGGGGGGGCAAGGTGCAAGTCTGTCCACTGTACTTGCTTACCAGAACAAGGTCCAATACATTGATTAACCCGCTGGCATCTAAATCATATCTCTTGTCATAGTTGGCATCACCAACTTTAGTTCCAAAATGTGCTTGCGCTAGTGTCAAATCAGAAGTGTCTATAACACCGTCATTATTAAAATCAGGCGGCCACGCATTTACTCCACAGGCATTATTGGGATCTGTACCCATGTAATTCTCGACAAAATCAGTAAATTTGTCACCATCAGTGTCCAGTGTTGGCAGAGGCGTCGGTGTGGGCGTTGGGGTAAGGTAATACAACTTTTCGCCTATCTCCTTTGCCTTGTCAAAATCTCCGATAAAATCCCACCAATTGCTTAGCTCCGGATTT
>CAYTEJ010000014.1:12462-16876 GCA_964436835.1 uncultured Gammaproteobacteria bacterium | reverse complement strand
ATATTAACGAAGACGTTTTCTTTAATGGCCCGGATTTTCATCAGGTTTTTGATGGATTTGATCATTTTGCCGTTTTTACCGATAACTTTGGCAATATCGTCTTTTGGTACGTATATGGTGAACCTGAGGTCTGTCCCTTCCTGGTTTTTTTCTATTTTAACTTTCTTGATATCACTAACCAGCGGTTGGAGTGTGAATTTTAGCAGGTCGTCCATGTTTTCTATTTTTGAAGGATTTTGGCAACGGTAGCAGTTGGTTTAGCGCCTTTTGAAAGCCAGTAATCGACCCTTTCCTTTTTGATTTTCAGCAGGTTTTTCTTGGGGTCCGTTGAACCTAAAATTTCCAAAAACTTGCCGTCTCGTTTGCTGTGTGTGTCTTGGGCAACTACCCTAAACGAACGTTGATGGGTTTTTCCGGTTATTGCTAGTCTTAGTTTTACGCTCATGGCCTGCTATTATCTCAGACTTTAGGTTGAAAGTTCAAGTTATCAGTTACTTTGTCCTGATCCAGCTTGGAAAGCGCGTTCTTTGCCGCATTTTGGGCAGCCTCCTGTTTATTCTTACCGACTCCCTTACCGAGACATTTTTCTCCAAGGTAAACGCCCATTTCAAACCGTCTGTCGTGGTCGGGGCCCCAGGAGGTAATAATTTTATAGCTTGGCGATTCATGGTAAAGTTTCTGGAGGACTTCCTGTAGTTTCGACTTGTTGTCGGAAACGGCAGTGCTGGCAAGCTCCTTCCACTTCAAAAGAACGTTATCTGCCAGGAATTTTTCAGCGACCTTTGTACCCTGGTCGAGGTAAATTGCGCCTACAAGCGCTTCGAATGTGTTGGCAAGGATGGAATTGTTGTTTCGACCACCCGAATCCTCCTCTCCTTTGGAAAGGTATAGGAAGCTTCCCAAAGATAATTTCTGGGCGAGTTTTGCTAAAGTTTCGGTTCTGACTAAGGCAGCGCGCAATTGTGTCAATTCACCTTCCGGGCTTGACGGAAGCTTTTCAAACAGAAAGGTAGACACGACAATGGAAAGAACGGCATCTCCTAAGAATTCCAGTCTTTCGTTTGACTGCCCTTTGTAATTTTTATGTTCGTTTAAGTATGACCTATGGATAAATGCGTTTTTGAGAAGTTCTTTGTCGGTAAAACTGATGCTTATACCACTTTCAAGCTTTTTAAAGTCCGGTGCTGGTTTTGTTTGTGTGATGCTGATGGAGATTTTAGAGCGTGGTGTCGACGTTTTCATAAATGTAGTTAACGATGTCCGATACTTTAACAAAAGAAGGGATTGTTTCCTGGGGGATTTGAATGTCGTACTTGTCCTCGATTTTTTCAACCAAATCCTCAATTTCCAGATCGGTTATATTGAGGTCTTCGTCCAGGTTTGAATCCTCCTCAATATGCTCAGGTGGAATTGCATAGTCTTTGGAAATTATTTTTTTAATATCTTCTAATATTTCGGTATCTGTCATGCTTGTTTTTTACCTTTCAAATTTATTATATTCGCTTGCTCATGTAATTTCATCTGAAATTATATTCACTGATTGCTCATGTAATTTCTTTCGAAATTATAGTGCCTAAGACGCCGTTTATAAAAGACGGTGAAGAATCCGATCCGAATTCTTTTGCAATCTCAACTGCTTCGTCAACGATTGCCTTATACGGTTCTTGTTGTTTTTTTATAACAAGTTCCCAAACCGCTATTCTTAAAATTGCCAAGTCAACCGGAGCAATTTGTGAGATAGGCCATGCCGGCGCATTTTTTTTGATTTTCTTGTCTGTTTCTTGTCTGTTTTTATAAACCTCGAAGGCAATTGTGCCTTTTTCTAATTTGGTTTGAGGCCTGAAACTTTTTTCAAAAAGGGTTTGCATGGCCTCGACTCTTGCCTCGTGTCTAGGGTCGTCCCTTCTTTTCATTTATATTTCAATTGCCTTTATCCAGGGCAACGCTTGGCTTTTTGGCGATTTCCTTATAAAACCCGCATTTAGGGCACTGTTTGTGCGGGAACCTAAGGCCTCCGCAATTTACACATTTAACAAGGGTGGGGATCTTGAGCTTTATTGCAGCCCTTCTGGTTCTTGACCTTGCTTTTGCATGCCTCTTTTTCGGTAACGGTGTCATATAAATATTTTACTAGTTATAAGCTGCTAGTTGCTAGTGTCTAAAAAACGCCTTCTGGGGATTATATCAAACTGGTAGCTTTAGTCAAACTAGTTAGGCTGTGAGTATTGTGATGTGAACTCCCGAAGCTTTTCTCCCAACAGCTTGTTATCCTTGAGATCCGGATCGCGGTTTATTATTAATTTGGCTTCGGTTTGGGCTGCGGCTACCGTTTTTTGGTCTGTGATGTCGGCTATTTTAAAGTTAAAAAAGCCTGATTGTTTAAGGCCGAAGATTTCTCCCGAGCCTCGCATTTTAAGATCAATTTCGGCAAGTTCGAAGCCGACATAAACTTCTTCCATGCTTTTTAGTCTCTTCAAGGAATTTTCAGAAGAAGACTGGGTAAACAGAAAGCAATAGGATTTATGCACGCTTCTGCCGACACGGCCGCGTAATTGATGAAGTTGGGCTAGGCCAAAGCGTTCTGCCGATTCAATGAGCATGACTGTGGCGTTGGGGACATCTATTCCTACTTCTACGACAGGTGTAGCGATAAGGACATTGATTTTGTTCTGCTTAAACTTATTGATGACTTCCTCTTTCTCTTTCGACTTGAGTCTTCCGTGAAGAAGGCCGAGCTTTACTTTTTTTGTGAATTTACTTTGCAGTTTCACAAATTCGTCCTTTGCAGCCTTAACGCTTGTCATGGTTTCCGAAGGTTCTACGAATGGTGTAATAATAAATGCCTGTCTCCCCTCTTTTACCTGTTTTTCAATAAAACCATATGCGTCTTGCCTTTTTGAACCGGGAACAACAAAGGTCGCGATTTTTTGTCTACCTGTCGGCAACTCGTCTAAAACCGAAAGGTCGAGGTCGCCGTAAAGGGTTAATGCCAGAGTTCTTGGGATGGGAGTGGCGGTCATTGTTAAAAGGTGCGGCGATTGTTTTGAGGCTTGCTGCCCAAACAGTTTTGCCCTTTGGGCGACGCCAAACCGGTGTTGTTCGTCGACTACAACAAGACCGATTTGTCTTTTGGCCTTGAAAGTTGTGAGCAGGGCGTGGGTGCCGCAGGTAACAGTGCCTGTTTGCTTTTTGCTGCCGGTCCAGATACCAACCGAAATGTTATAAGGAGACAGAATTTCTCCCAGTGTTTTTTGGTGCTGGAAGGCAAGTATTTCCGTCGGGGCTGCAAATATTGTTTCCATTCCGTTTTCTGCAGCAATATAGGCTGCAGCTGCGGCGACAACCGTTTTTCCTGACCCAACGTCTCCCTCAAGAAGCCTGTTTGCAGGTGTTTTTTTCATTAAATCTTGTGATATTTCCCTAATTGTCCTTAGCTGGGCTTGAGTGAGCGTGAAGGGTAGGCTATTTTCGAATTTTGTAATTTTTTCAGGCATGACTTGCATTTGGGGTGCTGTCCTTTGGGATAACCACTGACGTTTCCTGATTACCGATGCCAGCTGGGTAAGGAAGAGTTCGTCAAACCCCAGCCGCTCTCTGGCTTCACTTGCCTCTTCGAAGTTTTTGGGAAAGTGAATTTTAGTGAGGCTTTCGTTTAGGGATTTTAGGTGCTGCCTTTTTATTACTTCTTGAGGCATGAAATCCTGCAGGTTTTTAAGATAAAGAGGAAGAATAAGGGCAATTTTGGCCCTGATCCATTTTGAGGTAATACCTTCGGTTTCCGGATAAATTGGCACAAGTCTTCCGGTATGCAGAGTGTCCGGGGCCGCTGAAACCGTTTGGCTTGTTCGGATAATCTCATAAGAAGGTGCTATCAATTTTGGTTTTGGGGATTTAGGGTCAAGCTTGCCGGAAAGTGAAACAGGAGTGCCGGATTTTAGTATTTTGGTTAAGTATGGTTGGTTAAACCAAATGACTTCCATAGTCCCCGATTGGTCTGCAACCTGGGCTGTCGTTATAAATTTGCCCCTTGGAGTCCTTATGTTTTTGATTTGCCAGATGTTTCCCTGGATGGTAATTTTTTCGTCTAAATTTGCCAGGTCTATTGTTTTGATTGTAGAAAAATCGTCATAGCGGAATGGGAAATGATAAATAAGGTCATTTACAGTCTTAATTTCCAGCCGGTTTAGCTTTTTGGAATAAAAGTTTCCAACACCCGGCAGGACTTCTATTGCGAGACTTGGATCCATCAAGGTAAGATTTTAGATTATAAGGTTGGGAATGTGAAGTGCGGATGACTATTTGTTACTGGATGCCGTATGTTAGGTACATGGCGAATTGGCCGACGATAAAGCTTAAAGTTGCAAGTATTATGACTGCCAGCCAGAGCTTTTTTAAGTATGAGCGTTTGAAAAGT
>CAYTEJ010000014.1:5069-12452 GCA_964436835.1 uncultured Gammaproteobacteria bacterium | reverse complement strand
TTGAAATTAGGAGTATCAAGAGTATCAAAAGTATCAAGAGTATCAAAGGTATCAAAAGTAGCAAGGGAAAAATTAAGATAAAACGATTCGCACGAATTTTTTCTTGCCGACCTTCATTACCTGATTCTTTTCAAATTTGATTTCAGTTTCGCTTATTGTTTGGCCGTCAACTTCTATTGCACCTTCTTTTATTAGTCTTTTGGCTTCGGATTTGCTTGGTGCGAGGTTATTTTCGGCTAGAAAATCGACGAGTTCGACACTTGGCTCGGCTATTTTGATAATTGGAATCTCACTTGGCATATTTCCTTTTTGGAAAGTTGATTCGAATTCTTTTTGGGCGCTCTCGGCTCCTTTTTGGCCATGGAGTTGTTTTACGATTTCAAAAGCCAGTTGCTTTTTAAATTTAATCGGATTCTCATCTTTTTTCAGAGTTTCTTGAATGAGTTGGATTTCCAGTAGATCAATATCGGTTAAGTATTCAAGCCCTTTTACTATTGCGTCATCCGGAAAGGTCATGATTGCACCGAATATTGTATCCGGGGGATCTACTAAGGCAATTGCGTTTCCTTCTGTTTTGCCTATTTTGTTTCCTTGGCTGTCGGTTAAAAGTGCGGTTGTCATTACAAATTTATTTTTTCGTTTCATTTTGTGCATTAAATCTCTTCCAATCATCATGTTAAATAATTGATCGCGCCCGCCTACCTCAACATCTGTGTCCATGGCGACGGAATCGTAGCCTTGCATTATTGGATAAGTAACCTCATTGAAAGAAATGTCGCCGTCGTTTTCAAGTCTTTTTTTAAACATTCCCCTTTTAATGATTTGTTGATATGTTACCTTTGAAAATAAGTTTATAATTTCGGGGATTTGGAGTTTTTCTAACCACTCACTATTAAATTTGATTTTGACTGGGTTTTTCCCGTCAAAATCTAAAATTCTTCCGGCCTGTTCTTTATAAGTTTTTGCGTTTTTTTCGACCGTTTCTTTTGAAAGAACCGGTCGGGTTTCTTCTCTGCCTGTAGGGTCGCCTATCATACCGGTAAAATCGCCGATTAAAAATATGACTTCGTGACCGAGTTCCTGCCACTGGCGCAGTTTTCTAAGCCCAATC
Source organism: uncultured Gammaproteobacteria bacterium (assembly GCA_964436835.1). Lineage (GTDB taxonomy): Bacteria > Patescibacteriota > Microgenomatia > Curtissbacterales > GWA2-41-24 > JAKAJD01. The sequence goes on along the minus strand of CAYTEJ010000014.1, from coordinate 11,341 downwards.
ATGTGGCCGATGTGCAGATTTGGCGAAGACGGGTCAAAACCCTGGTAGACTCTTAGTTTTTTGCCGCTTCTTAAAATTTTTTCGAGTTCATCCCTGGAAGGAATTATTTCGTCTATCCCGCGGGTTAATAATTCTTCTATTTTGTCCATCTTCTAGATATTACAATGAATTGAAGGCTCGAGGCAATTAGGCGGGTGTTTTTGTGATGTAAATTATGAGTCGCGCAAAGCAAAGAATCTTGCGTTATATCAGCAGGTCGCTTTGGCACCTTATGTCAAATAAATTTGACTCCAGTCATGCCAAGAGCGCTCCTCTCGTGTACCTGACGAATTCCAAAGTCGGAATTCATCAGTTATGTCTTCCTCGCTTTGCGAGCGACGTAGCTTACGCTATATCAGCAGGGCAAGTTTAAAAAGCAGTGTGCCCTCTGATGTAACTTGCGTTATAATATCAACTTAGTTGTATGAAGTTTAGCGATTATAGGCCTGGAGCGCGCAAATTTACTTCGAGACTTTCAAGAATTTCTCCTGCCCAGTCAAACCATCCTTTTACCCAGCATTCTTCTTTTAACAAGCGCCGTTTTTGGATAAGGTTTTTCGGGTTGGCGACAACACTTACTTTTTTTGGTTTGATTGCGGCAATAGTCGGAACGCTTTTTTTGTTTGTAGTGTTTGCCAAAGACCTGCCTTCCCCAAATAAGCTTACGGTTCATGACTCTTCTCTTTCGACAAAAATTTTTGACAGAAATGGAAAGTTGCTTTATGACATTTATGGTGAAAAGAACAGGGCCCTTGTTGACTGGAAGAACCTGCCCCAGTATGTAAAACAGGCCACCGTTTCTATTGAGGACAAAAATTTTTATAACCATGCAGGGTTTTCCATTACAGGCATTGTCCGTTCGGCTATCAGCACGGTGATTTTTGGGCGTGTGGAAGGAGGCTCGACAATTACCCAGCAGGTTGTAAAAAATACCCTACTCTCCCCGGAGCAGACAATAACCAGGAAAATTAAGGAATTTATTCTGGCAATTCAGGTTGAGCGAAAATACTCCAAAGACGAAATTTTACAGATTTATTTGAATGAAGTTCCTTATGGTGGAACTGCCTGGGGTATTGAGGCTGCAGCCCAGACGTACTTTAACAAAGAGGCAAAGGACTTGACGCTAACCGAGGCGGCGATACTTGCGGGATTGCCGCAAAGCCCGACTTATTATTCGCCCTTTGGTACGAACCCTAAGGCTTACGCGGGTCGTGCAAAAGATGTCGCACGCAGGATGCGTGAAGACGGTTATATTACATCCGACCAGGAAAAACAGATAGACGCTGAGATACCTGAAGTTAAATTTGCACAGGACACGCAGGGAATTAAAGCACCCCATTTCGTTTTTTACGTTAGGGATCTACTGGTTAAAAAATACGGTGAGAAATTTGTTGAACAAGGCGGCCTTTCGGTTAAAACTACCCTTGATTTGGATTTGCAGAATAAAGCGCAGCAGATTGTAACCGACGAGGTTGGCAAGCTTAGTAATTACCATGTAGGCAACGGCTCTGCCATTGTTGCCGATCCCAAAACAGGCCAGATTCTTGTTATGGTGGGTTCTAAAGATTACTTTGCTAAAGATTACGACGGGCAGGTTAATGTTGCGCTTGCCTTAAGACAGCCGGGTTCTTCCCTTAAGCCGTTCACATATGCTACCGGTCTCAAAGCAGGCTACACGGCAGCAACAGTTTTAATGGATGTTTCTACGGAATTCCCGGGTGGAGCCGGCCAGCCGCCGTATAAACCGGTTAATTATGATGGCAAATTCCGGGGACCTATCCAGGTGCGGTTTGCACTGGGTAACTCGATTAACGTTACGGCAGTGAAAATGCTGGCAATGGTGGGAATTAAAAACATGCTTAGGACAGCATTTGATTCGGGTTTAACAACACTTGAACCGTCAGATGCTAACCTAAAAAGGTTTGGGCTTTCAGTAACATTGGGTGGCGGCGAAATCAGGCTAGTCGATTTAGTAGACGGTTATGGCACTTTAGCCAATTCCGGCAAACAGCATAATCCGGTTGCTATCTTGGAGGTAAAAGATAGTGGTGGCAAGGTTTTGGATCAGGTTGCCGATCAGCAACCCAGACAGGTTATAAGCCCTGACATCGCTTTTATCATTTCACATATTCTTTCTGACAATAACGCAAGATCTATGGAATTTGGTACAGGCTCCCTTTTGAATGTACCCGGTAGAACTGTTGCGGTTAAAACCGGAACGACTGATGACAAGCGGGATAACTGGGCTGTAGGCTACACGCCTTCTATGGTTGTTGGTGTTTGGGTTGGGAACAATGACAATACGCCGATGAACCAGCAAATTGCATCCGGTGTAACGGGAGCAACACCTATTTGGAATAAGATTATGCAAGCCGCGCTTGAAGGCAAGAAAGATGAGGGTTTTCAAAAACCAGATAATGTGAACGCAATCCAAGTTGATGCTTTTGGCGGTGGCTTGCCATGTCCGGGTTATCCTGTCAGGAGTGAATATTTTGTTAAAGGGACTGAGCCTACTAAAGACTGTGCTGTTGAAAAGAAGCTGAATGGGCAGGATTATTATGTTTTTACCGAATTTGACCCGGTTTCAACTGACGGTGTTAACCGCTGGCAGCAAGGGATAGATGCTTGGGAAGCAGGGCAAGGTGATTCTAAGTACCATCCTCCAGGTGAACTCTTGAACCAGCCGAACCAGAATCCGGACGATATTAGTGTCAGCGTTACTTCCCCCGGAGACCACAATCAGGTTGATTATAGTTTCGAAACTAAGGCTACTATTTCGACAGGCAGAAAAATTACGAAAGTGGAGTTTTATGTAGATGAAACGCTTAAAGATAGTACAAATTCTTCGGATAGCAGCGCAAAGTTCAACTTCACTTTTGCGTCTGCCAATCAAGGAAAGCATAAGTTAAGAGTTAAAGCTTATAACGAGGCTGGTAAGCTGGGAGAGAAGGAAATTACGGTATCTGTTGGAGTGCCCTGGACCGATTAATTCCGAAAGACAGTTGAATTTATTATCTATAATTGGACAAAGAACGGCCAAAGCTCTAATAATATAGTATCGGTTTAGATTTATAACATGCAGCAGCGACCTACAATCATGATAGAGCACCAAGCGGTTTTGGAAAGTATCGGCGACGGTATTATTGTGACGGATAAAAGTGCCAAAATTATCTACATGAATGAGGCTGCCTCGAAGATGCTTTTATGGAAACCTGAGGACGCGTTAGGCCGTGACATGGTTGATGTTGTGCCTGCAGCTGACCCCCTAGGTAATATTATCCCTAAGGAGAAAAGGTCGCTTTATACCGCTATTAATACCGGAGTCAGTTTCTCGAATCATATTGCAAATTATTATATGAGACGTGACGGTACAAAGTTTCCAGGTGCAATTACGACTTCGCCGGTTATGTTTAACGGTGAGATAATTGGTGCCGTAATTTCGTTTAGAGATATAACCAGGAACGCAGAAATAGACAGAATGAAAACGGAATTTTTGTCGCTTGCGTCTCACCAGCTTAGAACTCCGCTTTCGGCGATGAAATGGTTTTTGGAAATGCTTCTAAACGGTGATGCGGGACTTTTAAATAATGAACAAAAGGAATTTATTAACAATGTCAATGATTCAAATAACCGCATGATTGACCTTGTCAATGATTTGCTTAATATTACGCGAATTGAATCCGATAGGATAATTATAGATCCTAAGCCAACGAATTTAAGCAAACTGATTGACGATGTTTTATTAGAGCTAAAGCTCAAGTTTCAAGCTAATAATCAAAAGGTAGTTGTTAGCTGTAATCCTAATTTAGCCCAGATAAATATTGATGCCAATTTAATTCGAGCTGTTTATTTAAATTTACTTAGTAATGCTATAAAGTACACACCGGCTGGTGGTGAAATTACGGTGATTGTATCTAATAAAGGTAGTGAAGTTGTTTCCCAGATTTCTGATAATGGCCTTGGTATTCCAAAAGATGAGCAGGGTAAAGTGTTCAGCAGGTTTTTTAGAGCAAAAAATATTATTAAGCAAGTGGTTGACGGTACAGGTTTGGGGCTTTATCTTGCAAAAGCCATTGTGGAATCTTCGGGTGGTAAAATCTGGTTTAACAGCGAAGAAGGTAATGGTACAACATTTTGGTTTAGTATCCCAAAGGAGGGTATGAAAGCTAAAGAAGGGCAGGTGACCCTAGGTAGCTAGTAAACAATTATGAACAATCTTGGAATAAAAGTTATGGTTGTTGAGGACGAGTTTCTTTTGCTGGAGGCTATTGAGAAGAAGCTGAAATTAAACGGCTTCGAAGTCGTTTCTTGCAGCAGCGGCCACCAAGCACTAGATTATTTGAAGAATTTACCGGAGCTTCCGGATGCGATTTGGCTTGATTATCACTTGGGTGATATGGACGGTATCACAATTATGCAAGAAATAAAAAAAAGTGATAAGCTTTCGAAAATTCCGGTCATAGTGGTTTCCAATTCTGCAAGCCCGGATAAGGTTCAGAATATGCTAGAGCTTGGTGCAAAGAAATATTTACTCAAAGCCGAGTACCGTCTTGATGATTTGATAGCTGAAGTGAAAAAATTTGTACAGGAGGAGAGAGCTGGTGAGTAAGATATTAATTGCCGAGGATGATAAGTTTTTGAGCAGTGCCTACAGGGTGAAACTTGTAAAGGAAGGATTTGACGTAAAAATCGTGGCCAACGGGATTGAGTTATTGGAGCAACTTAAGACCTATTCTCCTGATCTTATAATTTTAGATTTAGTAATGCCCTATAAAGACGGATTCGAAACCTTAAAGGAAATAAAAGCAAATGCCCAGTGGAAAAATATTCCGGTTATTATTGCTTCTAATCTTGGACAAAAGGACGATATTGATCAAGGTTTGAGGCTTGGGGCAAATGATTATATTGTTAAAACCGACCTTTCCCTGAGCGCTTTAATTACAAAGATTAAAACTTTCATTAAATAGATCTCCTGGCTGTGAGCCAGGTTCTCTCTTCCTCGCTCGCTAACTCATTTATACTGCGGGTTGAAGGCGATGGTTTTCTCGCTCGGAATAATGATATCATCATAAATGTGCAAGTATACGACAACCAGGCACTTTACGGTGCTCTCAAAGAACTAGAAGTTCTCCCTGTTGGTGATTTAGACAAAGCTTTGGCCGATGCAAAAACAAGTGGCCAGCCACTTGGTGAAACTTTGCTGAAAAAAGATTTGATTGCCGATGAAAATTTGGGCAAGGTTATTGCTGATACTATAAAAATACCTTTTGTTAACCTCTCAAAAGAAGCCATTTCTGACGATTTATTAATCGTTGTGCCTGAGATTTTGGCAAGAAAGAAAAAGTTAATTGCATTTGGCAGGGACACCAGTGGTTTGAAGCTGGCCATGGCAAATCCGACAGAGCGTGAGCTTGTTGAATTTATTGCGAAAAAGACCGGGGAGAATGTGACTGTTTATTTTGCGACCGATAGGGATATTGAAAATGCGATGCGTTTTTACCAGAAGGAAATGCAAAAGACTTTTAATGACCTTTTGGCAGAACAGGTTGAGGTTGCAGGCAAATCGACTGCCAAGGAAGCACCGGTTTCAAAGATCGTTGATTTATTAATAGAGTACGCTTATCAAAACAAAGCTTCTGACATTCATATAGAGCCTGAAGAAAAACAATCTTTGGTGAGATTTAGGATAGACGGTATCCTTCATGATGTACTGAAGCTTCCTTCAAATTTGCATAACCAGCTTGTTTCGCGAATTAAAGTTTTGGCAAAACTCAGAACTGACGAGCATATGAGTGCCCAAGACGGAAAATTGCAAGCCAACTTGGAATTGGAAAAGTTAGATATCAGAGTATCAATAATTCCTATAGTTGGAGGAGAAAAGGTTGTTTTAAGGCTTCTCTCTTCCAGTTCCCGGCAATTTTCGCTAAAAAATTTGGGAATGATGGATGCTGATATTAAGAAAGTTAAGGAGGGTTTTCAAAAGCCGTTCGGGATGGTGCTTTCTACCGGGCCGACAGGAAGCGGAAAGACAACTACAATTTATTCCATTTTGAAAATCATAAATTCCAGGGAAAAAAACATTGCAACTATTGAAGATCCGGTTGAATATGACATTGAAGGCATAAACCAAATTCAGGTAAACCCTAAAACTAACCTGACTTTTGCAGACGGCTTAAGATCTATTTTAAGACAAGACCCGGATGTGATTTTCGTTGGTGAAATACGTGATTTTG
>CAYTEJ010000014.1:0-5059 GCA_964436835.1 uncultured Gammaproteobacteria bacterium | reverse complement strand
CCATTTGGTGCTTTCTACTCTTCACACAAACAACGCATCAACTACCCTGCCGAGACTTATCGATATGAAGGTGGAGCCGTTTTTGGTCGCCAGTACAGTCAATGTGATAATTGGCCAAAGATTAATTCGCAAAATCTGCGAAAAATGCAGGTATTCGGCAACCGTAAAGTTTGAAGCTTTGTCTAAAATGTTTTCCCAAGAGTTGCTTGCCAAAATTGTTGCCGACAAAAAGGATTTGCGTATTTATCAAGGAAAAGGTTGTGCTGTTTGCCACGGCACCGGATATTCCGGCAGAGTTGGTATCTTTGAGCTATTGGTTATGTCAAATGCCATAAGGCAACTGATTACAACAAAAGCAAGTGCAGAGCAGATTAACCAACAGGCGATAAAGGAAGGTATGACTACAATGCTTGAGGACGGCTTAAACAAAGTTAAACAAGGGGTAACAACGGTTGATGAAGTATTAAGAGCAACCAGCTTATAGCATGAACAAATCTGTCCATATTTCAACACAAGAAAGATTGTATTTAATAAGTAATCTGGGTACGCTTATTTCCTCGGGTATCCCAATTATAGAAGCGATTGATTCACTGCTAGGCGAATCAAAAGGTCAGACAAAAAAAGTGCTAGTGATTTTAAAGGACGATTTAAATCAGGGCAAAACTATTGCCGAATCTTTTGCAAAATCTCCAAATGCTTTCGACCCAATTACTGTTAATTTAATAAAAGCTGCCGAGGAAGCCGGCACGCTCGAGACGACACTCAAAGATATTTCGACTTCAATTGCCAAAGATCTTGAGTTTTCCGGCAAGGTGAAAAGTGCACTTGCCTACCCTATTTTAGTAGTAGTTGTATTGGTTGCCGTCATTATTTTGAATTTATTTTTTGTAATTCCGAGAATTGGCAGGGTTTTTGCTAACCTTAATATTTCCCTGCCGTGGCCTACAAAGGTTTTGATTGCAGTTTCAAATTTTACGACACACAATACGCTTTTGGTTATTGCGTCTATTGCGGCTTTGATTGTTTTGGCAATTCTTATATATAAAGTTAAAAAAAGCGTGTTTCTAGGCGTGTTTTTTTCGCTACCTTTGATTTCTAAGCTTGCTCTGGAAATAGACATTACCCGTTTTACGAGAAGCATGGCGCTCCTTCTTGCTTCCGGGCTGCCGATTACAGAAGCTTTGAATCTGGCAAAAGACGTAGTGAACAAAAAGGAGATTCAAAAAGTAATTATTGAATCAAAAAGAGAAGTTACTGCCGGGAAAAACTTGTCTGAGGGACTGAAGACGGCAGGAAAGGTTATACCCGGATTTATGATAAGAATAATTGAGGCCGGCGAAAAAAGCGGGACATTGGAAAAATCTATGGCGGAGCTTTCGGAACAATTCGACCAGCGAGTTTCAACCAGGCTAAAAACGATGACTGCCCTAATTGAACCTATGTTGCTTTTAGTGGTTGGGCTTATGGTGGGAGCGTTGATGCTTGCAATTATCGCTCCTATTTACAACCTGATTGGCAGAATTAGCCCGAGATAGGTTTTATTGTGAGTAAATTATTGTTGAATCAACATAAGCTTGGCGGATTTACCCTAATCGAGGTCTCTCTTGTAGTGGGCATATTTGCAATTTTGGCCAGTTTTGCAACTATCAATTTGCTCAGGCCCCAGCAAAGTGCCGATCTGAACTCTACGACTACCAGTATTATTGCGGACATAAAACAGCAGCAGGCCAGGTCGATTCTAGGAGAATCCGGCGGTGGCTTGTCTGCAGTTGTTCACGGCATTTATTTTGAGAGCAACAAGTACACGCTTTTTAGCGGTTCGACTTATAACAGTTCGGATCCTGCCAATTTTGTGGTGAATTTGTCTGGGGGGCTTTCTTTGAGCACTACCTTTACCGGTTCCCAGGTTATTTTTAATCTCCAAAGCGGTGAGATAAACGGATTTGCCGGCGGTTCAAGTTCCGTTACTTTGACCCCAACAGGCGGCCAGGCGAGAACTTTAACATTTAACAAATATGGTGTCGTTAGCGTCAATTAGATTGGTGCGGAGGTTTGCGGGTTTTGGCAAAAAACCTTTCTTTCTTGGCGGACAATCCCTAATTGAAATTTTGATTGCTATTAGTCTTGCTTCTGTCTTGCTGCCGGCTTTATTAACCGGTCTTGTTGCGTCAAGAGAAGGCAAAGCTCAGGAAGGGCAGCGTTTGGAGGCGACGGCTCTTTTAAAAGGGGCTGAGGAAGCAGTCAGAAGTGTTTATGGGTCGAGTTGGAACAATGTTGCAGTGAATGGTACTTACTATCCGGAAATATCTGACTCGTCTTGGGTGCTTACATCTTGCGGCGGTTCTTGCCCAACAATTAACGGTTACACAAGGCAGTTGGTGATAAGCGATGTTTACAGGGATTTGGGTTTTAGCATTGTCACATCAGGCGGAACCCTTGACCCATCAACGAAAAAAATAGAGAATTCAGTTTCATGGGATACGCCCCATGCGTCTTCGGTTGACAGTGCAATATACCTTGAACGTTATGTGAGTAACGCTTCTTTTCTTCAAACGACACAGGCGGATTTTAATGGCGGTTCCCACAATAATACCCAAACAGTTGCAACGGGTGACGGAGCGGTTGAACTTACCCAATCAGCCTCAACCGGGGCGGATTACGGAAATAAGTTTCGGATCACCGGTCCTAGCGCCATTGGGACTATGACAAAAACATCAGGCAAAACCTCATTGCGCTTTACTGCCCAAAATACCAAAAACGTAACTGCCCTGCGAGTATACGTTAGCACAAAAACCGGAACTGCGCCGACGTATAGGTTTGGCATCCAGACAAACAACCCGGCTGCCGGCAACATACCTTCGGGCACTTGGGTTGGAGGACAAGGTACACTCACTAACCCGGCAGTAGGTTGGCAAACCGCCAACTTAACTACAGTTGCTCCTTTAAACGCCGACCAAATTTATCATTTGGTAGTCGAAAGCACTGGTGCAGGTGGAAACGGCAGCATTTCACTTCAGAGGTCAGCCCCCTTAAACCCTCTCTATCTACAGACTCAAGCAGTAGACGCTATGGCCAACACTTTATACACAACAGCTGCATCATTCAGCGTAACCTCTATTCAAAATTCTCAACCTATCTTCGAGTTAGATTTTAACGATGCTTCCCAAACCTTTGAAGGCAACCCATTTTATACCTCAGCAATTTCGACTATCTCGGGCAATAATCGGATTGGCGAAAAATTTACCGTTACCGGTGGTGACAAAACTGCCACTGCAATTACATTTTTAGCTTCCAGAAATGCTGCAGGATCACCTCTAGACAGTTTGTGGGTGGAACTGCGCGATGCTGCGACTAACACAATCATTGAGGATGGTATCTTACCTGTTACCGGTACCACTTATCTATACAAAACATACACTTTTTCGACACCAAGGGTTTTAACTAACGGACACACATACAGAATTTTTTTAAAGTCCCCACTTTCTACCACAGCAAACGGTTACCGGGTTTATAGGGGTGTAGGGGCAAACTTTGCAAACTACAACTCAATTACCTATGACGGAACAAATTCAATCTATACTGCAAGTGGCAATGCTGGTAATACTTGGACGGATTCAAACTTAAATATGGATATCGCCGGTTACTATTTTACAATCCTGGCAAGCACTGCTTACTCAACTTCCGGCGATTTTACATCCCACTCATCGGGAAGTTTTGATACCGGAGTTAACAATGCCGCGTTCAATAATATAACTTGGACAGCCAATGTTCCTCTAAATACAATTCTTAGGCTTCAGGTTGCCATAAGCAATAATCCGGCTGGACCATGGGATTATTTCGGTGCGGATGGCAGTTTAGGGTCATTTTTTACGGCGCCAGGTCCTATCCCCTTAGTTAAAATAAACGGCAGATACGTGCGTTATAAAGCAACTTTCACAAGTGACGGGACGGTAACGCCGACTTTGTCAGATGTTTCAATAAATTATTCGCCATGAAAAGAAAAACTAAATTATTAAAAGGTTTTACGCTGGTTGAGATTATTCTTTATATGGCTTTGCTTTCTGTGTTTTTAATAACCTTGGTTGATATTTTAGTTTCCGTACTGGATGTTCAGCTGGAATCACAGGCAACGTCGGCCGTGGATATTGATAGCCGGTTTATTTCCAGCCGGCTAAACTACGACATTTTGCGGGCAAGTAGTATTTCGACCCCCGCTAATTTGGGAGATACTGCCGGTAGCCTTGCTTTGATAATCGGCGGAGCTAGTTACACTTATTCCCTTTCGGGAGGGAACCTGGTTTTAAACGACGGATCAACAAGCAATAATTTAAACAGTTCCCAGTCGTTTGTAACAAGCATTTCTTTTCAAAAGTTGGGCAGCGCCGGCGGCAAAGAAACTATTCGTGTTTTATATACACTCGAGAGTGAGACTTCGAGAGCATCCGGCAAGGAGTCAAGGACAATAGATACTGCTTTTGGAAGAAGATGAGAAAAATTAAACCAAATTTAAAACACGGTCAGGCACTGGTAGTTTTGATCGTTTTTGTGGCGATTGCAACTATTATTATCAGTTCTGCTGTTGTTGTTATGATAGCCAATTCGCGACTTGCTGCGGACCAAACGCTGAGTGTTAGTGCTTTTTCGGCAGCGGAAGCAGGGGCCAATGAGGCGATACTTTCTGTGTTAAGAAACCCAAGTTATACCGGTGGGACTTTAACAGTCGGCAGTGCTGTTGCTACAATAAATGTAAGCGGGTCACCAACGGTAACGATAGTATCTACGGGGACTGCCGGCAGTTTTGTAAAGAAAGTTCAGGTTACAGGTACGTATGCCGGTAATGCTTTTGCGATTTCCAGCTGGAGCGAGGTTAACTAAAGAATAATTTTTAAAATGTTAGGCAAGCCCAAAGCAATTGTATATTTAAGACGAAATGAGCTTGAGCTGTACACGGATAAATCTCAAGGCAATTTCGAGAAGCTGCAGTTTCCAGAAACGCTTGTCTTGAGTGAAGAAATTTTAGATCAAGAAGGTTTTGGCCGCTTTTTAAACGATTTTTTTA
>CAYTEJ010000013.1:426-16949 GCA_964436835.1 uncultured Gammaproteobacteria bacterium | reverse complement strand
AGTTTGCTGAAATTATCAATATCGTGTTAAGTGAAAAGAACTCTCAGCATTTTGTAAATGTTATTGATGCGACAAAAGAAAAATATATTGCTGAAACTAAAAAGCGAGAGGCTGAATTACAAAAAGTTACCGATTGGGAGATCCCCGGATCAATGAGTTTTGGAGGAGCTTATCAAGAGCTAGAAGTAAAGAAATCTGTATTACTGCCTTTCTATTACGATAATAGATGGAAAACCGAGAAATCCTTTATTGAATTTCTTGAAAAATCAGAACAGATAGATTGGTGGTATAAAAACGGAGATCGAGATTCGACTTTCTTTGCAGTTCCCTATACTGAAAACGGTGAACATGACCCATTCTATGTTGATTTTATCGTGAAGTATAAAGATGGAACAATTGGATTACTTGATACTAAAAGTGGACGAACAATAAAAGATGCAAGAGAAAAGAGTGACGGGTTGCAAGAATATATTAAGGCGAATAAAAAAAGTGGTCATAATTTAAGCGGTGGGATTGTATCGAATACAGATTCAACCAACTTTACTGGTAGGTGGATGGTTTATAAGGGGAATAGTAATAAGTTGGTCCAAGATGACTTCTCAAATTGGGAGTTGTTAAATATTTAACTATAATGAGCCCTGATGAATACAAGAATAAAATTGAGGCAACATCAGATTTTAGTGAGAAAATTAAATTACGTGTTGAGTTTAAGGAAAAATTTCCAAAAGAATTTGATGAATATATGAAGGCAATACCTTCACAAAAGCAAAGACCACCGCTATGCTATGGATGTAAACATTTTATTAGAGGAGGAGATTGCGCATTAAATTTATGGCCAATTAGCAATGTTTTCCTTGACGTTCTTAATTACACCTGTCCTTCGTTTAAAAAAGGCTGAAAGAAATCGACAACACAAATGATAATTTCCTCTGATAAAATTGCTGCAGAAGCAAGAGATTATATAAAAGAACACAAAAAAGAACTTTGCGAAAAGTTTGCAAACTTGAAAAACTATCCGCCTATTGTTAATCCTTCTGCTTACTTTATGGCAGGATCCCCAGGTGCTGGAAAGACAGAATTTTCTAAATCTTTTATAAAGGAACTTATTGTAAAAGAACCAAAGAGAAACATTGTTAGAATCGATGCTGATGAAATTAGAGACTTTATTCCACTGTATGACAAAACAAATGCTTATAGAGTTCAGGGTGCTGCCGCTCTTGGCGTGGAAAAATTACTTGATTGGGCACTGAGCAATAATCAGGACTTTCTTCTTGATGCCACCTTTGCGGATTATGAAAAAGCTCACACTAATATTCTTAGATGTTTACATAAAAAAAGGAAAATAGGTATAATGTACTTATATCAAGATCCAATAACTGCATGGAGTTTCACCCAAAAAAGAGAAGCTATAGAGGGAAGAAAAATTCCTTTAGACATGTTTATACATGCTTTTTTTGCAGCTAAAGATAATGTAAATAGAATAAAAAAGGAATTTAGCCAAAAAGTAGAATTATGGCTAATCATAAAAAACTTAGAGCAAGGTGTTGAAAAAAACTATTTCAATATTGATAAAATTGATAATTATTTAAAAATAACATATAATCCTTCTTCATTAAAAAAAGAGTTAGAGAAAATATGATAAAGTTGTTTGCAATTAAAAGCAAAGTCTTCAAAAAAGCTACAAAAGTTTCCGCTCCCAGCTTCTTTGATTACAAAGCTGTTGAAAAAAAGAGGATTGTAAAAAAAGCTACTCGCGAATCGAACAGGCTTCAATTAGACCTAGTGAAAAAATATAACAGTCTACAAACAGCTTAGCGAGAGACAACTCAAAAATTGCTAGATTCTGGGTTTCCTTCGGGTATATTTATATCTTAAACACAAATGAGCACACAGCAATATAAATTAAGCCCTTCGGATTTTGCATATTTATGGCAGGATTGTAAGTTTTGTTATTACCAAAAAGTAAAATTCGGTATTTCCCACTCCGGGGTTTTCCCGGCAATGTTCGGCAGAATAAATAGCCTTTTGCAAAACTCGATAATGGGTATGAACCTCAAGGATATTCACCCGGATCTTCCTTCCGGGATAATCGAAATCCAGGAAGGGTTTATGAAATCCATGCCTGTTGAGGGTACTAATTGCTACATAAGCGGCCGCTTCGACATTTTGTCTAAACTGGACGATGGGACTAATGCCATTATCGATTTTAAAATAACAACGCCGGTCGAAGAAAAAATTCAAAAATATAAAAGCCAACTTCAAGCTTATAAATTTGCGCTGGAAAATCCGGCAACGGGGGGTAAACCTCTAAAAATTACAAAAATGGGCGTTGTAAGTATCAACCCCGAAGAAATGAAGCTTACAGAAGGAAAAGTCGTGTTTACAAATAAACCGACATGGCATCCGGTAGAAAACGACCAAGCAAGCTTTTTGCGGATGATCAAAGAAATATCAACTGTTTTAAATGGAGATTTACCCGCGCCTTCCGAAACCTGCAACCTTTGTGTGTATAGGGCAAAATTCGCCTCACCCCCGCTAGGGATCGCCGAAGAACTGCCGTTTTAAGTCCAGCTGTCACAAATATAGTATTATTAAGTTATGGCAGATCTTAAAAAACTTTCTACTCAAGGCCTTCTTTATCCTAAAAGATTCATAGAAGGCAGACTGAGAAAATCCGATAAAACAATAGCTTCTTTAAAAGACGGGGAGGGCGCAGTGCTAACTGTAGAAGGCAAGAAAGTTGCAGTCTATAAATCAAGCGAAGGTAAAATTAATAAGCTTTCGCCGGTTTGCACGCATTTGGGTTGTCTAGTAGATTTTAACCAAGAAGAAAAAACTTGGGATTGTCCCTGCCACGGTTCCAGATACAAAGCAGACGGAACGGTTTTTGAAGGACCGGCGACAAAAAGCCTCGACAAAATATAGGGTTTTCAAACTTTAGCGTGAATTATTTCAAAATCACCACAGTTCTTGCCCTTGCCGATGTGAGAAATGTTTATCTGTTTCCTCTTCGCAAAAATCTTCCGATCCAGTTTGGACTAGACGCAGGTTTTTCAGCGGCAGGTTCTACTTTTCGGGCTTTAATAAAATAACTACCTTTTTTCTCATGAGGCAAATCTAAAACTGCTTCTGTACTATTCCCACGATAAAACCGGTCTAATGCCCGCCTGTCACAAATAGAGCCAACCTCTTCTATTTCTACCTCACCAAAACCAACTTTTTCTAAATCTTTTATAACTCTTCTTTTCGGCAGCGAACCATGATCATGGTGTTTGGATTCGCTCATAAGCAAAATTCCATCGTTTTTTAGAGCCTGATGGGCTTGTGCAAAAAATGCTATTCGATCTGCAGAACCCATAAAAGAACCGTTGCTAATATATGTCATCAAATAACTCGAATGGATTGAGTCCAAGGCTTCGGAAAAAGGGATTTTGTCGGCACTGGCATAAAGAAAATCTATACCTCGCTCTTTTGCCTCTTCTACTGTCTGCACACCTTCAGGATCTAAAATCAAGTTTTCAGAATCCGGGTAAACTGCTCTTACGGTGGCCCCAAACTCACGAACAGTAATTGGAGAAAGTGCCCCAACCAAAAGCGCTCTGTGACTCTTACTGGAATTGGTCCGGTCTGGATTATCTTTTAATGATTCAAGGTAGCAATGAGCAAATGTTCCGTAAGATACATCAAAACCTGTTCGGTCTTGTATGGCTTCAAGTGCGAAACTGATTCTAACTGCCCTTTCCTGTCCTTCTCTGTCCCCCAAGTTTGGATTTTGGAAAGCCATTTTCATCGTAAACAGGAGTTTCATTGCGTCGGCTGCATCAAAAGGGGATCTACTTTCTTTAAGAAATTTTCTATAAATTTTACGAATTGAATCGGCACCACCATCATTAAGTGTGGCCCCACACAAGTGTTCGATCTCCCGAACATACGCCAAATCTTCCTGCTTAGAACCTTCTTCAGTAGGCAAGACCACGAAACCGCTTTCGGCAATTCTTTGTTCAACCATAACTGGGAATTATACCAAAAATAATACTATAAGCCAAATTAACACATTCCACCCAAAAATTAATTTAATTTGCTAAAAAAATTTACCCAAGTGGTATATTGTAATTAGTCAGCGTGAATTATTTCAAAATCACCACAGTTCTTGCTTTAGCCGGAATAGCATTCGCCGGATACTTAAGCTTATATAAAATCTTTTCCAATACTTGCGCTTTGGGCGAAGCATGCCCTTACTTTTTAGGCTATCCTGCCTGTTGGTACGGTTTTATAATGTTTTCAACCATGTTTATTGCCTCAATAGCTGGACTGCTTGTTAAATCTAAAGAAAAAATGCTCAATATTGTTATTCTTGCAGTCTCTTCAATCGGGATTTTATTTGCCGGCAATTTTGTCGTTCAAGAGATACAAACATGGATGCAAAATCCAAATACAAATTATAAATTGATTCTGCCAACCTGCGTCTACGGCTTAATTTTTTATATCCTAATTTTTATTTTTTCCCTTAACCACTTCCTAAAAACCAAAAAGTCATCTTAATTGACTCTTTTTCCCTATAAGTTTAAAATCCCAAAATATAAATGGTTGAACAGGAACAAAGCCGGCGGAGGGCAGAAAAAGCAACCTCAACACTTTTTCTGCGAAAAATCCTTCCCCATGCTGTAACCGTCAAAATCGGCGACAAACTGCTGGGCCAAGGTCTGTCCGAAGACGGCCACAGACAACTTAGGGGCGTTTTAAAAAAAATATTCAATAATCAACCTATCGATGTTAGTCGGGAAATGCCTCTCATTTATAAAGACTCGCAGTTTACCTTTACCGCAGAAGGGCAGGAGCACATTCCAGCCTCCGGTACAACGCTTTTTATCGGCAACCATACCCGCTCCGGTCCGATTGCCGGAATGGGCCAGTATTTTGAGGCGTCCAGAATTGCCTATGAAAGACGAACGGATGTCGAGGACCACAGCAAGAGAGAACCTAAAGTAATTGCCCAAAAAGGGCTAACTAAGGTATTTAAACTTCCGGGTGGGGCAAGATATGTTTGGACACTGCCCTTAACCGAACAATTTTACGAACTGGCGGCAGATTCACTTAACTGGATTGTCATTTCCGCACCCAAATTTGACAAAAACGGGCAAATACTAAACAGGCAAAACTTACCTCAACGGGTCGTTGACGATTTTTTAGGCGGCCAGGCACTGTTTTGGTACCCGCAAGGCAAACACAGGGAAACACACGATCTGGCAATGCCCCAAAAAGGTACAAGTTTTTTAACAAAATTAAAAGACGAAGACGTTACAATCGTGCCGGTAAGGTTCATACCAACTGATAATGTATTCCGTATTCATTTCGGCATACCTGTTCATATTCAAGACCTCCCGCCAAACGGAATCGGCCAACTGGATATTAACCATTTCGCCCAAAACCACCTGGAGCCTCTGGGCAAGTAGACTTTAAATTGACAGAATTCACCTGAAAATTTTAGTTTGTAGAATGTCCGTAAACTCTAATGGACAATTCATTGGGAGTTATATCTATACCCCTCATAAATTGAACTTTTTCTTTAGGTCGCAAAAATTTTAATAATGTGTCTCTGAATCTTTCTGTATTTTCCGTATCAGTCATATAATCAAAACCGGCTCCGGGAACTCCCAAATTTTTAATAGCATCGTCAACGTAAACACCCAACGCAAACCATTTATACCTATCAGGCTGTTTTCTTACCTTCTCTGCAATAATTTGCACCGCATCCTCGAAAGCGGCAATTTGAGGGTTAACAATATTGGCAAGGTCCAGATAATAGCCTACGATAACATTTGCAGGATTTCTTTTAACTTTTCCTACCAAAAAGTGCGGAAATACTTCCATTGTCATATTGTCGATAACCTGGCTGTAAGGCAAAGTACCCCATCGATCTAAAATAAATTGAAGTTCAGCGCGGTCCATTGATAAACCACCGGATCCCATAGACTCATTTGCGGCTTTCTTTGCAAGTTCTATGCCCTCCGGGGGAATATTGTGTTGTGGGAATTTTAAATTTAATAGGCCAAAGACTTTTTCTACATTTGTATCTAAAACGACACTAGTCCTGGCGGCTAAAGTATCCATCGCTTCGTCAATGCCCAACACGACATCGCAAAATGGCAACATTCTTAGTGCTTCTTGGCCACTTAATCTTTCCATAGCCTGAAATTATAATACAAATGAACAGGCCAAGTCAAAACTATAGGGCTTGTTTTGGGTAAAATTTTGCTTGCCGGTGATATAATTTCCGGTATGGTTACCGAAACAAAACCTGTCCATATTGGTAATTACTTAATAGAAGAACAGCTACATAACGAAGCTATAGACAGAGAAGTATGGCGGGAAACAAAACCGGAGCCTGTCAGCGAACACGTAATTCAAGAAAGACGCCGGCTGCTAATTGAAAATTTAACCAAACAATGTCCGCATTTCGTTCACTTTGGCGCCAATGGCAATTTTTCAAGGGCACTTGTCTTTCGAGCCGACCACAAGTTCGAAGCATTTATGGAAGTTATTCAGTTAGATGGAGATAAGCCAAAAAGGTTAAAGGGGGAATTTTTTACCGGTCAAGACCCCAAGAGCGTTATGGGCGAAATTGACTGGATGAACAGAAGATTTGGCACAACAAGGGATTTATTGCAAGAACCGGATGTTATATATCGCGAGACAGATGGGTCAACAGGTGAACGAAGTTATATTCACATTGGACTTTCAGACGGCAAGCCTATAATCGCCTACCGCTATCATATCCACCCCGTACTTCCACCTTATGCAACCGGTGTTAATTTAGCAGACTCCTTTTATATGCAACCAAAAGGTATAAGAATTTTAAAAAGACCTCCGATACAAGTCAGACGTTATTCCAGACAAGCATTTCAGGGATAACCCGCAAATTGATACATGAACGAGAGAGATCACCAGACTGAGAAACTTGAAGAACTAAATCTTGAAGCATCAAAAGCGCGCAGGGATCACTATAGTATGGTTGCAACAGCTATGACCGCATCGGCAACAGTTTTTGCCTCACTTCCTATGGCTTTCTCTCAAGAAACACCAGTCTGGCTAACCGCAGCAGTCGCAACCTTCGGCGCTCTGGGCGGCACATTTGCAATCAAAGAAACGGAAACAACTCAGGCCGAACTCAAAGAAGCCAAAAGGAAAGTTGCAGACTACGAAGCACGAATAGATATATCCCGTCTAAGATCCTGAAAAAATATTATTTAAACCCCACCTTTATAAAGGGCAAGTGTTTTTGCCAACTATTGCATAGAACCCGCACCACTTGGCAAAAGCTTCATAAAAGCAAAAGCCCGAAAAAAACAATGCCATAGCGCTCCAAGTATATAGCCCCCACAAGAGCAAAATTACGGCCAAAAACAGCCTGAACAACCGGTCCGAAGTGCCAATATTGGGCTTTGCCCGCTCGGTTAAACTTTTACTCTTAAATAACTTTAAAATTCGTCTATAGACTATGGCAAACACAAAAGACAATAAGAAAATAACGGTTACGTATATGATTTTAGTTGCAATTATTGTAAGCATAACTTCTACTTATAATTGTAACAATAAAGCGCAGAAGATACTTTATAAACTTTCAATTTGCTTCGTTTAACTCGCAGTTTCAAGCTTGATCGTACTTAAATGTCCAATTTAAGGTAAAATACAAGAAGATAGGAGGTGATTTAATATGAGCGATGATGATACAACAAAAACAGACGAAGCAACTGACGAAGTTGCAGAAGAAGTTAAAGAAGCGGTAGAAGAGCAAGCAGTCGAAGAAAAACCGGCAGAAGCGGGAGATGCCCAGGAGCCGGAAGCTGAAAAGCCTGCAGACGACACTAGCACGTCAAGTGAGCCGACATCGGCTGGTACAGACCAGCAAGGACGCCAGCTTTACAATGTAAAGTGCAGCAATTGCGGAAGAGACACACAAGTTCCCTTTAAGCCATCAGGCGACCGACCGGTTTACTGTCGGGATTGCTACATGCAAAAAAAGAACTCGTAATTCTTAAAAAATATCCCCACGTTGGTATATTTTTACATTGGCCTTATGTAGGTTGCTTTATAGTGGTCAAAATTTATAAAGTTTTGATTCAGGTATAATTAATCTGTTTTGAATAACACTTACAGTTGGTATCAAGCACTGACAAAACCTGCATGGGCACCTCCGGGCTGGCTCTTTGGGCCTGTCTGGACAGTGCTTTACGCGACAATTGCCATTTCCTTCGGCAAGGTATTTTATATGGCTTACAGAAAGCAGGTTAAGCCTGCAATTGTTTTGCCTTTTGCGCTAAACCTTATTTTTAATTTTGCCTTTACACCAACCCAATTTGGCCTCAAAAATAATCTTTTGGCGGCAATAGACATTCTTTTGGTGCTTATAACCCTTATTTGGGCAATGGTTGTCATCTACCCGCGCGCCAAATGGCTTGCCTATATCCAAATTCCGTATTTACTTTGGGTTTCCTTTGCCACTATTCTGCAAATGACCATAACTTACCTGAATTGGCAATAACCGGCATGGTATAATCTAGCTTCCTAAGGAGGATCTACTCATATGAGGTTGTGGATTTTTAACAAACTTCACAAAATCCTTTCGCATTTTTCCCTTTTCCCGCAAAAACACCAGAAACACTTTGTGTATGCGGCAATAGGCGACTCGACCGTGGAAGGGGTCGGTGCCAGTCACCACACCAAATCATACCCTGCGCTCATTTTTGAAAAAATTAAACAATCTTACCCGCAAGGGGAATATCACAACCTGGGCAAAAGCGGGGACAGGATAAAACATGTCGTCAAAAATCAACTGCCGCAAGTTTTGACTCTTTATCCGGATCTTGTAACAGTTAGTATCGGTGCAAATGATATCCGCGGCCGTGTAAAGCTTTCGGAATTTGAAAAAGATCTGACATATTTAGTCAAAACTCTGCAAAGAGAAACCAATGCCAAAATAATAATCAACAATATTCCCGATTTTTCCGCACTTCCCACATTGCCAATTTATATTCGAATCGCTTCCAAAATCTTAATTCACCGTTTCAATAAATCAATTGAAAAAATATCCGACAATTTCGGCCTGACTTTGGTTGATATTTTCAAATTAAGCAGGCAATTTTGCAAACAGTGGAAAAACTTTATTTCCACAGACGGTTATCATCCATCCGACGCCGGCTATGCACTCTGGGCACAGGCAATCGTATTAAGCCTCAAATCACTCTAACAGGCTTCATTGAAGCTCAAAATTTGCTAATTTTGAAGGTTAGTTATAAAATACTCCTCGTGACCAAACAGTTAAACAACCTGCATCACGAAATATTCTCCTAACCCGGGGGTATTTTTCGACGTAGAAATTTAACTTAAAAATCACCACTATACCTCCGAGAAGGAGGTTTTTTTGTGGAAAAAAATATGAAAAACAAAGCACCTATTATTATCGACTGCGATCCGGGCATTGACGATGCTATGGCTATTGCTATGGTTCAAAAATCCAACTTATTTGAAATATGTGCAATAACAACCGTTGCAGGCAATAGCACCGTAAGAAATACGACAAAAAATGCACTCTATATTTCAAATATGCTAGGCATGAGTGCTCCTATTTATTCCGGCGCCTCAAAACCCCTCAAAAAGAGACTTGTCACAGCCAACGTTCAAGGAAAAAACGGTTTCGGCGAAATAAATACGGTAAATAAGTCGAAGCTTACAAAAAAAGCTTATCAAAAAACTGTCCAAATACTAGAAAAGTCTCCTGGAAAAATCACGCTTCTTGCCATAGGACCGTTAACCAATATTGCAAATTTAATCATCAAAAAACCAAAAGCGGCCGAAAAGATTAAAGAAATAGTAATAATGGGCGGCGCCATAAACGTAAAAGGGAATAAGAGCAAAACAGCCGAGTTTAATTTTTTTGTAGATCCGGATGCGACAAAAATCGTTTTGGAATCGAATATTAAAAAAGTACTTATTCCGCTGGACGTTTGCAACAAAACGTCATTAAACCTGCAGGGGTTCAAAAAAATAAAAAGTGGCTTTCTTTATAACCTCGCTCGAAGCTATCAGGAAGGGCTGAAAAAATACGAAAATATTGAGAAAATCATCGCCTACGACGCAGTAGCAGCCTATTTTCTAATAAATCCTCGAGCCTTTCGGGGAAAAAACCTTTGCCTAACCGTAAAAAAGTCAGGTGCAATCGATAAATCGAATGGCCCTAAAACAACCAAAGTCACAACAGATATAGACACAAAACTTTTTGAAAAAGATTTTTTCAAAATTTTGAAAGGGGGTGATAAATATGTGTGAACGGGAATCGAGAGCCGAATTGCCGTATTTTAATTTGGATTATGAAAAACTAAAAGATCAGTCCGGCATAGGAATTGTACCAGCTGTAATTGTCGAAAGCCGGAGCTTAAGAACGCTTATGGTAGGATTCATGAATAGAGAAGCCTTTGAAATAAGCAGGGCATCAAGAAAAGCTACGTTTTGGAAGCGTACAGAAGCAAGGCTTTGGCAAAAAGGGGAAACATCCAACGTCTATCTGGAAATAGACGACTGGAAAAAAGACTGTGACAGCGATACTCTGCTTGTGATGGTAAGAACAAACGGGAATGTCTGCCACACAGGTAATCCTACTTGTTTTGACTAAATATGAAAATACTGGTTATCGGCGGTATGCACGGAAACGAACCTTTAGGGCCAAATGTCGTAAAGTTGTTTCAAAATAAGCCTGTTGAAAGTGTTGAAACCGTATTGGCAAACGAACAGGCTGTACTAAAAAACAGGCGCTTTATTAAAACGGACTTAAACCGCTCATTTCCGGGCAACATTAAAAGTTCAGACTACGAAACAAAGCGTGCGGCCGAACTCAAAAAGTTGTGCCCTCGCTTTGACGTAGTACTCGACTTTCACAACACTTATTGCCCAAATAATGACTGCGGTTTTGTCGGAAAATCTGCAAAAGCAATAACGTATAAAACCGCATCGTTTCTAAAACTTAAGCGCATTATCGTTGCCGACTACAACTGCATCAATAAATATGCCCCGAATTGCCTTTCGGTGGAAATAAGCCTGACTAGTAAAAACAGCAGTCCAAATGTCTGGTACAAAAAGATTACCGAGCTTTGTCAAAAAGGGACACTTCCGCCTGCCGCAAAAACAGAAAAGTATAAATTTGTCTATAGGATAACTTTGGAGGACAGAGACAAGCTTAATTTGAAAAGGAAAAAATTGCGGGCATTTAAACCTATACCCAAAGACCTTGCCCAAGCGCTGGGTGTTAAAAATCCGGCGTTTCCGATTTTTGTTGGCGACGGGTACACTCCATACAACTACGGAGGCTTATTAAACAAACAAAATTGACACAAAAAACCCTAAAGTGTATCCTTTGGCTATGCTAAAAACGCTGGAGAAAAAAAGCGCATCCACAGTCGGCCTGCTTCAAGCCCTCGGCATTACAATCTATTGCGGCCTGATTGCCATATTTTTCAATTTTATGGCCAAATCTACCGCAAAACCCGGATTTTTCGGCTTTTTCCTGATGCTTTTACTTTTGGTTTTCTCGGCTGGGGTAACAGGATCAATAGTTTTCGGCTTTCCTGTTTACCTGGCTCTGGTTAAAAATAAGATCAAAGAAGCGCTAACAATTCTTGCATTCACTGCACTTTACGCCTTGGCAATAATCTTAATTACCATAACGCTGATTATTGCCTTATATTAAGCATTACTAACTTCCTCTTGTACGTCGTCGTCCTCATCCAACTCCTCGCCCCGCTTGTGGCTGGAATCGGCACAATCCGCGTCTTTACATTCACTCATTATCCCTAATGACTTTGCCGCACTGCAAAGTGCACAATTATGATGTTTACCGTGACCAAACATTAAAAAAATCACCTCCCAATCTATCTTGAGGCGAAAGGGACTAAATTGCAAGCGCTGCAAAACACACGCGCTATCAACTATTAAAGTTTTTGAGATTACTGTGCGGTCGCAGCCACACAAGCCGCTTTGGCTTGAGGGTCGGTTATAGCATCACAAGGGGATGAATCCGATTTTTGTGTCGTAGGTTGCGCTTGTCCCGGCATTTTTGTAATCGTCGAAAGATCCATAAACTGGACGTTTGTTGGGGGAGTAAACTTGGAAGAGTCAACGCCCCATGGCGAACACTTATATTGAACCTGCTGGTCAACATTCATGCTTGCCGGTTGGCCGCTTGTTGCGGGTGTCGGACTTGCATTTATCGCTTCAATTTTCATCTTTGTCCCCTGGGGAACAGCAGAAGACCAGGAATAAATGTATGTTTCGTCCTGTATCATATGGTTATCCATCGTCTTGCCGTCTGAAGTCTTTATTGAAAAATCAGCGCTCATCTTCTTGCCCGAAACATAAACTTTTCCGCTTGTCTCGTTTTGTTCGACAGTGTATGAAACATCACAAGCAACATCTTTGCCCATTGAAAGCAAACTCTTAATAGTTCCACTTTGTTCAGAACTTGGCGCTTCCGTTGCCTGGCTGGTAGGGATTTCAGTTTGTGATTTTTTGGATTTTCCTAAAACGTAGAATGCGCCCGCTAAAATAAGAATAACAACAATAACTGCCGCAATTATCAATTGAATCTGCCTTGACATCACGGGCAGTATACTCTCAAGGCGCGCCCTAAATCAATAGGGGGGAATCTAATCTAGTCTCCTGCAGAAATAGCCTCGGCTTTTGTCTTGTGGATTATGCCGTCCGGATGGTTCGGCGGGCTGTAAATGGTATAAAGTTTTAACTTTTGACTGTCAGATACATTAATTACGTTGTGCTGTGTCCCTGCGGGAATCATTATCGCCTCCCCGGCACCAACAGGCGTCTCTTTAACGTCTGCAACTACCTTTGCACTGCCTTGTTTTATGCTGAAAAACTGATCAACGGCAGCATGCATTTCCATTCCGATTTCCTCACCCGCGTTAAGACTCATAACCACCAATTGGGCATGCGGACCCGTAAATAAAACATGGCGGAAAAAATCGTTTTCAACAGTCAACTTTTCTATATTTCCAAAATAAGGTGTCAAATTAGCCTCCTTTCTTTAAGAGATCATGCTTTGCAGACAATACCAAAAGCCAACCGGCTAAAACGGGGGGCATAAATATGATAATTACAGGCGCAGTGGCCACCCATGGCTGGCCGCGCGCTAATGTCATCACAACATAAATCAATGCCAAAAGTAATCCTGCCAAAATCAAAATCCAACCGCCAACTTTAGGCCACCTCCAGGCAACATATAAGAGGCCGAGAAGCGGCAAGGCCTGCGCGAAATGCAATATAAAACCGGAAATTCCAAATTCCGGGCTTAAGCCTTCGCCAATTGCAAACGCAAGTAGTATAAAAACAGGGACAAGCAGGATTCCCATCCCGAAAACCTTATATTTATTCTTTATATTATGAAAAATCATATCCACATTTATCATATAACACAATCAAAACCGGAGCACAGTGATAAACATCACGGATATACTACAGCCCATAGTTTGTGTATCGATTCCCGAAATCATGCTCGAAAACACCGGAAAATCCAGACGTGAAACTCTCGAAAGAAAAGCCCTGGCACAAAAAGAAAGATAGGCTGGCAATAAATTTTAATCTGATTTATGATTAAACTAATAAATGCTTCCTGCCAAAGACCAAAAGAGTACGGAAAAAGCCAATCAAGATTCCGACGAAAAGCCAATCGGCTTTGAACCGGAAGACAAACCTACACCTACCGCCGGCAAATTACTCCTTATTATAATGGCCGTTCTCCTGCTATATCTGGGCTTCCAGGGCCTGCGTGACGTCGAAAACATCCCCCAAGAACCACAACCCTTATCTTCTTGTGCAAACGGCTACTTATCAGGCACACCGTACAGGCAAATGCAGTCAATACCCGACTATTATTCAAATAGCTATAACCCCCAGTCGTGTAACTTTTCCAAATATGAAACGCAAAACGGCGTACCAGATGCTTACACCAAATACCAATCGCAACTGAAAGAGCAAAACAATTTGGAGACTCAGTTGCAGCAAGCCCAATCGCAACTTTCCCAAACAGAATCGCAAATAAACCAATTCCAAAACAACTACAATTTGTCACTTCAGGAAAAAATCGCAAACGAAAATAGGGTAGGTTTAACACCTGATCAATTAAGAGCCCAAATACAATCGTATGAGAGCCAACGTAACTTCCAAAAGCAAAATGTAGCAAACCTCACCAACCAGCTGAACTCAAAAGAGACGGGTATCAAGGCAGCCAGCGCCAACCTGCAAAGCGCCAGAGACAAAGCTCAATCAGCATACGACAAAGATAATGCAATCTACAGGATTAAAGTTTTTGCCATTCAGGCACTCTTAGTATTCCCCCTGTTCTTCTTCTTCCTGAACATTTACCTCAAGCTTAAAGCCAAAGACAGCCCGCATACGGTCATCGCCACAACCTTGCTTGCAGTTTCCGGTTTTTTCGTAATGCAAATTACAATTATGTATTTATGGAGCACGTTCCTGCAAAACCTTCTGGAGATAGTTATGAGCCTAATCAAAAACTTTCCACTTGCAAAAACCCTAATCTACTACATAGGTATGCTCCTGGTAATTGCCATTTTCGGCGGGGCCGTGTACAAACTCCAGAAAAAGATTTTTGACCCGCAACGGGTCCGCCTGCGCAGGCTTCGGACCCATAAATGCCCATACTGCGAATTTCCGTTTGATTTTACAGCACAATACTGCCCGAGCTGCGGAAAGCAACTTATGCAAAAATGCCCGAGCTGCAGCCAAATGCGCTATACAATAATGAAGCACTGCCCGAGCTGCGGAAAAGAAGAGTCAAATACTCTGTAAATTTAACTCTAAAGAAAAAATTAAAATTAGAATAAGGGGAAAAAAGAAAAATCTTTAACAAAACGGCGGGGTATATTCGTAGCACTGCCTTTCCCGTCAATAATAACCCCTTTTTCTGAAACCTCAACAATGCGGGTATATTTATCTGTCCTCTGTACAAATTCAACTGCGCTTGAATCGTCTTCACCACGAACCAAATTAATGTCGCAAATACCCTTCATATAAACTGTCTTACCTTGATCACTTTCGTTGTAGGAAATCTTGACGCGGTCATGGGCCAGAACATCGGCTGACATTACCCGACCCCTTATTGCAGGACAAACAGAAAAACCCATGATCACTCCACTTGGAGTTTTCAAAAGCCATTCACCAAAAACGGCATTAGGTGCACGCATTACCTGTGCCTGACCCAAAATCTCACCAATCCTGGCAACAAGCCCGTCGTTTAAAATCGGCTCCCTGTTGGCATCTTTAACATCAAGTGAAGCTATTGCTTCCCGACTACGGGGGATACCTTTTTTTCTTTCTTGCTGCGGCATCGTACAATTATAGGCCCATGAATTACCCTTGTCAAAAACGATAAAGGGCTAGCTTGAAATCAGGAATATTTTAAAGGGAAATATTATCTCGTTACTGAAATCGTTACTCCACTTACTTCGGCTGTTGCAGTAACAGTTACCCTGCCATCAGAAGCACTCTTCGAGACCTCATAGCCTGTACCGTAAGACGTCGCCCCCGTACAATTAGAAGTACTATCGGTAGTACCTGTAGTCGGGTCAAGAGGTAAATCCGCAAGGTAAGTAGTCACCAGATCATCACAAATGTCAACCTGTCCAACCCCATTCCCAATAACTGCAGCCGTTGTACCAATAGCCGCAGGCAAGGTTCCTTTGTTGTCTACACCATACTGATGAACAGCATTCAAAATTGCGTTAACGTCACTCCGCCTCTGGGTATCATTTGCCTGCTGAAATTGCCTGGTTGGATTAATGGCTACTAAAACTATGGCAAGAAGTACTGTTAAAACACCTATGACAACAAGAAGCTCAACTAAGGTGAATCCCTTTTTCATTTTGGGCAGAAAACTCATGTATAACTTAATTGTTAAGTAAATGACAAAATTTGTCAAGGGTTGTTTTCAGTGCCTGTAGTTATGACAATTTTGAAATTTGAATCTGAAGACAAATCTTCTGTCTCAACAGTTTCAAAGGTCCCCTTAAGCTCATTTTCAACTTCACTTCTGACCTCGCTGGGGATATCATTGCTAAATTCTACTTTTGTTATTGTATTTTTTGGGTCTTGGGCATTCTCGGTCGCAATATCACTAAAACCTAAATTCTCAAGCATCGATTTTACCTTGCCGGCTTGTCCTGCTTTACCCGTTCCGTTTATAACCTCAACTGCCATCTGGCTTTTATCACTCAGTTTTTGGCTCGTATCAGGACTGGGCACCGAACTTGGAGTAGGGGATTGCAAAACCCCAGACTTAGAAGTACCTTTTGCAAACGGATTAAATTTTTGAAACTGAAAACCCGCCTGTTTTGAACCACTCAAGAAAATAAAACCGCCGATAACTATAAATATGACAATAACCACAAGTGCAGGAATAAAAAAATATTTGGCATCAAAAACAGAAGCGTCGCCCAGCA
>CAYTEJ010000013.1:0-416 GCA_964436835.1 uncultured Gammaproteobacteria bacterium | reverse complement strand
CCCAGCACCTGTTTTGGGATTATTAACTCGTCCGACTCATTACCTTCTTTGGATGTTAACCTAGTCTGATTCAGTAAATTGCTCGCTTTTAGTGCTTCATTATCTGAAAGTATTTTATGGATATCTGTACTGGTTAAAGGCGCACTCGAGGAAATCCCAAAAATAAATGCCGGAACGATAAATTCAACTGCTCCACCCAAAGCCAAAAGGGATTTTAAAACACTCTCGTATAGCTTTTTATTGCATGCTGCCAGAAATAGACTGCCTTTATAAACAACCTCCATACGCGATAATTCGTGTAAATCTACCGGAACACTTTCAAAAAAATGCTTTTTTTCATCTTCCAACTGCTCTGTTGAAATTTTTCCTAAGTCAATAGACTCTGAAAAAGTAACTTCATCGGACAATACAATTAC
>CAYTEJ010000012.1:9035-16994 GCA_964436835.1 uncultured Gammaproteobacteria bacterium | reverse complement strand
TTGCATTGCTCCCACGAAATGAAGCAAAAGGGGGTTTTGGCTTAAAGTTAAATTTAAGTCGACATATGCATACGAGAAAATAGCCAGCACAAGGTAGGTTACTAGATTTACTGCTATGAGAAGTTTCTCTAAGCGTGACACATCATTTATTTTACATATAAAATGTGCGAAAACAAAGGAGAACTAGCTAGTTGTACACACCGCGAAAGTCATTAAGGCGGATTTTTATTACATCTCTTAGCATTCTCAGCGAATCTTTTATTGGGTTTACGCGACTTGTGCTCACATGATGCCAAATGATAGGCACCTCTTTAATTTTGAAGCCTCTTTTTTTAGCAATGAATAAGAGCTCTACATCAAATGCTGTAACCAATGCCCCTTGAACTTTTTTTGCTTTTCCATAAACTCTAAGCTGACCAAAGAGTTCTTTTGCGACCTGTGCTTTAAAACATTTAAAACCTGCCTGAGTATCCCAGATGCCACGTACAGCGATTATTTGAACCAAAATATTAAAGACCAAACCCATGATGTGCCTGTGGATTGGCTCTTTTTCCCTTTTTGCACCCGGAAGCTGCCTGGAACCTATAACAATATCATATTGGGAAAAATACGGCAGGAGCCTTTCGACTTCAGGGATAGGAGTTGCTTGATCGAAGTCGGTAAAAAGGATGTAGTCACCTTTTGCTTCCTCGACACCTGTTTTAACAGTCGCTGCCTTACCCTCGTGCGGATTTTTTATAACGCGGACATTATTGTGTTTGTTAGCAAAATCTTGGGCCAGTGATGCTGTATTGTCACTTGACCCGTCATCAACAATAAGAATTTCGTAGGTGTAATCTTGTTTTTTTAGAAATGCAGGTACTTCACTGACTGTCCCCTTTTTAAAGTTTGGCTCTTCGTTATAAGCAGGGATAATAACTGATAGATGTGGGCCTTGGGCCATATATCAATTATCGAGTTTTTGTAGAGGATTTGTCAAAGAGATAAAGTAAGAGAGACATTCTTACGTACAATCCATTTTGAACCTGCTCAAAGTAAATAGCCCGGGGGTCTTTGTCTACGTCCGAAGTAATTTCGTTGACCCTTGGCAACGGATGCATTATTACTGCTTTTTTCTTGAGATGTTTTAGGCTGTTTTTATCTAGAATATAAAGCCCTTTAAATTTTATGTAATCTGTTTCATTCTTAAACCGCTCTTTTTGAATTCTGGTTTGGTAAATAACATCGGCATTTTTTAGCGCCGCATCCAAATCTAGGGTTTCGCTGAATTTAATCTTTTTATTCTTTAAGAAGGTTTTTAAGCTTTTGGGTATAGCTAGCGCCTGGGGCGACACATAAATCAATCTAATTTTAGGGTACAGTGACAATAAAACGCTTAGGGAGTGTATTGTCCTGCCATTTAGCAGATCTCCGACCATAGCAACGGTTATATCTTTGTCGGAGAATTTTGAAAAAATTGTATAGAGATCCAGTAGTGCTTGTGATGGGTGCTCACCATTGCCATCGCCTGCGTTTATTATCGGCACTCTAGAGTACCTCTGAGCAATTTCAGAGGCACCGGCAGCAAAATGTCGAAGAACTATCACATCACTAAAAGCATTCACAACCCTTATTGTGTCTTCTAGCGTTTCTCCTTTAGATGCTGAAGAAAATTCGGCAGCGCTTTCTGTGGAGATTACACCACCGCCAAGCCTTAACATCGAGGATTCGAAGGATAGTCTTGTCCTGGTGGAGGGCTCATAGAACAGGGTGGACATTATTTTCCCAGACATGACATTATTGTCATATTTCCCAGACTTAATCTGGTCTACCCTACGGAAAATCTCCTCAATTGTAAGCTTATCAAATTGTTTTGCAGAGATAATGTTCTTTAGCATTTTTAATTCCGCATATATTATCCACCTTTAACGGCCGGTTTTCCAGCAGGTGAAGGAGCGCCTGGCCAGTGAGTGAGGCGGTAAAGCTTAAAGCCATATTTGGGCAAATCCCACTCACCTGCGATTTCTCCTCTGCCAAAGGCGGCAATTTCCCATAAAGGGTTGCCAAGCGGCGAGCATGTTTTTGATTCACATAATACGATAAGTTGATCCGTTACCAATGATTCAAGTCCTGTTGGTGGTTTACCCTTTATATCAAGAAAATAACGATAAGCATGGTCACTATTATGATCCGATACCAATGCAAAACTATATGGCTGTCCGTTTGTTATTTGTATAATTTGATTTGCAATATCTTCAGTTTGGTTAATAAGTCGGTTTGGCTCACCTTTATAAAAGGCATTATTTGAAAACCATATTAGAACCAATATTGTGAAGGCAAGTGGAACGATTCTTAAAAATTTATTGTGCCAAAGTTGAGAAAATACAAACCCTAATAACAAAAAGGGTGCTGGAAAAAGAAAGCCAAAATAATAATCATTGAGAGTACCGGTATACAAGCGAAGGAATAATAGCCCACCAAAAAACCAAGTAATGCCAATTACAATCGCAATTCTCTTTTCTTTTGATTTCCAGGAGTTATGAAGGCCAATCGTACTTAAAATTATTAGAGACCATAAGATGATTTTTGTATAAACAGTGCCGTACAAATGTGAGATATTTTCTAAAAAAATATTTGCTGTACTGGTTATAAGCCATAGAAAATTGAAATTTTTATACCCAACATTAGTTCCCCGTGTAATAAATTCCAAAATTGTCCTAAAATTTGGAAAATTGTGGGCTGCTTCGAATATCAAAAATGGGGAAAATGTCACAAATGAGCCAAGCGCAAAACTAATTATAGCCATAAACCACTTTTTCCAGTTAAGGTTAAGTAAAATAATGCTCAAAAAAACTAAGCCTAGTAATGAGGCTAAATAATGCAGTTGGATTGCAATGCCAAAAGATGCTCCAGCCAGTAAAAAATAGGTGATTTTATTGCGTTTTATTCCAAGATAGGTTGCGTACACTAAAAGCAAAGCGAAAAACGGCAAAGGGTTTGGGTTCCACGATGACCTCGAATATCTCACTATTAGAGGAGCTGTTGCGTAAAGTAGGGTTGCCATGATTGCTGGCCAGAAACCGGCCGTTTCCTTTAAGAATTTATAAAGTAAGAGAATGGTCAACACACCAATTATGGCAACCATGTATGATGGCCCGACAGGGTCGAAGCCTGACAAAAGCAAAAAGGGCGCAGCCATCCAGTAATAAATGGGGCCTAAATAAAACCCTCCCACTGATGCTGTTGGTCCCAGGAATGGGATATGATGTTTAACAAAAATATCCCTTATGACAATCATATCCCGGCCTTCATCCCCGAGAAAAACCATATAATCTCTAATCATCCAAAACCTAAAAAATATTGCTACTAAAACAACCGCAGACAGCAGAAGTATTTTTAAGCGGTCATAAGAAATTTTGGGCATATTGATAAACTTCCGAGGGCCAAAAGCCCCCGGTATTGTCTTTTCAAGTTTACATGAGCGAGCAGAACATTCCAAGCCCTTCGGAAGTATGTATTCACTCGCATTCATTAGTGTTCTGCGAGCAAATATAAATCAATTTCCGTTTACCGGATTGGATAATAAACTATTCGTCCCCTCCGGATGTTCTTTCCAAATCCAAAGAAGATTAATGGCGTAATTGACAAACAGGCCAATTATGACCCCAACTGCAAGGCCTATTTGTTCATTTACATGGAGTACCTGTGCAAATATCAAGATACTAGCAAGCTGTATTATTGGGCTTCCAACGGAAGATAGATTAAACTTTAGGAATCTTTTTAATTTAGCACCTTCGCGGTTGCGATGCTTAAAGGTCCAATTTTCATGAAAAATAAAATTGACTATGATGGAGGCTTCAATCGAAATTAAAGATGCCACAAACAGCCTATCAAGATAAATAGAGAAAAATTTTGTAGAAGGATGGCTTATGGGAATAAACGATAGAATAGGGTTTGTGAGGACCTTAAGGGAATAGATATTGCCACGGTACAGAAGTCCTAAGAGGATTGCATTTATAAAATAAGTAAGGGTTCCAACTGACAAAAACTTGATAAATGTCTTTGATGTTTCGATCCTGACTCTGACTCCAAATTTTAGTACATCAAATATGTAGGAGACAATTTTTGATTTAGAATAGCCCTCTTTGCGGTCTTCAAAAGTAATAGGGATTTCCTTTACTCTAGCCCCTACACTAAGCGCAGCGTATAAAAAAGCGGGCTGGATAATGTATGTTTGAGATTTCCAGGGTACTTTTTTAAAATCGATGCTTTCAAAAAGCCGCTTTGTAAATACACGGTAGGAGTTTGTGTATTCTGAAATTGAAAACGTCCCCCATGCGACTTTGCAGTAAAAAGCAGACCCACGCGTAAAAAGTCTTCTATGCCAGCCTAATAAATTTTTGCCTCCTTTTATTAGTCTTGATCCGACGACCAAGTCGTAGTTTTCCTCTATTATGTAATTAACCATTTTAGGCAAGGTCGATGGGTCATGAGACAAATCACCATCCATTTGAGCCAAAATGTCCGCCTTTAGTTTATCGATTGCAAAACGGTGGCCTTTGACAATGCCTATACCAAGCCCGCGATCTTTAACATCCAAATAATGTACTTTGGGATTTGTTTTTGAAATCTCCTTTACAATCTGAGGAGTTTTGTCGGGTGAATGACTGTCTGCGATTAATACATGAAGATCAAGTTTCGGCATTTTACTAGCAGTTGCCAGAACCCTTTTTATTACCTCCCGAATATTATCTTCCTCGTTGTAAGTCGGTATGTTTACAACTAATCTCATTTGGAATTTTTCTTAAGAAGCTTAATATCGTTTTCGACCATCATTTTAACAAGTTCTTTAAATGATACTTGTGGCTCCCAGCCCAACACTTTTCTTGCTTTTGAAGAATCCCCTATTAGGAAATCTACTTCTGCCGGCCGCATAAATTCTTTGGAAGTTTTCACATATTTTTTCCAATTACTAACGCCGATAACTTTAAATGCCTCTTTGACAAAATCTTCAACCGAATGATTTTCGCCTGTTGCAATAACATAATCATCAGGTTTGTCATGTTGAAGCATAAGCCACATGGCTTGTACATAATCTCCGGCAAAGCCCCAGTCTCTTCTCGCTGCCAAATTGCCAAGAACAAGCTGGTCTGTTTGTCCCAGGTGGATCTTGGCAATTTGGTGTGAAATTTTACGGGTGACAAATTCCAAGCCTCTACGCGGAGACTCGTGGTTAAATAATATACCCGAGACTGCAAAAATATCATATGACTCCCTGTAGTTTATCGTTATCCAATGTCCATAAACTTTTGCAACTCCATAAGGGCTTCTTGGGTGGAAACGTGTAGTTTCGGTTTGTGGTGATTCCTCTGCCTGGCCAAACATTTCAGATGACGATGCCTGGTAAAATTTTGCCTTTGGCGCGAGCTGTCTGGTTGCTTCCAGCATTCTAGTTACGCCGAGTGCTGTAAACTCCCCCGTCAAAACCGGTTGCGACCAAGATGTAGCAACAAAGCTTTGGGCAGCAAGATTGTAAATTTCGTCCGGTTTGGAAATTTCAACTGCGGTTGTTAACGATTGCTGGTCCAACAAATCACCTGGTATTAACTCAATCTGATTCTCGATATGCTTTATCCGTTCATAATTAGGAGTAGAAGTCCTTCTGGTCAACCCAAAAACCTTGTAATTTTTAGAGAGCAAGAATTCGGCAAGGTACGAACCGTCCTGGCCAGTGATACCTGTTATCAGTGCTCTTTTTTGCGACATCTATTTAACCATATTCCTTTCGTACTCAATTGTATCAAAAAGTGTTTTGGTAATTGGTATTTTTGGATACCATCCCGTTTGCTTTTTGAACTTTGAAAAGTCACAACAGATCTTTTCTACATCCGTGTTCCTTATTAGTTTCGGGTCTTGCTTAACCTTAATTTCAACTTTTGAAAATGAAATTAATTCTTTTAATATATCAGCAATTTTGTAAGCTTTGCCAGAACCAATATTATACACATCCCCCGGGTTACCTTTTTCAAGAGCCAGAAGATATGCCCTGACCATGTCGCGCACATCCGTAAAATCGCGCCAAGAGTTAAGATTTCCAACTAAAATTTCGCCTCCGCCGGTTTTTTCGAGTTTTGCAATTTGTGAAGCAAAAGCGGGAACAACAAACATTTTTGATTGGCCGGGTCCAATATGATTAAATGGCCTCACGCGAATTGTATTCAGTTTATAGCGTAAATGATACTGCAAAGCTAACATATCCTGGGCAATTTTTGAAACTGCATATGGAGAATTGGGTGCTAGCGGAGTTTCTTCGTCGATTGGTATGTATTTTTTGGAGGCAGAACCATACTCATCTGCTGATCCAACAATGAGGATTTTTGCGCTAGATTCAATTTTAGCTAATATTTCAAGCAAATTTAGTTCTCCGATTATATTATTTTCCAGGGTTTCTTTTGGATTTAGAAAGCTTTGCGGGGGTGATGAAAATGCAGCTAAATGAAAAATGTACTCAAAGCCTCGGCTGCTTAGGATATTAACCAGTTCTTTTTTTTCTAAAATGTCACATTTTATAATTTTGATTTTCTCCTCAATCAATTTGATATTTTGTGCAGAATGTTCGGGGTGAATTAGACCATACACTTCTATGCCGTTTGCAACAAGGTATTTGCTTAAGTGGCTGCCGACAAAACCTGCGGCCCCGGTAACTAGTGCTTTTTTCATCGACCAATGCCTACGTAAGAAAATCCGAGCTCTCTAACTTTTTTAGGGTCAAAAATGTTGCGACCGTCTATAATTATTGGTCTTTTTAGCAATTTTTTTGCTTTTTCCAGATCCATTTGAACAAATTCCGGCCATTCAGTCACAACAACCATTGCATCTTTACCTTTCAGGGCAAGATAGACATCGTCGGCGTATTCAATTTCCGGCATAATTTTCTTTGCAATTTCCTTGGCTTTTGGATCAAACGCTGTAACTTCGCCGCCCAAATCTAGAATTGATCGAATTATTTTGACTGAAGGAGCATCTCTCATGTCGTCAGTATTTGGTTTAAAAGCAAGACCGAGAACTGCAATTTTTATGCCGTTTAGGTTTTTACCTTGTTTTTCCGTAAGATCTAGAGACTCCCGAATTTTATTTATAAAACTTGCAATCTGGCCTGTATTAATTGCATCGACTGCTCTCAAAAGTTCGAAATCATAGTCAAAATTTCTGGCTTGGGCAATAAAGGCCAGCACATCTTTTGGCAAACATGAACCGCCATAACCTACCCCCGGATAAAGATATGTGCGACCTATCCTTTTATCGGCTCCTACTCCTTGAACGACCTTGGCAACATCTGCTCCGGTGCGTTCGCATATACAAGAAAGCGCATTGGCAAAAGATATTTTTGTGGCCAGAAAAGCGTTTGAGGCATATTTTATAAGTTGGGCGCTTCTTAAGTCGCAAATAATTCTTTCCCCGGGCAAAGGCGCGTGAAGTTCGAGGAGCATTTTTTGCGCTTTTTTGCTGTTTGTGCCTATTACTATTCTGTCCGGGTGAAGTGAATCTTCAATCGCTGTTCCCTCCCGTAAAAATTCCGGCGAGGATGCAAATTCGTATTTTGCTTTAGCATATTTTTTGACCATTGCCTCGAGATCGTCTTCGTAACCAATTGGGATGGTACTTTTTATCGTAATCAGTGTGTATCCGGCCAAATTTTTTGCCGTTTCTTCAACTGCTGAAAACAAAAAACTTAAGTCTGCTTCTCCGTTTTGCCTCGGCGGCGTACCTACGCAAATGAAAACTATCTGGGATTTTGGAACCGACGCCTTGTAGGATGTTGTAAATTGTAAACGTTTTTCTTTAGCGTTCCTGTTGATGTATTCTGCGAGTGAGGGTTCATAGAAGGGAACTATCCCGTTATTTAAGCGGTCAACTTTTTCTTGATCAATGTCTATACAGTATACTTTGTTCCCCAACTCGGCAAAGATGGATGCTGTA
>CAYTEJ010000012.1:0-9025 GCA_964436835.1 uncultured Gammaproteobacteria bacterium | reverse complement strand
CAAACCTACGTATCCTGCGCCTATTATTGTTATTGTCATAAGTTTATACAAAAACCGCGGCTTTTGATGCGGCGTGGGTTTATTTTAGCCAAAAACAAGCCATTAAATCAATTTTTCCGGCTTTGGGAATAAATTGCCTTGATCCCACTTTGCCAATCAGTTGGCCGAAACCCAATATCTGCAATTTTTTGTGTTAAGAGAGATGAATTTATGGGTCTTGGCGTTTTTGTGTTATCTTTTAAGAAAGATACAAGAGACCCTTTTTCCAGTTTTAAAGTTTCCATTCCAAAAACAGTCAGAAGCTCTTTTGCAAAATCGTATGGGGTTGCCGGTGAAGGACTTGTTATATGAAATATTCCTGACGAATTACTTTTTATAAGGACTTCGAAAGCGGGGGCCAAGTCGTCTATAAATGTGGGTGTAAATATTTGGTCGGTAAACATTGGGTACAGCGAGTTATTGCGGTATTTTTCAAGTATTTGTCTTGCAAAATCTTGTTTTGCCGGAAAATTTGCCCTATATGGATAGGCTATTCGAATAATTAGGTAGTCATTAAGACTTTTCTCTATTTCTTCTTCGGCGTTGATCTTGGTCATAGCGTACCATGAAATTTTTTTTAAATCCCCTCCCCTTTTTGCGTTTTCACTATACGGCGCGTTCTGACCATCGAAGACAAAATCCGTTGAGATAAATATTAATTTCCTCTGTGTTTTGGCACATTGTTCAATAACCTTCTTTACCCCTTCGACGTTTATTTGCCAACAGCTGGCGTTTTGGTCATTCCTTTGTTTTTCGGCAGCGTCAACGTCGGTGAAAGCTGAAAATAAAATTACATACTGAAAATCATAGTTGTTGAAGAAAGCGCTGAGAGACTGGCTGCTGGTGATATCTACCGGATTTTGGCCGTTTAAATCTGCTTTGATAAGGGATTTTTGATAATTAAAAAGTTCACAAAAACGCGAACCGACCATTGATGATGCACCAATTACTGCAATTTTCGGAAAATTGTCAGATTCCAAAGTCCTCCCTAACGCTTTGCCAGGTAAAATTATCGTCGTGTGCAATCCTGTCCTCATCTTCGGGATTATAAAGTTGGGTTGGGAAATTCAACAGGTAGCCCGGCTCTTTGGAAATCACCATAAAACCATGGTAAGTGTTTGGGGGGATTATAACCATGTACATTTCATCTTCATTTTCAGGGCCCATAACGAACAAGTTTAATTTCCCGCTGGTTTTGGACTCCGGTCTTGGGTCAAAAACGGCAGTAACAATTCTTCCGGAAGCGCAAATAAACCTGTCGCTCTGGTTTTTGTGGACATGCCACATATCCTCGTCTCTGGCGATTCCGGAAGGCGTAATAGACATATATTGCATATAAAAGGCCAACCCGTCGTCATTAAAAACGTCTTGCCAGTCGCGCCTTAGTGTTTCAAACAAAAAGCCCGTTGGGTCTTTATGGACTGTGAGTTTTCTAAATTTTATGCCTTCTACTAATTCTTGCTGGTGTGCTAGGTCAAAATAGCTGTTATTCATTAGGTTTATGTTTTAGTATACTGCCTTTGGTAGTACTGTTGGTAATCTTTGTTTTTCAGGCTTTTCCACCAATTTTGGTTATTTTTATACCAATCGATAGTTAATTTAAGTGC
Organism: uncultured Gammaproteobacteria bacterium; assembly: GCA_964436835.1. Lineage (GTDB taxonomy): Bacteria > Patescibacteriota > Microgenomatia > Curtissbacterales > GWA2-41-24 > JAKAJD01. The sequence continues at coordinate 7,379 of CAYTEJ010000012.1, read as the reverse complement.
TTCTTCAAACTGATACTTAGGTTTCCAGCCTAGTTCATTTTTTATTTTGGTAGCATCGATTGCATATCTCCTGTCATGCCCAGGCCTGTCGGTTACATGCTCTATTTTTTCTTCACCAAAGCCTAGTATTTCCAGCATAAGTTTTATAACCTTGATGTTTGGAATATCGTTGTCGACGCCGATGCAATACGTCTGGCCCACTTTTCCTTTTTGTAAAACCAGATCGATAGCGCTGCAGTGATCCTCTACATAAAGCCAATCGCGAACATACAAACCGTCTCCATAAACCGGCACCTTACCGCCTTCAAGTAAATTGGTCACAGATAAGGAAATTAATTTTTCCGGGTATTGGTACGGGCCAAAATTGTTTGAACAATTTGTGATGGTAATTGGCATTCCGTATGTTTCAAAGTATGCCCGGACTAAATGGTCTGATGCGGCTTTGGATGCGGCGTATGGGCTATTTGGTTTGTATTTTGTTTCCTCGTTAAACTTCTCTTTTGAGTCGATTTTTAGAGCACCGTAAACTTCGTCGGTTGAAACATGGTGAAACTTTTTAACTTTTGCACTTTTTGCATTGTCCAGAAGAACTTGCGTGCCAACTACGTTTGTTAAAACAAACGGAGCGGGATCTTGGATAGACCTGTCCACGTGGGATTCTGCGGCAAAATTAACAATTATGTCTACCCCTTCAATTGCCTTTTTTACATCTTCTGCGTTGGTAATGTCCCCTTTTACAAACTTGTACTTGGTATTGTCTTTTATATCTTTGAGATTCTCGATGTTGCCGGCATAAGTTAATTTGTCAAAATTAACTATTTCATCTTCGGGGTGATTTTTAAGCCAGTAATGTACGAAGTTCGAACCGATAAATCCGGCGCCACCTGTTACAAGAAGCCTACTCATTATTTTTATTACCGACTTCTTTGGCAACCATAACGTTTGCTTTTAAAAGTTCATCAAAAGAAGTTCCCGCATCCACCCACCAAGAATCAAGCATCTTGCAAGTCATTGTTTTTTCCTTTACATAAAAGTTGTTAAGATCTGTTACCTCGAGTTCTCCCCTGCCGGAGGGTTTGAGTTTTTTTATAAGGTCAAAAACCCGGTTATCATACATGTATACACCTGTTTGGCCAATGTCTGATTTTGGATTTTCGGGTTTTTCTTCAATAGATACTACTTTACCGTCTTTAACTTCGATAACTCCATATTGCTTGCTTTCTGTTGCCATTTTTTTACCGTAAACAACAGCGCCTTTGGGAGTTTTTTCAAATTCTTCTACATCTTCTTTTAATGACTGGTCAAATATGTTGTCACCCAAAATTACCAATATTTTTTCGTTGTCTGCAAAATCATCCGAAAGTGCAATTGCCTGGGCAATACCACCCGCTTCTTCCTGAATTTCATAAGAAAGCCTAAGGCCAAAATCCCTTCCTGAACGAAGAAGGTTTATGAATGAGCCGCTATGGCCCGGCCCAGTTATGATAAGAACATCACGGATTCCGGCTTTTGCCATTGCTTCCACCGGATAAAATATCATGGGTTTATTGTAGATAGGCAAAAGATGCTTGTTAGTAACCCAAGTTAGAGGTCTGAGGCGTGTAGCGTTGCCGCCTGCCAAAATAACACCTTTCATTATACTTGCTAATTATATATTAGGTAATTAAGGGGTGGCAAGGCTACCTCGCGGCACCAACCAGAATAGGTTTGGGGTCTACAACAGGTTTAGTGCGGGCAAGGGCTGTCCGTGCTTCAAAAACATCTATTCTATTTACAACAACCCCTGTTGCCACATTATGCTTTAAGGAAACATGTTCGTCGTGCTGTGTTGAATGGATCTCAATCCTTTGCGTACCGGAAAAATGATGCTTTTCCCCTATCTCAAGTGGTTTTGGGTCATGATCATCGTCATTTTCGAACAAAAAGACTCCCACAATATCTGGTCTTGGCGTGTTAACAACAACTGTGCCATCGATATCCCCATTGTCACATTCAACAATCATTTCTGTCGTAATGTCTTTCAGGGAGAAACGGTCTGTATCGATTTTTTCTTCACCGGGTTTAAGTAAGAACCACGATTCAGGTTCCTGCTCGTATCTTTGTGTGAACGACTCTACGGGTGCCATATTTCCACTTAAAAACTGCGCCCTTAACGCAGTTATAGGATAATTATAGCTATATGAAATTTATGATGTCAACTTTATTTAATTTCGAGAATTTTAAAAGTGACTGTACCGTCGGGGATATCGACTTGTACGTTGTCGCCTACTTTTTTACCAATTAAAGCAGCGCCTATGGGAGATTTTTCGGAAAGTTTGCCGACGGTTGGGTCCGCTTCAAAGTGGCCAACTAAACTGAATTCGCTCTTTTGGCCACTATTATCAACAATGACTATGTTGCCAATTCCAACAGTTTCTATGCCTTTGGATTCGATCACTTCGCCAAACCTGAGCAGTAACTTTATTTCGCCTATGCGGGAATCAATATGGCCCAGTTCGTCTTTGGCTGCGTGATAACCGGCATTTTCCGAAAGGTCACCCTGTTCACGAGCAGCGGTTAGACGAATAACTACCCCCGGCCTTTTTTCTTTTAGTGCTTCAAGTTCTTTTTGAAGTTTTTCAAAACCTTCCTTTGTAAGCTTTACATCAATCGGCTTTTTCATTGGTATATTATATATGAAGCTAAGTAAATATGAACAACAGGTTTGTATATCCGATAAATGTTGATCTTTCGTTTAATTTTTCTTTAGTTTGATATACTTTTCTAGATAGCACCTTCCAAAAACATGGTATTGCTTCTGAACTACTTTCATTGTGGGAAAAGGATGCATTTGGCGAAGGTGCCCATATTTTGCAACTTTGGACTACAAAAAATGACATTCCTTTTTATTTAAACCGTGGTTTTAAAAAAGGCGGCTCTTTTCCCCAAAGCTGGTTTGGGGTTGACCACTTTCTCTTTTACAAAATCTTGAGAAAGCCAAATGAAAAGGTTTTTCTCAAGAAATATTTAGCAAAGAAGTCTAAGGGCAAGAAAGAAAGCTCGTTACTTCCAAAATAACTTTGGTTGTACAGCATCGGTTTTATCACATTCTTTACTTCTGCAGATTACTCTAATACACTAGAGTAATAGAGTGACAAAGGTATCGAGAAAATTGCTGAACAAAAAAATTGAGGGGCAAATTTTCGATAATTTATGGGAATCATTGTCGCAGCTTAAAAATAAGAAGGACATTGAAATATTTTTAGCAGACCTACTTACTCCAACAGAGAGAATAATGGCAGCAAAAAGGTTAGCTATTGCGGTAATGCTTCTCAAAAATATGGATTACGGAAGAATTAAGGAGACTGTGAGAGTCTCTAACGAAACGATCTCCAAAGTTTCTACAATTGTTAAATACAACCAGGGTTATCAACTTGCTATCAATAAAATAATTAAGACTGAAGCCGGTAGAAAATTTTGGGCAGATATTGAAGACATAATCTGGCGATTAGGCAACCCTAGCAAAACGCTGTTGCCGGAACATGAAGTAAAAGCTGTCCGTAAGCGCTACTCTAATACACTAGAGTAATAGAGCATTTAAATTTAACTTTGCTGATCGCAATTAGTTATGGCGTGTAGCGGAAGGATTGGGCGATTTGGTCGAGAGCAGAATATAGTATTAGGTCGTTTGTATAAAAATTGTATACCCAATTATTTGTGAAAATAACGACTGACTTTTGAACTTCACCTGATTGGTACTTAATTAACCTTACTTTAGTTTGATAGTTGCTCTTGAATTTTTGCTCCTGATTTTCTATGGCTGCTTTATTGTTTTTATCCAAATCAGCCAAATACTCATTTAAGCCACTAAAATTTGTTCCATTTCTATCTATATACACCTTGCCAAGTTTTGACACGATGATAACTCGTCCGGCTTCCTCATTTGCAGTTGTGTTAGGAGGTAACATAATGTTGAATTCAAAATTCTTTGACTGAAAAGTTCTAAGCTCTTGTGAAGATGTTGCTTCTGGCGCGAATACATTTGAAGTCTGTTTTTGCAATAAGGCCTTTTGGTAAGCGATGTAAGCGACAATTAGCGCAGCAAGTATTACAATAATCACTAAAATAGCTCTTCTTGAGATAATTTCTTTCATGTCAGTAACTATATTCTAAGTTACCCTTATTTGTTAAAAGTTGCAACATAATGATGCCTTGTCGGATTTCTTTCGTTTCATGTTGGCCTTGCTGTTCTACCTTAATGACACTTTGATTATTCTTGCTGTCGTATTTAATTTGTATTTTTACATCATCTTCTATTTCAAATTTTTGCTCTTTTGCAACGTATGTGTCTTTTTTACGGTCGTAGCTAATATTAAAATGGTTTTCCGGTTCAATAATTTCCTCATCTTGATTATATTTTAGTGAGTAAATATTAAGTTTGTCGCGCTTCTCTTTGTCCCAATCGCGGACATTAAGCACCAATGTATTACCAGCCTGGTCTGCTATTACGTAGATCATATCGTTCTTCTCTTTTGTTATAGCGTTGTCGATTCTTGATATTGATATTTGATTTTGATCAATCCCTTCAACAATTAAATCTAAGTTATTTTGATCAACAAAGATTTTTGCTTCAGGCGCAATTTTGTCTATATTAAAGATGGCAGTTTTTACTTCTTCAATATTTTCGTCATTGTCTGCTGAATAAAAGTCAATTTTATGGGATCCTTCTGTTGTAAGGGTAATTAAAGATGTATATTGCTGCCAGTTTCCGTCATCGATTTTGAAAAGTGTATAGTTAACGCCAGATCCTCCTTCGTTATCTTTGGCATCCAAGAATATATTTATACCCGACCTAAACCAGTTCTGCTGCCCTTGCTGGCCTGAGAATTCAGCTGTCGTAATTGGCGACGTTGCGTCTAACCTTTCGGCCATTAAAGCAAAATGGCTCAAGTGATTAATTTGTGCGGAGGCTGTTTTTTCATTCAAGTCAAGAGTAGTGTTCTCTTTTATCCAATTAATTCCGTCCTCACTGGAATAGATTGAGAGACTACTTTGGTTATAGCTTGAAAGGTCCAAGGAAGAAAAATCGATAGACATTGTGAAGAAATTTTGGAATGAGTGGATTAAATTACCGGCAGTGTCTTTTGCTGTAACTACAATTGTTGAACCAATTGATTCTAGAATATTGGAAGGTTTTGCGTTTGGTGCATATTGAACTTGGACATCGAGGTTTTGATTAGTTGCTCCTTGGGGGAAATACAATTTGTACCTTTCCAGCTCGAAAAACCCACCATTTGAACTCAGCTGGTTAGAAAGATTGGCAATTGCTTTGGTCCAAAGGTAAAAGCTTGCATTGCCTGTACGATTTTGTCCACTATAAGAAAAGTTGAAATTTGGCCATGGGTCCTGTTCCTCGCTTTGCCAACCAAAAGGGTCAGTTACTCCGTCTGGAATGTTATCTTCGAAATTACCATCACTATTCTTGTCCTGTACCACCATAAAATGAATATGAGCACCAAGGTCACCAGGAGGAATGACGTGGCCTGTGAATCCAACTTTACCGATTTGTTGCCCTTTGGCTGCTGTTACATTTTGACTTGGAATATTTGTAATTAGACCTTCATCCAAAAGGTGCATATACCTGGTCTGATAACCGTTTCCGTGGTCAATTAGAATCATGTTGCCGCAAGGGCCGCAACTATTTGAATACGTAGCCATTCCATCAGCTGCCGCAACCACTGAACCTCCTAAAATAGCTCCAGATACTTTTCCATAGTCGTAACCATCGTGTGATGAATATGGTTTATCAACTCTTGGAGGGCCAGTATAATTAATGACTGAATCAGAAGCATTTTGCAGCTCATTAAATCCGCTGCTTAATAATGGGTATTCATGATCAAAGTATGAATTGATCGCCAGTGCGGCATCGCTGAAACTTAGGCCTTTGCTTTGGTAATCCCATGGCAAGTCCAAAAATGGCTGGGGAGCTGTTTGCTCAAGTACCAGTTCCAACTTTCCCATTCCTCCCCATTTGCAGGTTTCGCCGGCAACTATGTCCAGCTTATTTTCTCCGACTATTAAGTATTGCGCTGCGGCCTGTCCTAAATTTCCATTCCCGAACCAACCGTCTGTTTCATTTGCGTAAGGTGCGGTGCCATTGAAGCCTAGATTTGATGCACCATAGCTAGTTCCCAACCTTTTTACAAAACCTCCGTTAATGTATATATAGGCATTGTCGTTTATAGGAAAAGAATTATTCGGATAATAAGGACTTTTTAGCTGAATGTTTTGAATGTTTGCCTTAGTTGCTAGGTTAAATTTGGCTTGAAAGTGCCTGAGTTCCTTTATTGGGCCGCAGCTTCCGGATCCGGCAGAATATTGCTGCCAAGAAGCCCAGTGGGATTGCACAGGTACATGGTTTTTGTTTATTTGAGGCGTAAAGACCCCATCGTCAAAAACCTTCTGGCTTGAATCAAGCGGCAAACCTAGGGCTTCTGTGAGTTTCGACCCGATCGTTGTTTCTTTAACAATTTTATCAGGAGATTCTGCGCTTCGCTGCCATACAAGCTGCGGTTTTATAGTATTCGTAGCTAAAGTGGATTTTGGCAAAATTGCCAGAAATAATATTGATGATACAAAAACTAAAAGTGACTTTAAGGGAATTCTCAATTCAATCTCAGCAAACAATAAATTATTAGATTCTGTCAAGTCCTCTCTAATACACTAGAGTATTAGAGAGTAAGAATTAACTTGAAATTCATTTAAAAGTTCCAAATGATTAAAGTAAAGAACGGTAAAAATCGATTGTCTTTTTTAGACCTTCTCTTAAATCTACTTTTGCCTGCCAGCCGACTGCCTTTTTTAACTTTTCGCTTGATGCGTAATTTGCCTGGACGTCGCCGGGCCTTTTGCCTAAGTCATTGGTTGGGACTTTGTAGCCAATGATTGCAAAAATTTGCTCCAAAACGTCCTTTACTACCACACCCTTTTCGGTGCCAATATTGAAAATATTAAAACCGGTTTGGTTTATGACATCAACGTGCGCGCGGGCGAGATCTTCGATGTAGATAAAATCGCGGACCTGTTCGCCGTTCCAGTAAAGCGGGATTGGTTTTTTGGCCAATGCAGCTTTTATGAAATTTGGAATTGCGTGCGTTTCTGGTTCGTGCATTTCACCGGGGCCATACGGGTTAAAATAGCGCAGGATTGTAACATCAAAATTAAAATTAGCGTTATATGCCTGGAGGAAAGCTTCGATTGATGCTTTGGACGCGCCATAAGGGTTATCCGGATGGACCGGTGCGTCTTCTTTTATCGGTAAAGTGTCGGGAGTTCCGTAAACACAGGCGCTGGACGAGAAGATTATTTTTTTAACTCCGTTTTTTTGTTTTTTTTCCAGC
>CAYTEJ010000011.1:14799-17142 GCA_964436835.1 uncultured Gammaproteobacteria bacterium | reverse complement strand
ATCCAATTATGAGGGGTTAACCTTTTGGCGAAAAACATATTCCAATAAGAGGTTCCCATATAGGTAACGGATGGTCTTTGGAAACCATGCGTTTGAGTGAACAGGTTTTGAGAGCTGACAGACAGGTTGCAGATTTAGCCCTTGCACTTTTGGCAGTATAGTTTCTTGAGTCATTTTTGTGTTAATCTATTGCAAATGATTGAAGCTAATAAGCTTTAAGAATTTTCCAAAGCTATCATTCCCAAATCAAAGTGATTGTCGGTTAGTTCGTTCACAGTTTGTTGCAGTTGCCATAGTATGACTGCGGAAGCCTTTTCAGTTAAGCTAATTAATTTGCCCTGCTTGCATGAGAATGCGCCTTTCGGATTCAATGTTGGCATTTTCAACCGCGAGGCCTTCTCTGGCAGACATAGCAATTCCTTCCACTAAGCTTCTGATTGTGTACACGTTTTTTCTGGACAGGTTGTCCACTATAATTTCCGGCCCTCCGGTTAAGCTCTGGACGTGTATGTGGCCGAAAAACGGGCCACTGGCTGCATTGACTGAGGCTATGTCTGTTGCCATTATGGACACAACTTCATAGGACCATGGCCCTTGTTTTCGAAACCAGACGATTCGAAGTTCCTCAACGATTATTTCGTCAGGGAAAAGTGTTAATGGGAATATCTGGCGTGCCCTTGCCAATATTCTAGATTGGCTGTTTGGGGCGATTTGGCCGTTATTAGTTGTGTTTTTAAGTTTAAGCGCTCTATCAAGGCGCCACATATCGCTTAGTGCTGGGTAGTTCATTTTTCACCTCCTTTCTTTTTATTAATTTGGGTGACCAAGTTTGGATATGATCTATACCCTGGGACAACTTTTCAATAATTGAGATGAATGATTGATATTCTTTCCTAGTCAGCTGGCTTTTAATGAATACCTCAACTTTAAAGGCCTGGTTTCTGACTTTAATAATCTCTGCTTTTCCGGGATCAGTTAGCTCTATTTGATATGTCCTGCGGTTACCGGGTTGGATGTGGCGTTCGACCAATTTTAACCTTTCAAGTTCGTCGATTAGTGTGACAATCGACGCAGGCTGCAGATGGAGTTTTCTGGCAATCTCGATTTGACTTATTTTATCAAGTGAATCAATAACCAGCATGGCGGCTGCTTGTGAGTATGAAAGAGAGATAGGCTGCGATTTAAGACCAATAGACCTCTGTAACTTTTTGGAAAGTCCAATCAGATGGAAAACAAGAGTATGTTTCATTGCTGCCCTTCTTGTTAACCAAAATTGTTAGAAAGCTAATTATTAGATGTCTAACATAGTCTTTGGCAATCTGATTTTATCGCGTGTGAATCTTGCTGTCAATAAAACCTATAACCTTGTGTTGTGAGCGGTGAAGGTTTAAGTTTGACATCTTATAATAATTGTTATATAATTCTTCAGCTTTGATTGAGGGTGTATATGAAAATAAAATATTTGAAAGTAATTCTACCATTAATAACGATTATAGCTCTGGGCGTTTTTGCGACTTTTAACGTCAACGCCAGTCTTGATTCAAAAAGTGCATCCGACTTTTCCCAGTATTGTTCACAAAATTCAAGCTTTTGCAATAAAGTAGATTTTTCAGAGGCAACAACCGGAACCGTATCTTGTCCTAATCAAAATCAAAGTGTAACTGAAGTGTATGTGCACGCAGGTGACGGCCAGACTGTATATAAACTCCCACAGGAGGGGTTTGAATATGCAGTAAATGGAAATTCTGCGCTAGTTAAGTTGAGCGGGCACCAGCATGCTATTAGTTGGATTGCTGTTGTCTGTGGTAATGCTGCTTCACCAACGCCAAGTGCATCACCAACGCCTACACCAAGCTCAAGCCCGACACCGTCTGCTACGCCTACTCCGAGGCCGACAGCGACACCAACGCCTACACCTCAAGCAAAACCTGGTTCAATTCAGGTTTGTAAGATTGTTCTTGACGAGAACGGCAATGCAACAAACGGTTCGCAGGTTCCCGGGGTGACTTTTTCTATTAGCGGTCTTACTCCAGTTTCAAACAGTGGTGAAGGCCCGGGTGGAGTATTGCCAAAGACTACTTTTACGACTCCTCTAACTTTAAACGCGGATCTTTTAGGAAACGATGGTAAGAATGATGCTTCTTGTGTTACCTACAACAATTTGGCAACCGGCGACTTTTTCTATTCACAGGAGGCAATTAGTACCGCGAGCGGTTGGGGACAACCTAAATACAACGATCAATTTACTGTAACTATAAGGGATATAAATAGTTTTTTTAATTATGATGATGGCCTTTTTAGGCATGGCTATTCGAACAATAAAAATTCCGATGGTCAGATTAT
>CAYTEJ010000011.1:0-14789 GCA_964436835.1 uncultured Gammaproteobacteria bacterium | reverse complement strand
AACGCAAGGCCCAATAGAACTCTTGTTGTCTTGAATACGATTAAACCGGGTGCTGTAGCAAATCCGACTCCTACGCCAAGTCCGACACCTACGCCAAGTCCGACACCGGCTGCTGGAAGTACGGGGAATAGCAATAATAATAGTCAAAGCCAAAGCCAGACGCAGAACAATAACCAGACTGTAAATGTAACTGTTAACCAGGGCACGGTATTGGGAGCAAGTACGCCCAAGAAACAACCTGAGACCGGAGTATCGGTTCTTGGTCTTGCTTCATTTTTCTCAGCTGCGCCATTTGGATTGATGCTTTCGAGATTTGGCCGGGGGAAAGGTATATACAAGAAAAAAGAGGAGCTGGGAAGTTTTGCTATGGGAACATTTGAAGAAAGAAATAAGGGGCTTGACAACTTATAATAAATACTATAAAATGCGCAAATTGTATCTTTCTACTGTCTTAATACTGCTCTTTTAACTGCTCACTAAAAAATATGATCGGAAGGTTTTTCAAGATCTTCCTGCCCGTAATAACAGTATTATCCCTGTTTGTTTTTGGCGCACTTATTAACACAGTGAGTGCACACGAAGAGCAGAGCTCAGGCTCTATTAGGGTATGCAAAATAGTTGTTGATGCAAACGGAAATATTACTGATGGCGGGGAGTTCCCGGGTACCAAATTCGAGATTTCAGGTATCAACCCAAGCCCAAATTCCGAAGCAGACCCGGTCGGAACTATCGGCACCTCTACTTTTAATACACCCTTAAATTTGAATTCCGACCTTCTTTACAAAGATGAAGAAAATGATGCCGAATGTATAACTTACGATGAGCTTAAAATCGGCGGGTACTTTTATGGAGTTGAGACAATTACTTCCCCAAATTCTTGGGCAGACCCTAAATACAATGACCAATTTACTGTCGCGGTAATGGATCTTGAAGACTTTTTCAATTACGACGGTAGCCTTTTCGACGGCAACCCACTAAACGATGATGCCAGGAACAAGAATGCCGACGGACATATAGTTTTGAGCGAAGATAGGCCGGATAGGACACTGGTTGTATTGAATGTTGCTGTTGGGGCACCAGCAGTAGGCGGTGGGCCAAGTCTTAGTGGTGCATCGACTCCGTCATGTCCTGCTGGCGGGCCGCAAAAGGTCGACCAAGTTTGGTTTTCTGATGTAAAAAGCGGTGAGGTAACTGTCCATTGGGCAAACAAAGGTGATGCCCAAGGTTTTCATATTGCCTACGGGCCGACGGCTGACAATATGCTTTGGGGTGTTGAAGTTGCAGGTAATTTGAACACATATACACTTAAGAATTTGCCGGGTGGAGACTTGTTTGTAAAGATTATTGCCAAGCAAAGCGCCGATTGTGGTGGCCCAACTTCTGAGGCTTTCAAGGTTGGCGGAGTTGGCGGGGGACAAGTACTTGGGGCATCAACTCTTGCCAAAACCGGTATTTATGAAAACTTGATGTTGTTTGCACTAGGATTTGGATTTCTGTCCCTTGGTCTATGGCAAACACAAAAAGCTCTTCAAAAAAAGAGCAAGTAAAAAATTCCACCCCTTACGTAAATTACTTCTTAAGCCTGCTTCTGGTTTTAGCCGGGGCAGCGGTTCTGCTTTATGCTGCCTTTTCCCGTTTTGATTTTAGGATATACGCAGTCAGTAAAACATCATCTTCAAAGCAGATTCAAGCTAAACCTATGAAGGTTTATATGCCAGCTTTAGGGCGAGTATTGTATGTTTCGGATGGAGAGGCTCGTGGCAGCAACTGGATAATTTCCCGAACGGGCGTTTCGTACCTTACAACGTCAGCTGAGCCCGGTACAACGGGTAATAGTATCATTTATGGCCATAACACTATTGGTGTTTTAGGTGGGCTATGGAGGGTTCATGAAGGCGATAGTATCTATGTAATAATGGACAACGGACAGTTTTATAAATACCAGGTTTTTGAAAGGAAAGAGATTGATCCATCGCAGATTGATATTCTCAGTCAAACCCACGACTCAAGGCTGACTATTTATACCTGTAGTGGCTTTTTGGACAGCGCCCGCTTTGTTGTTGTTTCAAAGCTTGCTACTACTTAGTTTTTTCTACCCGGTACCAAAAATAGAGTAAAAGAAGGCTTGCAAGCGATATTATTAGTCCCAGTTTGAATTCATGTTGAAAGATTGCCGGCAGGTCTCGGCCAATATAATTTTCGTTTAGTACTAGCGGTGTTGTCATAGGGTAAATGGCGAGATTATTCAATTTTTCAAGAATTTCATCTGAGTTTTTGGTGATGACATAGCTTTGGAAAAGTTTTTGCTGCTCAACTGCTATTGAACCTATTACCAAGAAAAATAACAGGAACCTTAGCGGTTTTTTGAAGTTTTGGGTTATTTTTTCAAAACCAATGGCAGCAAGGCTTGAGGCTGCAAACGTTGCGACAACCAGAAAGCGTGCCGGAGCCCTAAAAGGGAAATTTGGGATATGGGCAACTATTCTGTAAGGTTTAAAAAACCCACCGAGGCTTATTAGAGTGAAAATTATCCAAATCAGGTAAAGGATGACAATTAACTTGTGTTCTTTGATTATCTTTCTTGGTTTTTTTTTTTTTGTGATTATTGTCAGCAGCGACAACAGAAAAGGGATTGTCCATATAGTTAGGTTAATTTCCCAAAAACCGCCGCCGAATTGGCGAAACCCCAAATCGTCTCCCGGTTTGGAGATCCCAAATGCATATGGTTTGACGTAAGTCAGCAATTGGGATGGTGGCAGAGAATAGGAAAATCGAATTTTAGGATCAAAACCGGCTCTTTTGGAGAGTGCGTAGAGTTTGAGGCTTGGTAGTATTTGGACTGCGCTTAAGAGAATTCCTAGGGTTAGTGCGAGTATTAATTTGAGGAATTTGATTTTCCATTTGCTCTTTCCTATTAATATGAACAGTGAGAAAGCGATGTAGCTGCAGATTGCAATGAGGGTAATCTGCAAGTGTCCGGCTGCTACCTGCAGGTAAATAAGTGGTGCCAAAAGTACGGCGAATCTTGGGTTTGTTTGGGCTTTTTGGGTGAGATAGAAACCTATGGGAAGAAGAGATGCGGTGAAGATAATTGACGGCTGAAAATACCTAGTCACCATAAAGCCTGACAGACAGAATATGAGTGCTCCAAGAAGGCTAGAGATATTGGAAAGCCTGTTTTGTTTTAGGAATAAATATGTCCCGGCGGCTGCTACTATCGAGTACGCTAGAAATAAAAGATATATTGCCAGGGGAAAGGGGAAAATAAAAAGAATAGCAGTGTTAATAGGCGAGAGTGCGCCGATTTCGCCCTCCGCCAAAAGCGGATAGCCCGCGCCGTATATATTTGGGACCCAGATCGGTAGTTGAAAGCGGTGAATGTATTGGGCAGTAATGTAGTACCAGGGGATATATTGGGTTATTAAGTCAGAAGCATAAAGCATTTTATGTTTTGAATGAAAGTTTGGGTTTTATGATAAGGAAAAACAATAGTGCAAATGATGCAAGTGTTAGAAGGTTTGCTAACATTCGGAGTTTAGATTCGGTGAAATAAGCTTCGATTTGCCAATTGCCAGGCTCAAGATTTGTAGAAATTAGACCATCTTCTATTGTAATGGGTTTGTTTTGGCCATTTACCTTGAGTATCCAGCCTGGAAAGTACATTTTCCTAATTATTAATTTGGCAGGTTTTGTATTTATGATGTTGGCGGTGATATCAAAAGGTTTTTGGCTGGTCAAATAGACATTAGACTGCGGCTGGCTGCTTATCAGGGGTCTTTCAATAAATGTTTCTTTGTTTGACCAGATTGTATTGTTTTCATTTTGTGTGGTGAGGTTTGCAGTTGCCGGGTTAGGTTGTAGCTGAATAGGCTTTAGAAAGTAGTGTCGTGAGGTATAGATAGTTAGTATTATCAATAGAATTGCCGCCGTTTTTTTGTATTTGATGTTATCCACTAAAAAAACACCCAGATATGAGCTGGCTAATGTTACAACTGACAAAAAGCGCCACGGATAGAGGATATATTTTAGAAGCGGCAAGTTTTGCCATAGAAAACTTGAGGTTGGTAAGGCTATAAATAGACCGATTATTATTGAAGCAAGCATAAAAGTTGCCTCTTTTTTATGCTTCATACTTCGAATGAAAATTAGGCTCAGGGCAAAAACCAGAGTGGCACTTAGGCCGACTTGAAACGGAGTTCCAAGGTTGACTCCTGGATGTGGCAGCCTAAAAACTTGATAAATATTTATAAAGTGCGCTTTGTATAAGTTACTTAAGGTTTGGTCGAATGTCATATATTTTTTCTCAAGAATAGAGGGAAACAGTTGAAATGATGAAAGCAGAATCCCAAGTAAGCAAGAGACGGCAGTTCTTTTAAAAGCCTCGGCATCAGGCTTTAAAATTATTAAAAAGTAGAGAATAAAGAATGGAGTAAATAGCATGAAGATTACCGTGTGGGATGTGATCAGGCCGAAGACGGAAATTGCCAGAAGTACAAATGAATTCTTTGAATTCTTCTTGATTTGGTGAAGGCCAATAAGAGTTAGCGGTACGAACATAAGTGCAACACATTCGCCAAGTGATCCACGATCATATAAATTAGCAAACCTGTACGGCAAGTATGTGTAAATGACTGCACCGGTGAGGCTAGCTATGTTAGACCCGAAGTTTTTAAACAGAAGGAATGCAAAAACTGCGCTTAGGATGAAAGTAGCGGACGTCACGACCTTGAAGGCAAAAACAGGATCTTGGGTTGTTAATGTGAGGGCCTCTGCAAAGTAGTAGGGAAGCTGGTAGTTAACGATAAATAGTGGGTAACCAATATTGTTTTCAATTGTGGGTGCGAGTCTGGGTGGAACCTGCCCATTTTTAACTGCGATATTGAACTGACCAATTCTTCCTATATGGTAAAGGCCGTCTTGGCTTGGGTAAAGGGGATTTTTGAACATTAGCCAGAGGCTGGGGATTATTAATGCCAGTAAGAGACACAAAACCAAGAATTGCTTTTTCATGATATGAGCACATCATAGAATATAGAGAAAGCGGTTACAACGGGTTTTTAATATGCTATCTTTTTAGAGTGATTTACTATATCTTTCTTTTTTTAATCTTGCTGCTCGGGCTTTTGAACCCTGTTGTGGGGAATAAAATTGATATTTTTGTCGGCTATTTTTTGTTTTTTTTGACGGCCGTTTATGTTTTTTTGCCAAAGAAGTTTGTTAGGTTAAGAAAGTATGCGATTTGGATTGTTTTGACCTGCTTTCTTATCAGTTCTTTTGCAACAAGTTCTTCTTTGCGGGCAATGCTTGGTCGTGATCTTCCGCTTTATACCTATAATAATGATCCTGGTGTAATACTCAAGACGTACAAGTTAATGGAAGACGGTATCGGTTACTATGATGCTTTCGCAATTTCCCAAAAGGGACGTTTTGGGATGCAAATTGTACCCCAGGATATTTGGGGGTGGAGACTTCCTACTTTATTTGAGATTTGGAAAGTCCTACCAGGCAAGAGCGGTTTGAATATTCACTTTCTATATTTGGTTTTATCTTGTTCTTTTGTGTATTGCTCCTACTTACTTTCTCGGCGGTATTTGCCGGAAAAGTTAGTGCTTATCCCTTCCTATTTAGTTTTTCCTTATTTACATTTTGCGGCACTGGATCCAATGTTGTTGGGGACGGAATGGTGGTCTGTTATTATTTTTTTTATTGCTGTTTTTTTCGTAATAAGGCGCCGGTTGGTTTTAGCAACACTATTTTTTTCACTGACTTTGATGGTTAGGGAAGTGTATATCTTACCTTTAGGATTAATGTTTGTTTATTCAATATTCAAAAGAAGAGAATTAACCCCGGTTTTTTTAATTTCCCTATTTGCTTTTTTGGTGATTTTTTCATTCCATATGGTTTTTGTTGCCCGTTACATTAATGTTTGGGGAACGATTTTTTCGCCGAGAGTCATTTCCAACGGCTTTTTTTTCGTTCAGCAAACTTTGGCCTTTGCTTCGTGGGAATATCTGTTTTTTGTGGTCAGGCCATTTTGGTGGTTTTTGGTAGCGGCCGTGGGTGGATGCTGGTTAATTTATAAAAGATTCGATAAAACCGAGGCTTGGCTACTGCTTCTTTCATTCTTGCCATTTCCAATTGCCTTTATGAAGTTCGGCACCTTGCCCTATAACGATTATTGGGGGATAATGTATATGCCAATTGTTCTGATTTTAGCCCCAATTGCCTTGGGAAACTTCCAAACTGGGAAAAAGTAGGCATGGTTTATATTTGATTGTTGACAACAGGCTTTAGCTTTGCAAAGATTAAATTAGGTCTGACTAATTCGGGCCTAAGCCCTTTCAGTTAAGTACTGGCCAGTATTAAAAAGACCTCGCATTTTTCGAGGTCTTTTTTTTACCCCAAAAGGACACCTGCGGTTTCCTTTAATACAGTGCCATGCGGTCCTCGTCCTTCAACAAGTTCAGGACTTCGGGCCTAAGTATTTTTCTTCCCTATACGGTGTAAATTTAACAAGCAAAGCTAGATTAAATTTACGTATTTGTAGTAGAATTGGCCACAAATGTCTGATGTAATTGTTCCTGGCCGATTTAACAGCCCGAGTTACGGTGAAATGGATTGGCAGGGGGTTGTTAAAAAAATCGTTTGGTTTTTAGGTTTGGATACTGAAGCTGCGTACGATGTTATTATCGGAACCGACAGTGAGGCGCAGAATGGGGAAGCAGATTTCGTGACGGCTGTCATTGTTCATAAAAAAGGCCGCGGAGGAGTTTATTTTTGGGGTAGGCAAAAGGTTAAGAACCTATATTCCCTGAAGCAGCGGATTTGGCATGAAGCGACGATCTCGCTTTCTATGGCGCAAAATGTTGTTGACGATTTTACGAAAATAGGTTTGTTTAATCCCTCGGTCGGCTCAGGGCAAGTTTTAAACCTCGAAATACATGTTGATATTGGTCCAAACGGGAAAACAAGAGAGTTGATTGCCGATATTGTTGGGATGATTAGGGCAAACGGTTTTAAGGTTGCCACGAAACCATCTTCTTGGGGTGCTTCGCATGTGGCTGATCGTCATGTCTAATTTTTTGGTTAAAAGTTAAATGAGTTCGTTTATTTCGGGGTTTTGGTGGAATAGAAATTGTTTAGGGGTTTTCGAAATAAAAGGACACAAAAGTCATTTATCATCCAAAAAAGACTGAGTCTAATAAAGCTTTTTTTGAATCTGCGAAAAGAGTAATAAATAACAAGCGACCTTTCTATTTTGATTTTCTTTTTTAAATCCTTGAGCTTCAACTGAAGCAGTAATTCCTCGCCAATATTGTATCTTGTATCAAAGCCGCCAACCTGCCAAAAAGCTTCTTTTCTGACTGCCATATTGCCTCCGGCGATATGATAAATGAAGCTTTTACTGATTTCCGAGACTTTTTTCCAAAAGTAATTAGCGTCGTAGAAAACAAAAGTTCCACCTAAAGCATCTAATCTGGGGTCGGCTCTAAATTTTTCAGCGATTCTGGTTAGCCAGTCTTCAGGATAGAGGCAGTCTGCATCCGGGAAGACAAATATATCACCTTTGGCAATGCTTGCGCCTTTATTCCTTGCTCCCGAGACACCACGTTTGGGCTCTTTTGTGACTACAGCCCCCATTTTTTTGGCAAGCTCATAAGTGTTGTCGCTTGAACCGTTATCTACAACTATTATTTCGTACATGGATTTATCAAGTGTTTGGTTTTTGAGGCTTTCAACACATTGTTCGATGTAAAGTTTCTCATTGAAAGCCGGAATAATTGCAGAGATAAAGGGGTTTTTAACCGCAGCCATTAACGGATGAAAGTTAGTTGCAGGTCAGCTTGTCTAAATTTTTGAATGTCTGCTAAGGATTTATTGATTTTTTGGGAGAGTTTATTTTGGATTGGGGATATTTTTGCATGAACAGGACTCGCAGGTATTAGGAGAAAGGCGGCAACTGAAATGATTGCGGCTGAAGCATATACAAACTGTGTTGCTAACTTGAACTTAGAGGCTTTTTCGGCCCTAATATCTTTGAAATCCTTAAAAATTAACTTGCCGAAAATCCCGAAACAAAGGGCGTTTATTAGATATCTGCCCGATCCGGGGAGAAATCCGTCCATCCATCTCCTGGGTGAGGATACGACTGCCCAATCATGACCATAGTTCATTTTAACCTTTCCTACAGTTTTGAGCCTTTGGGCAAGTAATAAATCCTCGTTCATCGAGTCAAGACCAGAAAACCCGCCACATTTGAAGTAAGCTTCTTTCTTGACCATGAAATTAGGGTCAAGAAGTATGCTTTTTTGGAAGACTGTTTCATAGATTGCAACTCCAAGTCCGGAAAGGTTATTAATAATCATCTTTGGGATTGTCGGGCCTTTTTCAAGTTCAAACCAGCCACTGACTGCTACCAAATCGTCCTCCGATTGTAGTTCTTCGGCCATTCGTGATAGCCAGTTTGCAGGCAGAGTTATGTCAGCATCTGTGGATGCAATATAATCACCACCTGCTTCTTCAAACCCGCGTTCTCTGGTGAAACGCAAGCCTTTTTGCGCTTGGAAAATGACCTTTGCATCAAAATTCCTGGCGATTTGTGCTGTGTTGTCCGTGCTGGCGTTGTCGACAACAATTACTTCGTACGTTCCCTGGTAGTCTTGGTTTTGTAGAGATTCGAGGGTATTGGCTATGAAATTTTCTTCGTTATGGGCAGGAATTACCACGGAAACAAAAGGCAAGTTTTGCGACTTGGGGTGTTTCATCTGTATATTTTAGCACCGTAGCTGCTTTTTTTCGAGAAGGGTTAATTACTAAGGGCTTGGGAGACTATTTGGATAGTGATGTCCGGTTTGAGTGTGGGTGTTGCATGGTATGCGTTGGGCATTTCAAGGTATTTAACTTGAGGGTTTCTTTTAAAATCTTCTGCCGCGTCGCTACTCTTGACTACTCTGTCGTTTGGGCTGCTTACTACAATGATTTTTCCACCCTCCTTAACGTGGGATGTTGTGTAGTCGAATTTGGTGCGGACGTGTTTGAGCATTGAATCATAGACTAATCTCTTTGGGCTTCCTTTTTCTCCACCCTGAGGAATAAAAGCAAATTTAGAAAATTCCGGAAGATCTCTTTTTAAGGCCATGAAATCATGGACTATGCCAATATTGAGGCTATTATCTGATTGGTTCACGGAGCTTGCAGGAGAAAGGAGGACGGCGGTATTAACCCTTTTTGACACTTCAGGGTCTGCAAGTAAGCTTCCTGAGACAGCAGAACCGGTGGAATGGCCCCAGAGATCAAATGGGCCGTCACCGACCAGTTTGTCGATAGCCTGTTTAAAGTAGGTAGTATGGGGTTCATATGTTTCTGACTCGGCAGATGCTTGTGCGAATTCGGGAGTTAAATTACCAAGACTCGATTCCGGATAACCTAAAGTTATGACTTTGCGGCCTTTAAGCGCTAACTCTTCGACCAGGGAAATACCATATGCTGTATCGTTTGAGATGCCGGGGATAAAGACAATTGGCGGAAGATTAGCTGCCTCCGGCGGTTTTTGGGATTCCGGCAGTTCTACTACCGTAAAGCGTGATGATTGGGTGCCAAGGTTGGGGAGTGTGACCTCTACATTTCCCTGGTTTAGGAATTGGGCTTCAATATTATCCCGGGTGTGGGCCTCGTCGAATATTGCCTGGCGAGATTCTCTTTGGTCATGCGGGATCTTTTTCAATTCTTTGTAAAGTTTGGCACGGACTCTTCTTAGTTGTCTGGTTCTTTCGATGCCGGCCTTATGTTCGGCCATACTTTTTCGGGTTATAAAGGTGGCTGCGTAAAATAATTTATCTAGTGCGTTGGCCTTATCATTTTCGGGAAGGGATTTCTCCTGTGTTCTCCGGGGAAGTTCAACGGGTTTACTATTAGTTTCGGGAGCGCTTTCTGCCATTTATCTAATTTTAGCCTTTTTTGAAAGAGCGTTGCAAAATTGCAAAAGAAACGGCGCCTGACGGGATTGGTATCCAGAAGGAAATCAGTCTGAAAGTCAGCATAGCGGCAATACTGAGTGAGGGCTGGATGCCGAATTCATTAAAAATGATAAGCATAGTCGCCTCCGTTGCACCGATCCCTCCGGGAGCCAGCGTTACCCATCCGGCAATTAGAGATATAAAGTAGGCGAATGTTACAACAGATATGTTTGGTGTATAGCCAAATGTAAGGAAGCAGGCGGTTAAAGTCAGGATATTTCCAGCATAATAAATAAAACCGGCGAC
The DNA here is from genome assembly GCA_964436835.1 of uncultured Gammaproteobacteria bacterium. Taxonomy (GTDB): domain Bacteria; phylum Patescibacteriota; class Microgenomatia; order Curtissbacterales; family GWA2-41-24; genus JAKAJD01. The sequence continues at coordinate 4,527 of CAYTEJ010000011.1, read as the reverse complement.
TAAAGAAAGACCTGCCCGGCCTTTATTTGTTGCGATCTGTTTTTGGTGTATTTTGATATTGGCAACAAAGGTGAAAATTTCTTTTGCAAAGGATTGTTTCTTTAAGAAGGTTTCAATTTTCGGCCAGAGCTTTTTCCTGAATAAAAGGAGAACTAAAATAAGCAATATAACTGCCAATAAAAGATAAAGAGTGATTGTCGAAAGGTGGATTGGTAAAGACGGAAATTTTGGCAGGAACATCAGGGAAATAACCAGCATAATGACAAGACTTATGCCGGTCGAAAGACTCCAGGCGGCAGTCAAGAAAATCAGGCTTTGGTTGTCGACACCGAGCTTACGGTAAAAGTAATAGACGGTTGCAATAACTCCTGCCTGGCCAACTGGCAAAATGTGAGCTGCAAATACATTAAGTGAGGCAATAAGCGTTGTTTTTGTGAAGTTAATTTTGACACCGATTATTCTTAAGAGTAAATACGAAAGCCAGCCGTCGCCGATATATTGCGAAATCTGAGCACCAATTGCAATTGTAAGCCACGGGATTTTAATATTCTCGGCAAGGCTCAGAAATTCCCTGAAATCTTTTAGCTGGGGTAATATGCGCCAAATGGCGATTGCTGCGAGCAGAAGAATTAGAAGGTATCTTAAATAGCGCACTTAATATATATTATGCAACCTTTTTGTCATTCGTGGACACTGTATTTGGAGGCTTGTTGGTTGTGGTACATGTGTACGTGAGGTAAGTAGCGGCTAATTGCATTTTTTTGCTCGACCATCTCAGCCCTTACGGGTTTAATCCCGAAAATTCCCCCTACAATTATTACCCAAAGTGCGATATGGATAGCGAACTTGGGGACAAAACCGAACTTTTGGGTGAAGTCAAATTTAGGTATCAATCTAAGCTTTGGGATAGACAAATTTTTATTAAACGAAAACTTTTCGATGGAAGCAAATAACAAGAGGAAAAAACCAACAATGACGATCGTATTCATTTCCAGAGCTGGATATTTAACCTCGGCGAGTGTAACTAAGAATTGAGATTCGTCAATAATCATGGCTAAGCTTATACCTAGTAAAATTGAAAGTGTTTTTTTGGAAAACTTTTGGTTTATTGCTGCGATTGCAACCAAGAACAAAATTGCGATGCCGAATATGTAGTGGTGTATATGAACGCTGTTAACTTGAATTTGGGGTTCCGGTAATCCGAACTTTCCAATAAAGTAAAAAGCTCCTCTTACTATTAAAATTGTCGCCGTATAGGCGACAAAAATAGGAGCAAATACAGGCTGCTCTCTTTTCATTATTAAAGTTCATTATAACAAAGTTCGAGGTTAAATAAACGATCCATTATTGGGCAAAATTAATGGGCTTTTTGCCAAAACAAAAGCCCACGTCAAACGCGATGGGCTTCTGTTTTAAATATTCGATTTTTAAGCTACAAGTTTCCAGTTACCAGAGACCAGTTTCTTTGTCAGCGCTTTTTCTTGGGTCTCGTGGACTTTTTCTTTTTTGAGGTCTTTTTTGTTGGTTTTGTTTTGTTAGTCTTGGCTTCGGGTTCTTCTTCGGTTTCTTCCTTTGTGTACCACCAGGCTGCCACAATGACCAGGGCAACAACAATTAAAATAACCAGAGTAGTGTTTTTGTCGAAGCCTTCGGTTGCGGCAGGGGTAGGTGATGTGATGGGTGCATTCTTAAAGTTAACAGTAGTTTCCTGTGGAGGATTAAGCGGTTTATTGTCGGTTGTTACAAGTTCTGCTTTTAATGTGTGATCCCCATAAGCAACATCAGAATAGGTGAAACTGTCCGCAGTGACTTTGGTGGCGGTATCTGTGGCGGTATTTTTGTCGTCGAGCCAAATTAAAATGTAGCCCTGGTTTTTTTGGGCAGTAGTATTAGTTGGCTTTTCTACTATAGTGAAGTTTTGAACTGAAAATAATATAGGAACCCTGTTGCCGTATATGGTTTGGCTATCGGAGGGGGTGACTACTTGAAGCTGCGGGTTGCCTGCTGTTTGGGCGAAGGCTGCACTTGCGGTAAGTAGTGTGGCTACTGCTGTTAGCGGCAAAATGTATGTAATCCTTTTCATAGTAAATGACAGGAGTCATTCTATGTCAGGAGGCGTATTCGGTGTCAAGAGTGATTTATTTTTACTCGGAAAAAGCCAAAATCGGGGTACATATATTGTTCAAAGAAAATTTTGGAAAAACTAAAAAAATAATTTTTGAAAAATTATGATTTTGGCAAAAATATTTTGTGGATTTTGCAAAGTCTGTTAAGATAATTGCGATGAACCAAGATGTTAAAAACGTCATAATAAGATCAGCTTGCTCGTCAATAATATTGACTGCGCTTCCTGATATAATTCCAACAAATAATATTATATGGAAATAAGGGATGTTGTAATTATTGGATCTGGACCTGCCGGGTTTACGGCGGCATTGTATCTTTCAAGAGCCAATCTTTCACCATTGGTTTTTGCCGGAGTTAAGTGGGGAGGGCAATTAATGCTGACAACGGATGTTGAAAATTATCCCGGTTTTGTTGAGGGAATACAAGGGTCGGAGTTAATGGAAAAATTCAGAAAACAAGCAGAAAGGTTCGGGTCGCAAATACTAAATGATGATGTTGTAAGTGTGGATTTTTCCAAAAAACCTTTTACGGTGACAGCCGGAGGGAAAGACTATTTTGCAAAAGCTGTTTTGGTGGCGACGGGTGCGGAAACCAAATGGCTGGGTTTGCCAAATGAGCAGAAATTAATTGGCAAAGGTGTTTCTTCATGTGCACCATGCGACGCGTTTTTTTTTTGTTTTAAAAAAGTGGTGGTTGTCGGAGGTGGTGACAGTGCGATGGAGGAAGCGCCGCCTTTAACCAAATTTGCGTTCGAAGTGACGATTGTCCATCGCCGGGATGAGTTTAGGGCTTCAAAAGTAATGCTGGACAGGGTAAAAGCAAATAATAAGATTAAGTTTATTTTAAATAGCGAAATTGTGGATGTTTTAGGCAAAGATAAGGTTGAAGGAGTAAAGGTTAAGAATAAGGAAGGAAAAGAGGAAGATTTGGCTGTAGACGGTCTGTTTCTGGCGATTGGCCATTTGCCGGTGACTGCAATTTTTAAAGGGCAGCTCGAGCTAGACGAGAAAGATTATATTGTCAGGAAAACTGTAGGTGAGGGGCCGCAGGCATTTAAAATGATGACTTCGGTTGAGGGTGTTTTTGTGGCCGGAGATGTACATGATGTTTCCTACAAACAGGCAGTTACAGCTGCTGGTTATGGTTGCCAAGCTGCGCTTGAAGTTGCACGCTGGCTGGAAGCTCAGGATTGACTTTAGCTTCACTTTGAATTAAACTGCTACTTTCTAACTAGTAGTTATGTTTAAACTTTCACAAAAATCGGATTACGGCTTGATGCTCTTGTTTGCGCTCAAAAACGCAAAGGGTAAGGTTGTCCCAGTTTCTTCTGTTGCTAAAAAGAATAAATTATCTTCTAAATTTTTGTCCCAAATTGCGTTGGAGCTTAAAAAGGCGGGGATTGTGGAATCCAGAGAAGGAGCTCGCGGTGGATATGCTCTAGCGAAAAAGGCAAATGAAATTAAAATCCTGGATGTTTTGACAGTTTTAGATGGTGGTTTGGTTAAGGGCGATTGTTTTGAAGATGACCATGAATGTTCGTGTGGTGCAAAGGATATGTGGATGGATATGAAAGAACAAATGGAGGAGACGATCGGCCGCAAGACTGTTGCCGATTTGGTGGTGTAGATGAAAGAAAAGCAGGTTGGGGAGATTTTAACTGATACCCGGCATATGGGGGAATATCTTGCTGTTCGTGCGCGTAGACTTCCTGATGGAAGCCAAGTGGGAAAAGTTATTGAAAGCGGAACTGATCCGGATATTGTTCATGGAATAATCCGCAGAGATATTAGAATCCACGAAGGGACAGGAGCGGAATTTACTTATTATTGTTATAAACCGTTTAGGCTGGGTGAAGATAGAGAAGGTTGGATAATTGACACGAATGGAGACAGACGATGAAATTCTGGAACTGTTGCCTTGAAAAACTCTTTACGATGAACAATTAACTATGAACCCTTCAATCGAATTCAGGGTACACGGTCAGCGAAATTTAGAAGCATTAAAGAAAGGGTTAAGTTAATGGGAAACGAAGGAGAAAGACACTTTGGAATTAGGCCGGTTTGGGATTTCGTCAAAAGAAAAGCTGGGAGGGCAAATCCTGCTGGTGCCAGTGTTGAAGGTCTTGACTTAAGTGATGAAGCAAAAGATGCCTTGTATCTAAGAACCCGGACTTACACTAAAGCCGGTTCTGATGCTACTGGTGAGATACCGACAAGTCAAAAAATACCTTTTGGAAATGTGGAGGAACATAGAAGAAGACGAGGCTTACGGTAGGAGGTGAATGTTTTATGGTTAAGAATCCAAGTTCGAGATTAATAGGTCAACAAAGGGGCAGAAGGGGTTTGGCGATTGCGGATGCCCCCAGGCTTTTAGCTGATGGGGGAACAATTACCAGTTCAG
>CAYTEJ010000010.1:9182-17577 GCA_964436835.1 uncultured Gammaproteobacteria bacterium | reverse complement strand
CCTCCCTTCCCACAGGCACAAATTCTTTTGCAGACAGCGACCTGTCACAGTTACCACAAGGAACCGCAACAAGGACAATCACCGATTACTCAATCCAACCGGACCCCCCGGACCCGGACATTAAAAATGTCCTCATCACAATTTCCTATACAGAAAACAGTGCACCAAGGGAAGTAAAACTGGAAACTTTAATTTATAAAAATGGCTTATAAAAAGACCAAAAACCTGCTGAAAATTAAACTGCGCGGCTTGTCCATTGTCGAAATAGTAACAGCAGTCGGCCTGATAGGTTTGGTTTCAGTCATGGTAATTTCCGTATACTTTGCACACTTCCGGCTATTTTCCAACCAAAGCCAAGGCATTGATCTTGCAAACGAAAACCGGTTGGCTCTGGATGAAATGGCAATCCAAATAAAAGAAGCTCAGGCAATCGCTGACACATGCACAGCCTGCAGTGGATACACCACCGGCACAGCTACAGTAGTCCTCCAGCTTTGGCCGCTCGACTCAAACGGCAACCCGACCGATCCGGGCGCCTCAAACTATGACTATGTTGTCTATAAACGGGATGACCTTGAAAATACCAAGTTAGTTAAAATAACTTACCCTGCCGCGGTAAGCACCCGGAAGGCGGGCACAGACGTCTTGGCAAACGATGTTTCCAACCTTCAGTTCACATACTCACCCGACAACTTAACCCCAACAACAGCTACGGAAGTTACTGTAACTTTGACAAACACAAATACTAATTTCGGGAAAACAAATACTATAACGCAAAGTACCGAAGCGCATCTTAGAAACAAATAAATATGCACAGAGATCACATTTTAACTAAAGTCAAAGGCCAGGTTTTGATAATCGCGATTATCTTTTTGGCCGTAATCCTGATTCTTACAACTGCTATGTTTTCCAAAGTCTCCAGCTTTCTGCGCTTTGGCAACATCTCTTTTGAAGCCAGCCAGGCAACGGCTTTGGCCGAAGCAGGCGTGGACAACACTGTATGGCTTCTAAATACAAACGGTGGAAATTGTCCAGCAGCATGCACAACAGAAACCACAATGGGAACAGTCGGAACATTTAAAGTTACAGTTCAAAACAAACCCCCAAATCTCAAAACCATAACCTCTACAGGCTATATCCCAAACTCCACAAACCCAAAAAGTAAAAGGACAGTAAAGGTTGATGTTGGTATTAACAATCAGATAATTGCTTTCAACTATGCCGTCCAAGTAGGGGCAGGTGGCGTCGACCTCGGGCAAAGCGCCCAAATAGCGGGGAGTGTTTACTCAAATAAAACCGGAAGTGCAAGTATATCGTGTGGTAATAGTGCGGTAATCACCGGAGACGCTTTTGCAGTTGGAACTATATCAATGGGCAGTCCACCATGTGTTTCTGACGCCAGAAAACATGAAAATCAGCAACCAACACAAATGCCGCAATTTAATTATCAGCAGTGGATAGACGAAGCTACGAACGGCGGTACAATAGATTGCGCCCAAACCCCATCGCAATGTAATCTCTCCGGGTTTGTGACAATAGGAAATAAAAAATATATTAATGGGGACATAAATCTTGCCCAGAGCACCATTGTCACTATGGTTGGACCAGTATACATTGAAAATGGCAGTCTCGACCTAGGACAAGATTCCCGGCTTGACCTTGACAGCAGCTTCGGATCAACATCGACAGCACTTGTACTAGATGGTACTGTCAACGTGGGTCAGGGTGCAACAATCAACTCTACAACCGCTAGCCCAAAGGGCTACATAATGCTTGCCACTACTTCAACTCAAAATCCTGCGATTAGGATAGGCCAGTCCGGTGCCAACGCAATTTTTTACGCTTTAAACGGAGGGGTAAGACTAGGCCAATCGGCGCATGCTACTGCAATAATTGCCAACACTCTGACCCTTTCACAATCTGCAACCTTAACTTACGATGAAGGTCTTGCCTCTATGGACATTTCAAGCGGCCCAGGTGGATCCTGGCAAATTAAAAAGGGCACATACAAACAAACCGGTTCCCCATGAGGCTAAGCAACCTTATAAAAATCGCGACACCGGTTTTAATAGTGCTGTCAATATTTTTTGTAAAAACAAATATCACATATGCAAACACCTATAATCTAATTCCCAACCCATCTTTTGAATTAGGTGTACCAAGTCCACTCGAATGGGAAACAAACAACTCCCCGACGTGTATTAGTAATCAAAACGAACCACAGCTGAATTTCGAATGGTCGGCAGAAATCAGTCAAAGCGGTTCCAGATCGCTTGCACTAAAAAACATTTATTGGGAAGACCTATATAATCCAGTAATCCCAGGACAATGGATTACAAAAGACTTTATGGAAATTACGCCTTCGCCGGGAGGTTATGAGTTCAGCACATGGGTATATACAGGCAAGAATAACCACTCTATTTACCCTCGCCTTGGGGTATGTACATATGATAGAAACGGCAAACTTTTATCTCAAAGCGAAATTACTTTGGAACAAGCTCCCGAAACTGAAACTTGGTTTGAATTAAAAAAAGTATTATCTTTTAGTGGCGCCCAAAATTCAAAAATTAAAATAAGCCTGAGCTCAAGATGTTCCTTCATTCCTGGAAAGATAACGGAGATACCATGTGCTGGTTCCTTCTGGTTTGATAATGTTTCAGTTAGGCCAATTAACTCAATTGTCACACACACACATTTAACGACACAAATAAAGATGGTTCCCCGGACTGGAACGAAGAAAGTTTACCAGGTTGGGAAATTTTTCTGTATTTCGGTAGTGAATGTACCACAGGTAATCTAAAATCTTCAGGATGGACAAACAAGAACGGAGATATCATTTTCACTACAAATACGATTTTTCCCCCCACCTCGTACCCACCAGGCAACTACTCCGTCAAACAAACGTTCACCATACAAAAAAGCATGCCACTGCCCACTCGCATCGACGCTCGAAATGATGGGTGGGTAAACACTACCCCAACATGCCAAAACATAACTTTAAACGAAGGTGAAACACCAATCGTCCACTTTGGCAACTACCTTACCCCTCCCTTTCCCTACCTAAGCCAACTGGACCCAAACTGGGCAAACGTGGAATACGACCATGCATCATCAATCGGACCATTTTTCTGCGGCACAACCATTGGAGGCTGCGGATGCGCTATCACATCCTCCGCAATGCTACTTAAATACTATGGAGTAGCAAAAGCTCCCGATGGGACGGAAACAAACCCAGACACACTAAATTCATGGCTGAAAAACAACAGAGGCTACACCTTTGGTGCACTAAAATGGAACTCTATCGCCGCCTACTCAGTTAAAGCCAATGAATCGTTTGGCACCCAAAAAATCAGGTTTGTCGGTGTCGGCAACTTAAATGATTTCTCAACACTCGATACTGATCTCACCAACAACAAACCGGATATCCTTTCCCAACCAGGCCATTTTATAGTCGCCACTAAAAAGGATGGTACATCATATTCAATTGCGGATCCCGCTTACGAATCAAGAAAAACACTGGATTCTTACAGTAATAGTTTTACAGGAATCCGCCGTTTCGAAAAAACCAATACAGACCTTAGCGCACTTTACATCTCAACACCTTGGCCAAACGACCTTTTTATCATTGATTCCCTGGGAAGAAGGGCAGGTAAAGACCCGCAAAGCGGCCAAATCTTTACGGAAATACCAAACTCTTATTACTTTCTGGAGCCTTCATTAACTGATCAAACCCAGCAAAACGCACAAACCCCAGACTCCGGAGTCAACACACTGGTTATCATCAACCCTCCTCAGGGCACATTTGGCCTCCAGTCACAATCCGGCCCAATTGATATCTCTGCATACGATACACTCGGCAATATTAAAGTCAAAAACTTTTCAACAGCAAGTCCAGACAGCTTCGAAATCAATTACTCTCCTAACATAGGCCCAGACTTTTCTGTTTATCAAAAAATAAAAATTGAAGTTAAACCCCAAAACTTAAACAAGGGCAACGGTGTAATTCCGGTTGTTATCAAATCCGATAACAATTTCAACGCTCAAGATGTTGATTTTAATTCCATCAGATTTACTTCTGCACAAATTACTCCAATAAAATTCCCACTTCTGGTTCAAAATGGCAATGATAACAAAAAAGATCTGCAAGCCTTCTTCTTTGCAAACAAAATTCCACCAGATCCAAATCTCTGCTTGAGTGGAGTCACCACATACGGTCTAACTTTCAAAGGCTGTGACACTTAAACCCTTGCTAAAAAGAAGTTTCATCCGTTAAACTTACCTCTATGGCAAAATCAAAACGCACATTATTCCAACTGCAATGCACCGTCTGTAAGTCCAAAAACTACACGACGGGTAAAAACTCGGACAATATTGCCCTAAAAAGAAAAGGCCAGGACACAAAAATTTCTTTGAATAAATACTGCAAGCGATGTCGTAAAGCACAAGTGCATCGTGAAGTAAAGATCTAGACATCGCGCAACCCCTCAAAAATCGCCCCTTGAGCCGTATTCGAATAGAATTGACCTGCCCGCAATGCTTCGCATAGCGATGCGGGCGGGAAAGGCGAAAGGTAAGATTTGTGGGGCAAGCGATGCCGCAAGGCTACCCTCCACAAAGAAGTAAAGATTAGCTAGATTCTCTCCTCTATACATCCTAGTTTAAGGGCAGGCCTTTGCGCTTGGATGTTCCACAGTTAAGGCCTGCCCTTTACGCAAGTTGATTCAAAGCCAAAAAACCCTTAATCTAGAGTTAGTGCAAATACTAAAGAAATTTTCAAACTCTAAACTCCAAACTCCAAAAATTTGGAATTTGAAATTTTGGGCTTTGTCATTTTCAAAGGGCTTTACCTTAGTCGAGATATTAGTCGTTATCAGCATCATCGGCACACTCGCTAGCCTAACAACTTTTTCTCTACAAAGCGGCAGAGACAAAGGGAATGACACAAAGAGGAAGGCTGACCTTAAAGCAATCCAGACAGCCGCGGTTGCCTACTACCAGGACCACAACCAGTTTCCCCCGGACCCGGCTGCACACGCAGGGAACGCCTTTTCGTCAGATGCGGGCGGAAACTGGATACCGGGCCTTGAAAGTTACATCAATAGCACCCCAAAAGACCCAAAACAAGCCGGCCTTATATATCTTCTCGCAAGCACATTTAAAAAGGGTGTGCAAACAGGGGAACATTTAGTCGCCGGGCTTATTACTAAATCCCAGCCGATGCCGCAAACCCCAGTTACACCACAGGTTGCCGGTGTTTCAGTAGGCTCAAACTTACCTTCAAGTTGGGCTAGCATCGCATCGGGTACATTACACAGCTGGTCACATTCATGCAGCGGTAGTAATGTTGTCCTGGTTGTCGGCACAACAATATCCAACTCCCTAGTCTCAAATGTAACAGTCACCAACATCACATATGGAGGTTCTACCCTAACGAAAGTTTTCGGAGTAGGACAAACAGGTTCGAGCGATGCCCGCATTGACCTCTGGTACCTTAAAGCACCACTCACGGGCACAAACACCATCGATGTAACTCTTTCTGCAGCCGCACGTGTAGCAGCAGGTGCTATGTGCTTTACGGATGTAGACCAAGCAACACCTATTAGCGCTTCCAACACAAGCTCTGGCACCGGTTCAGCACTTTCGGTAACAGTCGCCGCCGGTTCCTCTTCCGACATTGTCGTAGACATCGCAAGCGCCATCTACGACTCCGGACTTCCAACACTAACCGTTGACGCAAGCCAAACACAGCTGTGGAATACCAATTCAGGCATCTACGTAAGAGGGGCTTCAAGCTATAAAGCGGGCACGGCAGGAAACGTTACCATGAACTGGACGCAAAGTAAAACAAGAGCATGGAGGGCAGGCGCTATTGTCCTTAAGGGAATCACAAATAATCCCCCCACAAACGGCACTCTTACTGCTGCGCCTCCGTGTGTTAATTACGGCACCCAATACAGATTCACTACAACCGTAGACGACCCAGATGGCTATGGGACAATCATTTATGCCTATATCCTGATCAACAACACTCAACCGTACGACGCTACCACCGCACCGGTTGGTGCTTTTTCGGCAGTACTAAACAACCAGACAAACGACATCGGTATAAGAAACGACGCCAATACAGCCTGGTACTGGGCTGCAGACGGCATTAACGGAAATAGTTATGCCACTCTAAACCGGGCAACTTCCACACATTCGGGCTCGGGCACAACGTTAACCACAAATTGGGATATTACCTTTAATTCTGCCTGGCAGCCAGAAAACGCCAATGTGTGGATAAGAGTTTCCGACGGGGTCAACCCTGTAACAGCATATTCATCTGTAGGTACCGTACAAATTCCCTGTCCAGGTATTCCCCAGGACAATATCTCACCATGGACTTCAGCAGATGTCGGCACACCGCTTCCCGGCGGACAAGCACTGGTAAGTTCGGGAAATTACGACATCTATGGCGACGGCACCGACATCTGGGACCCGACAGACAACTTCCGCTTTGCATACCAAGCACAGACTGGAGACTTTACGGCAATTGCCCAAATAACTTCAATTGACAACACCGACAATTGGGCTAAAGCCGGACTGATGGTGCGCTCGTCAACTACAAACAACAGTGCCAATATATTTATGGCAATTTCATACGCAAACGGCATAGATTTGCAGTATCGTGCAGTAACAGGCGGGGCAAACGTTTATGTTAATTGCGGCGCAGGAGCGGCACCTAAATGGGTTAAAATCGCTGCCACTTCCGGCAGCTACTCCGTCTTTTACTCCGACAACGGTACTTCTTGGACTCAATGCAGTACTGCCCTTTCCCTAAACTTTGGTGCAACTCCCCTAGTCGGCATGGCCGTCACCAGCCACAATGGTTCGGTTGTCGCCAAAGCACAGTTCAGAAATGTCAGCTTGTCGGTAATTACACCAGCGCCGATTGGGACAATATCTGCAGCAGATCCTTCCGTCCCGAGCGGTGGTAGCACCAATATCACATGGAGTTCTGTAAACGCAACCAGTTGTACTGTTTCAGCACCTGGCTGGACAGGAACAAGCGGCAACCAGTCAACAGGTCCACTTACGTCTTCTCAAACTTACACCTTAAACTGTACAGGGCCAGGAGGAAATTCCGCACCTGTTACTGCAACCGTTACTATTTCAGCTGCGCCAACTGCAGATATTAAGGCAAACGGCGTAGACGGCCCGATTACGGTCAATACTGGCGATTCCGTCAGCATATCTTGGACATCTACAGACACAACAACCTGTATGGTCACAGGCGGCCCGGGCGGCAGTGGCACAACCGGTTCATTTTCCTGGACGGCAACGACGACAACAACTTTCAGTATTTCCTGCACGGGTGGATCAGCCACAGACAATGTAGTAGTCAACGTCGCCTTGGCAGGAGCCGCTAATTGCCCGAATATTGCACACGACTACTGTTTTCTTGTAACAACTGACAGAAGTGCATTTGTAATTTGGGCCCAGCTTGACGACACAAATGACCAGGAAATTTACAACAAACCAAATGCAACTTGCACACTAACACCTCCCGCGGTAACCCCTCCAGGGCCATCACCCTACAACTATTGTGTCCAGTCACCATCACTTTAACGGGAAATAGTTCATGTACAACAGTACATTGCGCTAAGGCCAGGCCTTTGTTATTTCGACCATTGTCCATAGTCAATTGACCATTGTCGAATATTGAAGGCTTGACCTTTATCAAGCTTGCTAAAGTTTATTGTTTAAAGTTTATAGTTAACCGTTTATTTTGCAGGCCTGGAAGGAATCGAACCCTCGTTATCGGTTTTGGAGACCGAAGTCCTACCACTGAACGACAGGCCTATTTTGCGTGAATATTATATACAATATACAATAAACAATAAACACCCTAAAGTGGCCTATAGTTGACTTTACGCCCAACTTAGTCCATAATTCCCTCTCTATGATCGAGCAGAAAACCACTTTCGTTGTCCCCTCTTTTAAATCGGCACAATATGCCTACACACCGCCTACTGCCTCTATGATGGTGGCCGAAGGAGACCGAAATATTTACGAATCTCTTGACCCTCTTTCCGAGAGGGCTCACGACTACCGTGACACTATCGATGTTGCAAACCATATCTCAGGAATTGCTGCTGTTGCAAGGCGGGTCAGAAAAGGTCCCGGCAGGATGCTTTACCTTGCCTCTTCGTATGGCGTAGGGCCGCTAATACTGGAAAGCATGGGTTACAGGGTTGTTTCGCTCGACAAAGACAAACCGGCCCTTGGCTTTGCACAAAAATTCACTAGAGACCCCGTCGCAGCAGACGCCAAACAGCTCCCTTTTGCAGATAATTCCATGGAGTCCGTCGTCTCCAGGGATTTCCTGGCCCAAGACTACCACCTGCTATCTAAA
>CAYTEJ010000010.1:0-9172 GCA_964436835.1 uncultured Gammaproteobacteria bacterium | reverse complement strand
AAAATGACCGGTCACTGGTTATAAAAGAAATTCACAGGGTTTTAAAAACAGGCGGTCTTGCAATTTTTTACACACTTTATACGACAAAAGCCGCAAGTGGTGTAGGCAGAGAAATCAAGGGCGGCCTGCCCAATTTAAATCTGCTTAAAGATTTTTCGAAAGTAGAAAAAATAAGGACGAAGTTTCGTGACAACCCAAATCAAAACAGTCTAGTTTACGTCGCAGTTAAATAAATTCTCCAAGATTGGAGCTTTTGGCTATGCGGCCTTATCCCGCGCTTTTTCTGGGAATTTAATAATTTTTGCAGAATCCACAACTGTTTCTATTTTGCTGTTCAACTGTTTTCTCCATTCCGGCTCCAAATCGTCAATAATCGAAGCACAAGCCGCAATCCTCAGTACATATATCGGCGTCAGGTCATAACCGGGCTCTTCCAGGTCTTCTTGAATGTTTTTGATTTTTAAAATTTTAAAAGGTGTAATCTTTTGCTCATTTACAAAGTCGGAAACGTTGGTAAAAGCCAAGCCCTTGTTTGCAGAATACCTTTCTATTAATTCTACAATCCCTCTCCTACCCATGTGCATCCGCCAAAACCCAAGACCCCAACTCGGGTGCTCGGGAAGTTTACCGTCTTTCCCAGAAAAATAAATTGTAGATTTGAAAACTTCTTCGGCTGCTGCCGGCAAGGCCTTATTCCATTTTGTACGATCATCGTCTATCTTTCCTGTTACATTTAACCCCTGATCCATACCAAAATCCCTGGAAAGCTGGACGGGCCCCAAGGGCTTTTTCATTAAAATCGAGGCTGCAACTTCTTCCTCCAGGCTTACCGATAATTGATCAAGCCCCCCGTCAACTCCGGCCCGGCTTTCGGCACACGCCAAAGCGCCCATTGCCGATTGCTTAATTCCAGCAACTGTATAGATGTTGTCCAAAACTTGCAAATTATCGCGGAGGTTATTATATGAATCCGGGGTCAAGATCCTCTCCATATAAGCACGTGTCACCTCAATCTCATGATACAACTCCTCGCGGTCGACTCCCGTGGTACCCGGGTAGAAATAATCAATCTCACGCTCAATGGATTCTAATTTTTTTTTTCTTGGTTCTCTTGAGGGGGCAAAGCATCGTGGCTTTTTGTTCCAGGTAAGTCTAATTTTTCTCCTGTCAATTCCAAGCCCTGTCTGGCCTTGGCAACAGCAGTATCAGCAGCATCAAGCAGTGCTTGTCCCGTCTCGGAAGTTGCAGACCCTACAGACCCTTTAGGATTGTGGATTGCGTCTACGCTCCCGGAAACAACACTTTTAGAAACATCCACAGCTTGCTCCGGAGCCATAGCGCTTGCTGTAACAGCAGCTGTGGCACCAATCATCCCAAGGTCACGCTTATTCCTCCAGGCGGCCCTCACAAGCTTAGACAACCCGCTTCCACCAAGTTTCGCCGCCCAACCGGCACCCTTAACACTGTTGACGATGGCCTTATTGGTAATTGCCATTTCCCGCTTACCCGCTCGAGTCGCCCGACCGGCACCATCAACAACATCACCCATTTCGGGAACCGACGCTTCCGGAGCTCTAATACTCATATCCTAAGTTTATCAAAAAACCACTACAAATTGCCAAGCCAAACACAAAAATGTAGAATTTACATCCTATGCAAAGCAAACTTGGTCAAATCAAAAACGCACTTGCCGAAAAAAACCTTGACGCGTTAATAGTCACAAACCCGACAAATATATTTTATCTAACAGGCTTCAAGGGTCTTTCCCCAACTGAACGGGAAGCAGTTCTCATCATTTTAAAAACCAAGCCGGCCACTTTAATTACCGCAAGACTTTATCAGAACGAAGCACTAAAACTGGCATCAACCACCCTCCAGATAAAAATTACGGCAGAAAGAAAAGAAGTCCAAGATGCCCTAAAAAACGTCCTATCAGCATTCAAAAAAGTTGGCGTTGAAGAACAGGACATCAGACTTGCCGAATACATAAAATACCGCAAATTATTAAAAGGCAAAAAACCTGCTCCGACAAAAAACATAGTCGAGGAAATAAGGGAAATAAAAACTCCCGAAGAATTGGCAAATATCGAAAAAGCACAAACAATAACCCAAAACGTTTTCGACGAACTTCTAAAAACTATCAAAATCGGCCAAACAGAAGCCGAAATCAAAGACAAACTTGAACAAATAGCAAAAACCCAAAGCCGTGAACCTTTGGCCTTTGAACCAATTATTGCCTCCGGACCAAATTCTGCCCTTCCTCATTACCAAACCGGCAACCGCAAAATCAAAAAGGGTGATGCTCTGCTTTTTGACTTCGGCCTTAAATACAAAAATTACTGCGCAGATTTTTCAAGAACCATATTTATAGGCAGCTCTACAGATGAGCAAAAAAATATTTACTCGCTGGTTGCAATTGCCCAAAAAACCGCAATTGCCAAAATCAAAACAAATGTTAAGGCAAAAGACATTTTCAATGATTCGTTTAACCTTTTCAAAAGAAATGGCATTGAGGATAAATTCATCCACAGCTTAGGGCATGGAATAGGCTTAGAAGTCCACGAGAAACCGTCGCTTTACAAAACAAGTAAGGATATTTTAAAACCCGGTATGGTTTTTTCGGTTGAACCGGGCCTTTATCTTCCGTGGGGCGGCGTCAGAATTGAAGATTTGGTAACTATTAAAAATGGCAAGGGAGTAGTCATCGGCAAGGTGGGCAAATTTATAGAAATAGCCTAAGCACACGGTGTAAAATACACTAGGTGAAAAAGAAACTACTCGCCTTGTTAATTATTATTCTGCTTGTCGCTTTACTTTCGGCAACATACCTCGCACTCGGCCACAAAAAGGTCGATGCCCCAACCCAAAGCCAACCCCAAACCCAGGTAAGCGAAATATCACCCACACCAGCATTCACCGGCGCCGATGATATTTTAAAAAATGCCCTGAACCTCTATCTGGAAAAAAAGCGTGAGGGAGTCGATATGGAAAACGGGCCATGCCTAGGAAAAATCGCCGATGATTGGGTTCTGGATATTGCCCACAATCCAAGACAGCCAATTGACAACAAACCCCAAAACCAGTGCCAGGATTTCACAGAAGGCAAAGCACACAACTTCATCGAGCTTGACCCGGAAGGAAAACTAATTAGGTAAAATTGAGTTGTTTTTTTGTAGCAAAACTGCCATCATAGATATATGAGGCTGCAAAAAAAGCCAGGTTTTTTTGTCCCCATTCCCATTCTTGCCATAATCGCAATCCTTGTGGGTGGCGTCCTCTTAATTAGGCTCATTTCAGGATACATCCCTTCTATTAATGCCCAAATTTCAAATAAATACCTGCTCCCCGGTGAAACTACCG
This sequence comes from uncultured Gammaproteobacteria bacterium, assembly GCA_964436835.1. Taxonomy (GTDB): domain Bacteria; phylum Patescibacteriota; class Microgenomatia; order Curtissbacterales; family GWA2-41-24; genus JAKAJD01. The sequence goes on along the minus strand of CAYTEJ010000010.1, from coordinate 5,812 downwards.
CAAGCTCAATCAATGACATAAGCGCGTGGCTAACCCACACAAACGACAAATATAATTACACCATCAAATACCCGCAGATTTTAAAAGGGGTTTACAACTACGAGACAAACAACAACCTGGTTCTCTCGCGGGAAAGGTTTATATCGGACAAAATCGATATCACCGTAACAGTTTATAGCAAATTTGAAACAAAAGACCTTGAAAACAGCACAAAAGTCGGTTCCAATACCTTCCTATACTATAAAAATAATGTCGACGAAAAAAGCGTAGTCGTAAACCATAACAACCTCTTTTACACAATCGACTTTTCCCAGATTAACTACTTTACCGAAACACCTTACTTTTCAAGCTCGTCGCAGTTTAAGGAGATTTTTAACCTAATCATCAATAATTTCCAGTTCAACGATCAGTAAGTCAAACTTAGTTATCTCGCGGGGCTTGAGGCCTTGCTTCAGAAACGAAAATCTTTCTACCGTCTACTTCAGTACCATTGAGTTCCGCAATTGCTTTCTTGGCTTCATCATCGGAGCTCATCTCCACAAAGCCAAAACCGCGGGACCTGCCGGTCATCTTGTCCATAACAATGTTGCTGTCTACAACTTTTCCTGCCTTTTCAAAAACGGCTTTAAGCGAATCAGAAGTGATGGAATAAGGTAGATTCCCTACAAATAATTTTGCTGCCATATACTCCTCACCCCCCTTCTTAAATAATTCATTTCAATAATTTCCGGAAAAAAACATTAATTTTTTGAAGATACGTGCGGCAAAAACCTTACTTTCTTCCTAAATTCTAAATTATGCCAATTGCAGTTGTCAACAAACACCTTTTTGCCTCTTGCAAAAAATAAATTCCAAACTATAAAATGCAAGCGAGGATTGTGTGAAAAATGTAAAATTACTAAACTCCATCTTAAACCCCAAAAACACGCTTACACTAGGAGCAAGTACCCCTTTCAGAAAAATTCTTGAAAAACTTAATAAGTCAAAACACTTTGAAGCTGTATGGGTAAAAAAGCCCAACGCAAGTCAAATGGCGGCGGTAATCATAATGAGGCTTTCCGGTAAAAAATTCATCTGGATCCAAAGCTTTTCAAACCCGCCGGTGCCCACTTTTGCCACCCGCCTGATACTAAACCAGGCCGACATAATTATCGTCACAAAAAAGGAGAACATTAAAAAGCTAAACAGCCTGGGTGTAGACAAGCCCAGGATCAAATTCCAAAAATAACTTGCCCCTTCTCACTAGTTGCTAACCCCTGAAAAGGTCAGGCCTTAACTGGGGTACCACCAAGCGCAAAGGCCTGACCTTTCGCCCAGTTCACTTCTCACTTGCTTGCCCTGAGTTTCATCGAAGGGTCACTTCTCACTTCTCACTATTCACTTCTCCTAACACTACCCATCCCCTCAAATCTTTTTTTGTTACTTCCGGTGCTATTAAAAACCTGTTAACGGACCTGATAAACATTAAAGTAATATAGGTAATTTTTTCGTGGCTAAGCCAAAAATTCTCTCTAATTGCCAGTTGCTTCGCGTACTTTTTTTTGATTTCAACAATCTCATCCAGCGTCGGATGGTCAAAATAAATAACCCTATCAACAACAAATTGGCCAACTATCGCCTCCCCGGAAACCTTAACGTAAACCGCGTCACCCGCTGAAACCGAAAGAAATGGTGCGATTTTTATTTTTGAAAATCTACCCTCTACGGTTTTTTTACCGCTAAAAATCAATTTCGCAGAATCACTGTCAAAAACAGCCAGATGCTTTGTCATTGATCGGATTATATCTAAACCGCGTACAATTTGAAATCAGAAGCTTATTCGTAGAAAAGCTCTGCTTATTCGAAGAAAGGCTTTGCCTATTCGAAGAAAAGCTCTGCTTATTCGAAGAAAAGCTCTGCTTATTCGAAGAAAAGATGTAGATTCCACCTTATAACTTTAAACCCTTGAGGTAGTTCCTAAACTCGTCTTTTGTATCTTCATGCTCCAAGCCGTGGTCTACTAATGCTTTAAGGTAACTCAACTTATTCCCACAGTCGTAATATCTTGCGTTTTTAAGTTCAACTGCATAAACATCGCGTTTTTTTATAAGTTCGTCAATTGCATCGGCTATCCATATCTCACCGCTCTTGCCGGGTTTTACTTTTTCCAAAATTTCAAAAATATCCGGTGTAAATAAATAAGTTCCGTGTGTTGCCAAGTCCGAAGGCGCCTTATCCGGTTCCGGTTTTTCAACTATTCTGTTTACCTTAAAAACATTCCCGTCTACAGGGCTAACATCTGCAATCCCATACTTGTGTATATCCTCCTTAGGAATTCTTACACCCGCTATAACCGGCGCTTCATACTTGTTGTAAACCTCAATAAGCTGGGCCGGAGCAACCGGATCTGCCTGAAAAAACTCGTCTCCCCACATAACAATAAAGGGCTCATCACCGATAACCTCCTTTGCTACCAAAACTGCATGTCCGTTACCAAGTGCCTCCTTTTGCCTAACATAAACAAAATCAGCTAAGTCGGAAATTCTCCTTATTTCATCTAAAAGTTCAAGTTTGCCGTCTTTTTCAAGTCGTGCTTCCAGCTCAAAATGCTTGTCAAAATGGTCCTCAATTGAGCGTTTGTGCCAACCCGTAACAATAACAATTTCCTCAATTCCCGCAGCTACTGCTTGCTCTACTACGTATTGGATAATAGGTTTGTCGACAATCGGAAGCATTTCCTTGGGCATTGCCTTTGTCGCCGGCAAAAACCTAGTTCCGAATCCGGCAGCAGGAATAACGGCCTTTCTGACTTTTTTCATGAGAAGTAACCTACATTATCTCAAAGGAAATTGCTAAAAAGCAAACCGACAAGTATTGCCCTTTGCCAAAAAAACTGTTACTATACTCGCTAACCTTGACATTGAAGGGAGATTTTTTAGTGGTTATAAATCCGCTCAACTACATAAAAGAGTCAAAAGCAGAGCTTGACAAGGTCATCTGGCCCACACGTCAGGAAACCTTGCGTCTAACAGTAGTTGTGCTGGTAGTAGCGGTGATAGTCGGCGCATACATAGCCGGCCTTGACGCACTCTTTACCAAAGTTACGGAAAGGCTGCTTCGTCTTCCTTTAGGACGTTAATATGGACGATACAAACGACAACAAAAATTTGGTCCAAGACGAACCAAATGACGAAAGCCCACAAAGCGCGGTAGATTCAACACCGGCCGAGCCCGAAGTGGCTGAAACAGCTCAAGTCGAAGAGCCTGAAACTGCTGAAGTCGAAGCCAAGCCGCAAGACGAAACAGTCGAAGAAACCCAAACCGCCGAAGCAGAAAACGTAACCGAAGAAAAAGTGGAAGAGCCAATACCAGAATCAGAGCCTGAACCGGAGACAGAAACAAAATCGAAACCAAGACCTGCTGATGAAAAGGCAGTTTCCTCGAAGCCTAAAAACCCGGAAGCCAGATGGTACGTTGTCCATACATATTCAGGCCATGAATCCAAAGTCGCTGCAACCCTAAAACAAAGGGTCGATTCGCAAAAACTTTCGGATAAAATTCTCGACATTCTCGTGCCCACCCAAGAAAAAATCGAAATTAAAGAAGGTAAAAAGAACACCGTAAAAGAAAAGATTTTCCCCGGATACCTGCTAGTTAATATGGTTTTGGACGATACAACTTGGCTTGCTGTCAGGACAACTCCCGGAATAACCGGTGTCATCGGCACTTCCAATAAACCAACACCACTACCAGAAGAAGAAGTAGAAACAATTAAACGCTTCATGAGCCTGGAAGCGCCTAAATTTAAGGCCGCATTCTCAGTTAGCGAAGCTGTCAAAATCACCGACGGCCCATTTTCTGAATTTCTGGGTACAATTTCCGAGATAGACGACGAGCGCGGCAAGCTCAAAGTTTTGGTTTCCATTTTTGGACGAGAGACACCTGTGGAACTGGATTTTTTACAAGTCGCAAAACTGTAATTTATGACAACGTTTAAAGAAGCCATCGGTCAGACAATCTCGCTCATCAAAGACTTGCCGAACTCATGGCAACAATACCAAGAAGGAACAATGTCAAGGAGCGAAGTTTATGATCATAGCTCTCTAATATTTGACGGTCTTGATATACAACTTGAACATCTCGAAAACTCAGCAAGAGCCGTAATTGAAATAGATCAACGAAATATAAAAAAGGACCCCAGAAAAAGCTAGTTGCAAAAAATCTAAACAATTGCTAAACCTAATCGGCTGATCGAAATTTAGTTCCAGAGATAGTTTCTGCCTTAACCATCACACGCTTTTTTAACACTCCCCAATCGTCTAAAATAGTAACGTGCCATTTGCCTTGTTTCCAAAAATAAAATTACTTCTGGTTGTCATTGGTTTTTTGGCACTGGGGCTCTTTCTGTCCAGCCTAAATAACAAAACTTACTTTGACCAATTCTTTTTCGGCTCCCAAAATAAGATATCCGCCCCCAATAAAACAGACATAGCAATCCAAAATTACCTGCAAACCGAAACCCAAAAACTACCCGGAAATTACGGCATATTCATAAAAGACCTAAAGCGCGGGAAAACTTACCAAGTAAACAACAAGCAGCCTTTTGCAACCGCAAGCCTCTATAAGCTGGCAGTCATGTATAAAGCTTATGATGCCATAAACCGCGGCGAACTAAAAAAAGACGATGTTCTCACCGAAAACGAATCTACACTTGACCAAATTCTCGCACCCGATGATAGCTCAAACACAAACTATTCCGCAGTAGTAAGCTACAATGTCCAAGACGCCCTGCGGGCAATGATTACCGTCTCCGATAACTACTCAGCACTTCTTCTTGCCAACAAACTCGGTTGGCAAAACATAGACGATTTCTTGAAGCAACAAAAAATAGAAGGGTTCGATCTGGTTTACCAGGAAGGGCCAACCGCAACCGCTGAAGCGGTTGGTAACCTTTTGGAGCGAATTTTTAGAAATACGGCCGTAAATGCCCAAAGTTCGCAGGAGATGAAAGATTTACTCCTTGCCCAACAGGTTAACGACAGAATACCCCAATACCTGCCCAGTGACATTAAAGTTGCCCATAAAACCGGTGAGCTGGACAACGTTCGCCACGACGCGGGAATAGTCTACGGCAAAAACAGTACCTACATTTTCGTTTTTCTCTCCGAAACCCCTGCCCCCCAAGACGCTGTAGAAAACATAGCTTCTCTATCCAAAAAAATGTACAACGCCCTTGAAAACCCCAACTCCTTGAAATAAAGCCACGCTTTAGCGTATACTTCCAAAAATATGGCCAAGAAGATAAAAGCAATTGTCAAACTTAACGTGACAGGCGGACAAGCAACCGCTGCCCCGCCCGTGGGACCCGCCCTTTCCCAGCACGGCCTGCAAATAATGGATTTTGTCAAAGCCTTCAACGACAAAACACAGGACCAGAAAGGCACGGTTTTGCCGGTAGTCGTCACAATCTACGAAGACAGAACATATTCTTTCTTTGTCAAAAAACCGCCGGTTGCAATTCTTATTAAACAAGCCCTAAATCTCGAAAAAGGCGCCCAAACACCAGGCAAACAAACAGTCGCCAAAATCACTAAAGCCCAAGCCCAAAAAATTGCCGAAGAAAAAATGTCCGACCTAAATACTAAAGATATAGAAGCGGCTATCAAAATAGTCCAGGGTACTGCTCGTAGCATGGGCATCGAAGCAACGGAGTAATTTTTAATTTGAAATTTGAAACTTTAAATGAAATCTAAATGATCAAATTTTCAAATTTAGATATTAAAAAATTGATTAAAAATTATAAATTTTAAATTTAAAATTCAGCATCTATGGG
>CAYTEJ010000009.1:5065-18588 GCA_964436835.1 uncultured Gammaproteobacteria bacterium | reverse complement strand
TTTAAAAGCCATTTTTGAAAAGTTAATACTAAATACAATTAAGCCCAGGTAAAGAAGGACCGAAAAAATCCTGGCTGCATAGACTCTTGCAAACAAAGAGTGCTGGGAGAAAATATTGTAAAAGTTGGAGGCCATTATGTGGTATAGCGGTGGGTTATGCGTTGCTTCATGCTTAACGTATTGCGATCGGGCTTCTTTTGGTAAATTGGAAATAAAATCTTCATATAAACCGTTGCCCGTTGCTGTGTAATCTATATGGTAATAGGGGTTGTAAGTAAACCGGTTACTCCCGGAGATGTCCCTTTCTGTCCCGAGCAGTTTTTCCGAAATGGCAACTTCCGCGGAAGTGTCAGGCCCGGTTTCGGGAATATTTCCTTTTTCGGCAATTCCTTGGACTTGAGCAAAATGTGATTGCTCGTCAGGATATTGCCAGATGGGGATTAAAACTATCCAGCTAAAGGCATTAAAAAAGGCAGCCAGAATTAAAATTTTTTTAAGACTAGACACGCGAATTATCTTATCAGGAGCCCGTTTATGTTTGCAATGTTAGAATTAATAAGTGAGAAAGATACTAGTCATAATTTTTATTTTGGGTGCCGCTATATCCTTCGTTTATAACCAGGCATTTTTTAATTTCTTTACGCAAGATGATTTTATTCTAACCACCCAGTTTTCCGGCCATGGCTTATTTGCGGATTTTTGGAATGCTTTTGGGCCTCCACATGTCACCCATTGGAGACCATTTCATAATTTGTACTTTTTAGTCTCGAGAGAGCTTTTCGGCAAAGAGGTTTTTTGGTACCATTTCGTTCTGGTTTTGATTCAAATCACCGCCGGTTTATTTATTTTTAAAAGTTTAAAAGAGCTTAACTTTAAGGGCAGGTCAGCACTTATTGCCTCTATCTTATATGTTGCTCACCCTGCTCACTTTATTAGTTATTATTGGGTATCGGGCGGAGCAACAGCAATTGGCTTTTGCTTTTTGATCATTTCTTTCTACTTATATATACGGGGGAAATATGTGTTGTTTTTAGTTTTATTTCTTGCCTCGCTTCTTTCTTCGGAGGCGATGATCATCGGTGCACCAATTTTCATTATTTACGACCTGATATTTAAAAATAAGGAATTTAACGCAGGCCGTGCGGCAAAGATTGTTGCAGTTTCCGCCATTTTTTTAGTTGTAAAGCTAATGCTCACCCCCAAGGGCACTTTTAATGCTTATAAATTTGAACTTTCAACCCCGGTGTTTTCAGTAGTTAAATATTACACTTTAAGAACATTAGGGTTTGCAGGTGTGGCACAAGACCAGTTATTAACCTTTTTCATGCTTGGATGGCTTTTAATAATTCTATTCTTATCTATTCGCAGCATAAATAAGGATGAGGACTGGATACATTCATTATTTTTCATTTCAATCTCCCTTTTGGGACTATTTCCGTTTGTACTGATTCCTAACCACCTTTCGCCGCACTATATGAATATTCCCATTTTTGGGTTCAGCGCGTTCGTGGGGCTCGCACTTTCCAAAACAAACAAAAGTATTGCAGTTTTAATGTTAATTGCTTTTCTTTTGATTTCATTTTTTAGCGTTAAATTGATTGAGGAGGACAATTGGGTAACAAGCCGCGCGAATTTAGCTTACAAATATATTCTTACAATAGAAAGGTCTAATTTGCCAAATGGGTCTACACTTATTTTTAATGACAATTACATTTCTAGCTCGTATGATGCGTATATTGCTCTCGGGACAGGGGATGCGATAAACTTCTGGTTTAAAGGAAAAGATTACAAAACATGCTTTAGTGCATTTGAGAACTGCTCCCGTTTGCCTTAAAATGATCCTATGAAAAAACCAGACTACTCATTGATTCTTGCCTGTTACAACGAAGGGTCAACTTTTGAAGAAAGCCTAAACAAAATTTCCTCACAGATAAAAAAGATGAAAGGGGTGTGGGAGACCATTTTTGTTGAAGATAAGAGTACCGATAACACAAAGGCAGTTATTGAGAAATTTGTAAAGGAAAATTGGAATTCAAGAGCAATTTACCATACCCGTAATTTGGGGCGCGGGAAATCGGTGACCGACGGAATTATGGCTTCCAAGGGAGGAATTTGCGGCTATATTGATGCAGACTGTGAAATTTCACCTTCGTATATGCCCATTTTTATAAAAGAGATTGAAAATGGCAACGATCTGGTAGTCGGTAAAAGATTTTACGAGAGCGGCTTTAAATCTATAAGCCGTGTTGTTGCATCCAAAGTTTACGCTTCTATTATTAAATTTATCTTGGATGTACCCATAGAGGACACGGAAGCCGGTTATAAATTTTTTAATGTAAAAACTATTTTGCCGGTTTTAAAAAAAACAAAAGACAAGCATTGGTTCTGGGATACAGAGATTTGTGCAAGAACAAGCCAAGCCGGTTTAAAAATCAGTGAGGTCCCTGTACTCTTCACTAGAAGATCTGAAAAAAAATCAACCGTAAGGCTATTGCCGGATTCCATTACGTATATCTCCAGCCTGATCAAATTTCGCGGTGAGTCAAAACGTGACGGCAAATGAGAACAGATAACAAATACGCAATTCCGCTTCATAAAACTTTTTGGGGGAAAGAGGAGGAAAGAGCGGCAATTGACGCAATGCGAAGCGGCACAGGCGTTGGAGACCTTTCTTATTCCGAACTTCTTTCAAGAACCCTTAGAAAAATCCTTGATATTAAATACGCTTTACCTACCGGTTCCGGAACAGCCGCATTAGAGCTAGCTTGTGCTTGTACTCTCAAAAAAGGCGATGAGGTAATAATGCCAAGCTTTACTTTTTCTTCTTGCGCAAACGCAGTTATGCTTTCGGGTGCTAAGCCGGTTTTTGCGGATATAGATATTAATACATACAACATTGACCCGGTAGAAATCGAGAAGAAAATTACTAAAAAAACACGTGCAGTCATGGTTGTCCATTATGCCGGTATGGCTTGTGACATGAATGCCATCGGCCAGCTTGCACAAAAATATAAGCTCATCGTGATTGAAGATGCAGCCCATGCTTTGGGAGCAAAATACGAGGGCAAACACTTAGGCACAATTGGTCAAATTGGGTGCTTTTCATTCCATGGGACTAAAAACGCTGCTAGTGGTGAAGGTGGTACTTTTGTAACAGACGATAAAAAAATATTCAAAATGTCCGAAATCATCAGGGAAAAAGGCACAAACAGATCTTCGTTTATGCGCGGAGAAAGAAGAAAATATTCATGGGTAAATGTCGGTAGAAGTTTAATACTTTCAGACATTCTTTCGGCAATTGCCCTTGAGCAAGTAAAAAAACTTGATAAGATTACCCAACTCAGAAAGAAAAATGCTGAGTATTTACTGAAAAAGATTAACAGGTTATCATCAAAGATAATCCTTCCTCAAGTTTCACGGGGAACCGAGCCGAATTGGCATATTTTTGCAATAAGAGTTCCGCGCTTGATGCGAGATGTGGTTATAAAAGAACTAAGATCTTATGGTATAGAAGCATCGTTTCATTATTTGCCGCTTCATATGTCTGCAATGGGTAAAAAAATGGGTTACAAGGCTGGCGATTTACCGGTTTCCGAGGAAGTTGCATCAACTTTAATACGCTTGCCGATGCACCCAAGGTTAAAAAAATCGGAGATGGACTTTATTGTAGCAGCACTTGAAAAAGTAATTTGGAATGAATAAAACTAAAATGGTTACCGGTAGTGCGGGGTATAAATCAGCAGGTCGCACTTTGACAAGCTCAGTGCGCTCCTCTGATATAAAATTTTTAGAGATACTGACGTTGAATAATAATTTACTATTATGAAAATAATTTTAGTTACAGGAGGAGCAGGTTTTATTGGGAGTCACCTTTGTGATTTTCTTGTCGAGCGCGGTGACGTTGTAGTCTGTTTGGATAACCTTATATCCGGCTCCGAAAAGAATATCGCGCATTTGTTTTCAAGAAGCAATTTTTATTTTTATAATCATGATGTGTGCACAACATTTGTCAACCGAAAATTTAAGAAAATTGACGAAATTTATCACATGGCATCACCTGCAGACCCAAACGGATTGTCTAAAGTCTCCTATATAGCCCATCCATTTGAAACAATGAGGGTCAATAGCGTCGGCACTTGGAATATGTGTGAAATTGCTCTAAAGCATAAGGCAAAAATTCTTTTTACGTCGACTTCGGAAATTTATGGTGATCCTCAAGTATCCCCTCAGGATGAAAATTACAGAGGAAACGTTTCGACAACAGGGCCAAGAGCTGTCTATGACGAATCTAAGCGTTTTGGTGAAACAATAGTTTCGGCATATGTTCGAGAAAAACACCTAGATGGCAGAATTACCAGAATTTTTAATACATACGGCCCGAGGATGAATATCAATGAAGGAAGAGCAGTTGTAAACTTTATTAAACAGGCGATAAGAAATCAGCCGATTACCATCTATGGAGACGGGGAGCAAACGCGATCTTTTTGCTATATAGACGACCAGATAGAAGGCCAAGTAGCGGCTATGGAGACAGGTGGTACATGCGGAGAAGTATTCAACATTGGCAATCCTGACGAAAAAACTATTCTTGAATTTGCGCAAATCATAAAGCAACTTGCGCAGTCGAAGAGCCAAATAACATTTGAGAATTTGCCGGAAGATGACCCAAGGCAGAGAAAACCTGATATTCAAAAAGCGATCAAGGTATTGGGGTGGGAACCTAAGACAAACCTTAAAAGCGGACTTATTAAAACAATTGATTATTTTAAAAGCGTAATATGAGCCCAGATTCTCCACAATTTGAAGAAATATTAAAACAGGTTCCTCCTGATTATTACGACAGTGGAACCAAAAGCAATTTGCTTCAAAAATATTGGCACAATCACAAATGGAATAACCTTGCTAAGCTTCTTGAAAACCGCAAGGCAACATTATTGGACATTGGATGTGCCGACGGTACAACTTCTTCCGCAATTAAAAAGCTTTTTCCAAAATTAAATATTACCGGCCTGGATAAATACGCTGACGCTATCAAATATGCAAAAAAAACTAAGCCTGATATTACTTTTGTCCATGGTGACGCCCATAAACTACCCTTTAAAAAAAGCTCATTTGATTTTGTTGTAGCAATAGAAACATTAGAACACCTTCATAATCCAGGTCATGCACTTTTGGAAATCCACAGGGTGTTGAAGAAAAACGGCTATTTGATAATTGTTCAGGACACGGATAGCCTACTTTTTAATACTGTTTGGTGGTTTTGGACAAAGTGGAAGGGCTCTGTATGGAATCACAGCCACATTAATTGTCTAAAACCCAATGAGCTAGTAAGAAAGGTTAAGAAAGCTAATTTTAAAATCAAAAGTGTTGAATATACTAATTTGGGCATGGAAGTACTTATCAAGGCTCAAAAGAAATGAGCGGCCAAAACTCTTACTTAACTTTACTTATTGCTGCCTTTTTGAGCTCAACATTCATTTACTGCGTTAATCTTTGGTTTTCTGCAAGCGGTTTTTATCTTGTCCTGTCTACAATCATACTGCTTTTGGCAATCGTTTTAGTAAAGGGGCAGTTATTTACAACCAAAAAAATTGATTTTGAATCTATTCTCATTATAATATTGTTCATATTTTCAATTCTCTCTTTTACTGTTAATGCCGAAGACGTAAATGGATTTTTAAGTTTTGCGATGTGGATTAATAGGTTTGCAATGTTTCTAGCGCCGATTGCTGTTTTGCTATTTTTTGCAGAAAAAATTAATAAACCTTTTTTAAATTTATTATATAAACACAAATATGCGCTTCTCATTTTAATCTCCCTTGTTATCCAGCTTACACTTATTAGGATAGTCAGGATTCCTGACATAGATGTTTATCAGGTACTGAAGTTTGGTCCTCCGCGAATAATGGCGCTTGAGAATCCATACCAGACCGGTGCAACCAATTTACAACTTTCCTCTAAAAATTTCGGCTATTCCCATTTTGCTTACGGACCAGCAACAATTTTTTTGTTTTTACCGTTTGATCTGGTGCTTGGCGAGCCAAGATACTTACTAATTATTACCAATTTTCTTGCTGCGTTTGCATTGTTCAAAATTTCTAAAAAATTCTGGGGTGATGAAAAAATTTCTCAGATAATTTCGCTGGTTTACCTTTTTAATCCACGGCTGGTTTATTTTTTAACCTTTTCATGGACAGACGGATTAATTGTTTCTTTGCTTTTATTGGGAATATTATTTTTCTTAAATCGAAGATTTATATTATCGGGAGCCATACTTTCGCTTACAGTCAGTGTCAAGATATTTTACGCGCTCCCTTTTTTGTTTTTTCTAAAAAATAAGGATTTTGTAAATCGCAAGTTGATACTTGCGGGTATATTAACTTTTTCTGCACTCCATTTTCCCTTTGTGCTCTTAGATTGGAAGGCAATTTATAATAGTATCGTTTTTATTAACGTCGGGGGGGGGACATTTGCACAGCTTCAGAGATACACGCTTACGCTTGCAACATTTCTAGATAGACAATTCAGATATTACCCCCCGCAGTTTGTTTTCCCCTTACTTGCGATTTTTGCAGTAGTAGTTTTTTGGTTTGCAATTTCGCCTACCAAGAGCTTGGCAAAAACCCTTGTTATTGTCAGTCTCGTTTTTATAACTGCAGTGTTTCTTGGCCCGATTGCAAACTCAAGCTACTATTTTACGGCTTCACAAATTCTTCTGTTGGCTATAGCTGTTTCAGGAAGAAAAAAACTAATTCATGGATAAAGGAATAATTCTCGTTACCGGTGCGGCAGGTTTTATTGGATCCACTCTTGTTGATAAGTTGCTTGATAGCGGACATATAGTTATTGGTATCGACGATTTTAACGACTACTACAGTCCTAGAATAAAAGAGGGCAATATAAAAAAAGCGCTTCAAAATGAAAATTTTAAGCTATACCGAGAAGACATTTTAAATTTTGATGAAGTTAATAAAATATTTAAGAAAGAAAAACCAGATATTGTTATTCACCTTGCCGCACGGGCAGGCGTAAGGCCATCCATTGATAACCCCAAACTTTATGCGGAAGTTAATGTTTTGGGAACTGTGAATCTTTTAAAGCTCTCAGTTGATTACAAAATCAAAAAATTCATCTTCGGGTCATCGTCTTCGGTTTACGGAAATAGCCCAAAAATCCCATTTGACGAGAATGACAATTGCCAAAATATTATTTCCCCTTATGGTGCTTCAAAAAGAGCCGCAGAATTTTTCGTTGAAAGTTTTTCTCACACTTTTGGGCTAAAATCACAAGTGTTGAGGTTTTTTACTGTTTATGGACCAAAGGGGCGAGTTGATATGGCACCTTCACTTTTTACCAAAGCAATCATAGAGGGTAAGGAAATAAACCAATTTGGTAACGGTTTGTCTAGCCGCGATTATACATACGTAGATGATATAGTTGGCGGCATTGTTAAGACGATTGAGAAAGATCTGAGTTTCGAAATAATAAACTTGGGTAATAACCACCCTGTAACCCTGGCAGAATTTATTCTAGCAATAGAAAAGGGTTCCGGCAAAAAAGCAAAAATCAATAAAATGCCTTTGCAGGCAGGAGATGTTTTAATAACGTGGGCAGACATTACAAAAGCAAAGAAATTACTGGGGTGGAAGCCTAAAATATTGCTGTTATTTGGATTAGAAAATTTTATCAGGTGGAAAACGGCTAAGTCTTCTGAGCAATAACAAGGTATTGGATTGTTCGCCCGAAAATTTTAGCGATTTGTCCAAGAATAATAAGCAGAGGAAGGTAATGTTTTGGCAGTTTAGTGTATTTAAAGGGAATTTCCCTATTTTCGCTATAGACGATTTTAAATCCGTTTTTTCTTAACGCTTTTTGCAAATTTTTGCGGGTAAAGTGATTCGAGTGTTGCAGGGGATAGCCTTCTTTAATAAAATAATTAATTTTTCCAAAACTTAGTTTTTGGATTAGCTTGGCGATATCATATAACCAGGAGTCAACCACTGTTGTAAGAACAGCGATTTGTCCATTGCGATTCAGAAGATTATTAACTTTGTTTAACAATTTTGGAGTATCTTCAATATTGGCAATTACTTCCCAGAGGGTTACTATATCGAAATTTTTAAGTTTGAAATTTTTATCCGTGACTTCCCCATGATAAACTTTTACCTTAAATTTTCCCCTGGCAATCTTTGTGGCGAAAAGAGAGATTTCAACACTTACAGTTTCCCATCCCCTTTTATTCGCAAGATATCCAAATGCTCCAGTTCCCGCGCCTATGTCTAACAGTTTTATTCCCCGCTTTTTTTTAATGTTATTTTCTATCAGTTCTAACCTTGATTCAAAGTCATTAATCTTTGATTTATTTTTTGGATTCGGAACCAAACAATTTGAGAAATAATCTTTTTGTGATTTTAGAAAGTAACTTTTATCGTAAATCGCTTCTGATTCTTTACGATTAAGTATTCTGTCCCTAAATATGAATCCGCAGTGCCTACATTCAAAAATTGAATAATCTTCAAAACCGTACTTTGTCTTAAGCGTTTTCTTTTGACAAAACGAGCAATATTTTCTAATTAACATTTTATTATTATACAAATAAAAGTAAAAAAAGATAGTCTTTTCTTGTTATTGCCTAAAACATAAATTAAAATATGGTGGTTCTAAAAAAATAATATAATTAGATTAATTTTATGCTTAATCATCTTAAAGAACTCTTTGTTTTTAATGAATTATTACTCGCCTTGACAAAACGAGAGATAAAAATTCGCTATAAGCAAACTTCACTCGGTGCTGCATGGGCAATTTTACAACCACTGTCCTTGATGGTAATTTTTACTTTGGTTTTTAGCTTTTTTTTAAATGTTGACTCCCTGGGAGTCCCTTATCCAATATTTTCCTATAGTGCGCTTTTACCGTGGACTATTTTTGCGACAAGTATGTCCTTTGGCACGCTTTCCATAATTAACAACGGCAGTCTTGTTTCAAAAGTCTATTTTCCCAGGGAGGTTTTGCCTCTTGCTTCCCTTGGGGCAGCATTTTTAGATTTTGTAGTATCCGGAGTAATTTTTTTAGGATTTATGTTTTGGTTTAAGACGCCATTAACGTTTCAGGTAATTTGGGTAGTACCTGTCATATTGCTTGAGATCGTTTTTGTTTGCGCGGTTTTATTTTTTCTTTCAGCTCTAGTTGTATTATGGCGTGATCTTAAATTTATTGTTCCACTAGCAGTGCAAATTTGGATGTATACAACCCCAATCATTTACCCTGTTTCAACAGTGCCGGAAAACTTAAGGGGTCTGTATATGTTAAATCCGATGGCAGTTGTCATCGATAGTTTTAGAAGGGTAACCATCATGGGCAAACCGCCTATTTTGTCTGAATTTGGAGTAGCAATCGCAATCTCCGTCGTATTATTTTTGGCCGGTTATGCATTTTTCAAATCAAAAGAAAAAGTTTTTGCCGACATAATATGAAAAATGTTGCGATTGAGTTCAAAAACGTATCCAAAAGCTACAGTATAAGCAGACATAAATACCGTAGAATTTCCGACGATGTTAGCCTTGCATTTAAAAGGCTGCTAACAAAAGAGCAAAGGTCTTTGGTTGACGAGAGGTTTTATGCCCTAAAAAATGTTAGTTTTCAGGTTGAGGAAGGGGTTAATCTTGGAGTAATAGGCAAAAACGGTGCCGGGAAAAGCACCATTCTAAAGCTTATCTCAAAAATCACTTATCCCAACGGCGGGAAAATTACTGTGCACGGGAAAATAGGCGCTTTCATAGAACTTGGGGCAGGCCTGCACCCGGAACTCAGTGGACGCGAAAATATCTACTTGTATGGTGCTATATTGGGTATGAAAAAAAGAGAGATTGATGAAAAGTTCCGCGATATTATAAAATTTTCGGAACTCGAAAAATTTCTTGATACTCCTATTAAAAGATACTCGTCGGGAATGTATGCACGGCTTGGTTTTTCAGTTGTTTCATTTATGAATCCAGACATTTTGTTAATCGATGAGGTTTTAGCTGTTGGAGACAAAAATTTCCAAGAAAGATGTCTTTTGAAAATGGAAGAATTCGCAAAGGGGTCAAAAAGCATCGTTTTTGTTTCACATAATCTCGAAGCAATTAAAAAAATCTGCAATCAGGTGATACTGCTTGATCAAGGTGCAATTAAAGCGAGTGGTGAGCCAAGGCGAGTTATCAAAACCTATTTATCTCACTATGCTAATAAGGGTTTATAATGCGGCTAGGTTATTTTGGAGAGATATTTTGCCGGGTAGATACAAAGAGAAAATGCACAGTGCCATCTGGCAGGTAAGATTTTCCTACTATATTTGATGTTTGTTGGGGAAAATCCTTTGGGTAACCTATCAATAATGTATCCTTCAGGTTTTTATCTTGCTGCCAATTTATCGGCCTGAATTCTATCTTATCCATCCTGTTATAAATCGTCTGGTACGGTGCGTTAGTTTTTACAAGATTACTAATGCTATCCTGGAACTGTTTTGGATCAATCCTGTTATAAAACAAAAAGTAACTGGCTGGAACGAGTTTTGGTTGAGCCTGGGTGAAAATTATCTTTTGGTAAGCCCCCCCATTATGATTGATAAAAGGGATCACGTCTCGAACTGTAGAATACCACGCCCCATTGTCGGTTTCTGAGGTAAACTCCAAGGGGGTGTGTACGAAGTATTGATGCAAATAAAATACTACATTTAGCACATAAACAGCAGTTAGCCCAATTATGACCACTAGAGAAAATTTCTTTCTCCTCTGTTTATGAAGCAATTCAAAGGCCTGAGACATTCCAACTGCTGAAATTAATTGGATAGCAAGCAGCATGAGAAGGGCCCTGTGTGGGTAAGCTGTACCTAAAGTTATAATCGCGGGGACCGGACCAATAAGAAGTAAGCCTAAAATCAACTGGTCTGACTTTGTTCGCCTTTTGGCAACCGTATATAAGCCAAATAGAAAAAACGGTAATTCTATCAGATGGAAAAGCCCAACGTTGTTAACGTAAAAATACCGGACCTCTTTTGCGTTAACAAATAAGTAATCTAAGTTTAGATATTTCAAATAGTTACCGGTAAGTTCATCGAGATAAACCAGGCGGCGATTGTGAATGATATTTGACGATGGTAAACCGTTCTCCTGGTCGTAATCCATTTCGGAAATGGAAATCGGCAAAGCTATTTCCGGTGTAAAAACCGATATGGATGTAAGCCTAGCTCTGGAGTTGGGTGAATAATAATATTTTATCGCAGGAAGAGAGATTAATAATAAAATTGCGAAGCTAAAAAGTAATATCGGTAAATTCTTAGATAACTCTTTTCTGTAAACGATACCACTGACTATAAGCAGTAACGGTAAATAAATAATGGCGGCCAAGTAGGTATATAAGGTTAAACCAAGAAATAATGCGGCCAGAGGAATAAATTTGCTCTTTTTAGAAATTGAAAATATAAGGAATAGGAGAAATAGCAGATAAAATAAAATGATGTTTATATGCCCAAAAGCAGCTCTTGAGATAGCTACCGACCAAGGAGCAAGTGCAAAGGTCAAACCGGCTATATAAGATATATATTTATCTTTTGGATATAGGAGTCTTGCCAGTAAATATATTATTATTGTTGCAAGAACACCAAGGGCTGCAGGCACAACCCTTATTGAAAAATCGTTTAATCCGAAAATAAAGATGGTTGGAACAATAGAATAAATTGTAAGGCCGCCAACGTTACTATCAAAGAATTTAAAAAACAAAGGAAAGTTTTCGCCATATATATTTTTTCCGGTTCTTAAAATAGAGTAGGCATTGTATCCGATACTAGCTTCATCAGGCGAAATCCCGTTGGGGATTTTCCCAATTTTGTAAAATCTAACAGAAATGCTGATGGTAAAAATTAGTGCTAATAGTAAAAGCGCGGCAAATTTTCTTTTTGACATTTTGCCAACATGATAACATTATTAGTCTTCTTGGATAAAATTTTATAGGGGAATTCGTCTAGTTGTAATTATAGGCTTTTTGAATTAGAATACAAACTCGAATAGGTTTAGATTCCACTGCCCCGACAATTCTATGCAAAGCAAAACAAATTGGCAAGATAAGACAATACTTTTAACCGGCGGGACAGGCTCTTTCGGGCAGGCTTTTGCAAAAACTATACTTAAGAAAAAGCTCAAACATTTGAGAGTTTTTGACTGTGACGAATTTGCGCAGTTTGAAATGATTAAAAGTGTTGGAAATAAAGGGATTAGTTATTTGCTTGGAAGAGTTGAGGACAAAGACCGCCTACTCAGGGCAATGGAGGATGTTGATATTGTTGTTCACGCAGCTGCCCTTAAACAGGTCCCTATTTTAGAATACAATCCATTTGAGGCTGTAAAGACAAATATTCTTGGCAGTCAAACGGTCATAGATTGTGCACTAGGCCTTGGGGTTAAAAAAGTAATGCTTATTTCGTCCGATAAAGCAGTCTCCCCTATCAATTTATATGGTGCGACAAAAATGGTAGCGGAGAAAATTTTTATCCAGGCAAATTCTTACGCTGCCGGCAAAAATACAGCGCTTAGTGTTGTAAGATACGGAAATGTTATGGCTTCCCGCGGAAGCGTAGTCCCAACCTTTTTAGAGCAGTCCAAAAAAGGTCTTTTGACTGTCACCGATGAGCGCATGACAAGGTTTTGGATTACTCTTGAGCAGGGTGTTAATTTCGTGATTAAATCCCTTGATATTATGCGGGGCGGAGAAATTTTTGTGCCGAAAATCCCAAGTGTCAAAATTATGGATTTGGCGCGCGCAATTGCACCCAAAGCAAAAATAAAAATTGTTGGGCTAAGACCTGGAGAGAAAATGCATGAGATATTAATAAGTCTGGATGAGGCAAGACACGCGCTTGATTTTGGGGATCATTTTGTAATTGTGCCGGAATTTGTCAGTTGGGGCAGAATTGATTACAAAAATAGCGGGAAAGAGCTCGATGAAGGTTATCACTACAGCAGTGACAATAACGATATCTGGCTTACGGTTTCTGATATAAAAAGGTTGATAAGCCAGCTTGGTTAGCGATGAGCCGCACCCCAGTAAAAAAAATTCCATATGGCCATCAGTTTATTGATACAAAAGACGTTAACGCAGTAATCAATACGCTTAAGTCTGATTGGTTGACTCAGGGTCCTAAGGTCAAGGAGTTTGAGGTTAAATTTGCGAAATTTGTAGGTTCCAGATATGCAGTTGCAGTTTCCAGCGGAACAGCTGCTTTGCATGTTGCCTGTCTTGCTGCAAAAATAGAGCCTGGAGATGAAGTGATTGTTCCAACTATGTCTTTTGTTGCAACAGCAAACTGTGTTTTGTATTGCGGTGCAATACCAGTTCTTGTCGACATTTATTCCGATACTTTAACTATTAATGTTGAAGAAGTTGAGAAAAAAATAACCAAAAAAACTAAGGCAATTATTGCTGTAGATTTTGCTGGACACCCTGCGGATTGGAATAAGTTAACAAGTTTAGCCAAAAAACACAAATTA
>CAYTEJ010000009.1:1242-5055 GCA_964436835.1 uncultured Gammaproteobacteria bacterium | reverse complement strand
ATGCCTCACACGCCTTAGGAGGCAAATACAACGGCCGACAAATCGGATCGATTGCTGGCTTGACAACATTTTCTTTTCATCCGGTCAAAACTATTACTTCAGGCGAAGGCGGCATAGTAACAACAAATAACAAGGTTTTTTATCAAAAGCTTCTTCGATTTAGAAACCATGGTATTTACAAAGACAAAAAACTTTCAAGAAAATATGGTGACTGGTACTATGAAGTCCAAGACCTCGGGTATAACTATCGCCTTACAGATATGCAGGCTGCGCTAGGTATAAACCAATTGAAAAAAATTGAATCATTTTCAAAAAAGAGAATATCTATATGGAAAAAGTATCAAAAAGCCTTTAGTGATAACCCAAAACTTGAGCTACCGATTGAGAAAAAAGGTACTATGCCTGTTTGGCATATCTATCCCGTTAGACTGAATTTGGAGAAGATAAAATACGACCGACGCCAGGTTTTTGAAAAGTTAAAAAAATCCGGAATTGGAGTTCATGTATTTTATGTCCCGATCCATAAACAACCGCTTTATTCCAAACGATTCAAATACAGAAAAGGTGAGTTTCCTGTTGCAGAAGATTATTACGGGAGAGTTTTGATTTTACCTTTGTTCCCTTCCCTTAGGAATTCGGAACAAACGTATATAATTAGAGAACTACAAAAAATTCTTAAATGAACAAAGTTCAGCCAATAAAAATAGGCAATAATATGGTTGGCCCGGGTTACCCTACCTATATAATATTTGAGGTTGCATCTACCCACGCGAATGACTGGAAAATTGCTAAAGATTACGTCAAGCAGGCAAAAGATGCCGGAGCAGATGCTTTAAAATTTCAATTGTTTACCGCGGAAGGGATACTAAATCCACTTACTCCCGGCTTGAAGGGCACATACGACTACTTCAAAACTGCCGAGACTCCTAGAAGCTGGTTTCCAAAACTTTTGAGCCTTTGCAATAAACAAGGTATGGATTTATTATGCACCCCTTTTGATGAAGGTGCAGCTTCCTTTTTAAATAAGGTTGGAATCCCTGCAGTTAAAGTTGCTTCAGGTGAACTTACAAATCATCAGTTACTCTCGCATGTTGCTAAATTTAAAAAACCGGTAATTTTGTCAACCGGCATGGCAACCGTCAGTGAAATTAGAGAGTCAGTCGCTGTCCTTGCAAAGAATGGCTGCCGAGATCTTATCCTATTGCAATGCGTTTCAGTATACCCAACAAGTTTTGAGGATGCTAATGTGCGGGCGATGCAAACCCTCAAAAAGAAGTTCAATACGGTTGTAGGCTATTCTGACAACGGCTCCGAAGGGATGTTAGTCCCCCTTATGTCAGTTGCGATGGGTGCATCAATTATAGAAAAACACGTTACCTCCCAAAAACGGCGCGGTAGTCTGGATGATAAATTTTCGATGTCAGTTTCCGAGTTTTCCAAGATGGTCAAAGAAATAAGGAAGATAGAAAAAAATCCGGATAAAGATCGGGTCTTAATTGAGCTTAAAAAGCGTTACAAAAAAGATTTCGTCAAAGCCCTTGGTGACGGAGTTAAAAGCCCTGTGCCCCATGGAACCAGGATTACCCACCCGGGAGTAAAGGGGTCATTCATTCAAAAGGAAGGGGACGAACGCCGGTGGGCAAGAAGGGGTATATACCCGTCACAAATGATTAGAAAGGGAACAAAAATTAAGCCGGAGATGTTAATTTCCCTTAGGCCGGACATTGGAGTGTCTGCATTAAAATTTGATTCTGTTGTGGGTTCAATAGCAGCAGAGGACTTACCAGAAAAGCATCCAATAAAGATTGTTGGCTCAAGAGTTAAATTATTTAGAAAATCAGATATTAGAAAAACTTACACAACAGCACAAGATGCCCAGTTTGTAAAAACGCTGGAAGAAGGCGCAGCTTTCGATTAGAATTAACTTTCCGTGAATATAAAACCCCAAACAGTTGCGATCATACAGGCAAGAATGGGCTCCTCCAGATTACCCGGGAAGGTCCTTATGCCAATTTTAAAAAAACCTGTTTTGTGGCACGTTTACCAGCGTACGAAGTGCGCAAGAGGGATTGATCTGGTTGTTATTGCAACAGGCGACAAAAAAGCCGATGACAAAATTGCGAAATTTTGCGAAATGAATGATATACCACTTTTCCGCGGTTCGGAAAACGACGTTTTGGATAGGTATTACAAAGCAGCCATGCAATACAAGGCAGATTTTGTCGTAAGAATAACGGCTGATTGCCCGCTGGTTGATCCAGAGCTTATCGATAATTTAATAAATGATTTTATGTCAGGGAATTATGATTATGCGGGAATTGCGGCTGGAGCAGGTGCTTCAATTTTGAAAGTTAACAAATTTCCACAAGGCCTTGACGCCGAAATATTCTCTTTTGGTGCGCTTAAAACAGCATGGGAAAAAGCAAAACAGCCACTTGAGCGGGAACACACGACTGCATACATTTGGAAAAGACCGAAAAAATTCCGAATCGGTGCCCCGCAGGTTCCCGATGTTGATTATTCAATGTTCAGATTAACTGTCGACTGGCCGAATGATTTAAAACTGATTAGGGCAATTTACCAAAAGCTATATACCAAGAATAAGTATTTTGGCTTCCGGGACGTAATTAAACTCCTTGAGCTCGATCCGAAGCTTGCCTTAATCAATAAAAAATATCTGGATAAGACAACAGCAGGTTTCTGGAAGCAAAAATTAATGTCGGAATTCGAACACATCAAAAAGCCTAAATTCTCTAACTTTAAGAAACTTGATGCTGTTGTTATCCTGGCGGCGGAGGAAACCGATATGGCGGGCGAAACAAAACAAAGGGTAGACGAAGGACTAAAAATCTATAAGAAGACAGGTAAAAAATGCCTATTTGTATATTTGGGGGTTAAAGCAGGTAAAGATTACTTTATAGATTATGTAGAAGATAAAATAGACCTTAATAGAATAATGGTTCTCACAAACAGAAAAGAGGCGTCAACCAAAACACAAATAAAGGATTTTTCTAAATTCCTGAATGATAAAGGGCTTACGTCAATTATTTTAGTCAGCAGCGCTTATCATTTACCAAGATTACAAAGGTATTGCAAAAAGTTTATAGACGGAAAAAAATATAAATTATCTTATTGGCCGGTTGGGGAAACTGGGAGCCAAAAACTTTTGGTAGACAAAGAAATCTCAAAAATTATCCGATATGCAAAAAAGGGAGACGTGTCTTTAGCTTTATGAAAACTGGACATCCCTATAAAAGAAGCTGGCGGAACGGAAAGATCAAGGTAATTGATTGCCAAAGATGTGGATTTATACACCAATTTCCTTTGCCTTCAAGGCGTAAATTATCGGCACTTTATAAAAAAGACTATTATCAAAAAATTAAACCTATGTACATATCGCAAGCTGAAAAGAAAGATTTAGCTTACCGTCAATTTTTAGCGGAAAATATTTATGAAACTCTTTTGGGCCTTAGAAAGAATACTAAACCTGGGAAAGTGTTAGATATCGGATGTTCTACGGGTGTTTTTTTGTCAGTTTTTAAGAAACACAATTGGCAAATATATGGCGTAGAACCTTATCCTATAGCAGCCGCACTTGCCAAAAAGAAAGGTGCTGATGTAATCGGCGGTGAAATCGAAAACATAGAGGTTGATAAATTTCGAAGCTATTTTGATTTTATTTACATGAGACAGGTAATTGACCACCTGCTAGACCCAATTGATGTCCTGAAAAAGGCGTCAATAATGCTAAAAAAGGGAGGGTATTTGTGTGTTGATACAGGCAATGATTTTAATCCACTCCAGCTTGCGTAC
>CAYTEJ010000009.1:0-1232 GCA_964436835.1 uncultured Gammaproteobacteria bacterium | reverse complement strand
GCCACATGTGGTGGATTACGCCTGATCATATAAGCAATTTTAACAATAATACTATTAAAAAAGTTCTTGCCTATTGCGATTTTAAAGTTTGTTATCAAGAGGCTACCTTTCCTGTTGAATTGTTTCTCTTGATGGGTATGGATTACAGAAAGCAAGAGTCTATTGGCCCAAAAACGCACGAAATGAGAAAAAGATTAGAGTTGGCCCTTGAACGCCGCGGTTTTGGCTATTTGCTTAAGAACATTTATGCATCGTTTGCGGAGATTGGAATAGGAAGAACAGTAATTACATTTGCAAAAAAATGAACGTCACCAAACCCCTAAAGACAATTGATTGTGACATTTGTAATTCTTCAGACTATAAAAAAGTTTGGGAACAACCACAAAACGTTATATGTAAAAAATGCGGATTTGTATTTGTAAACCCAAGGCCAACTAACCAAGAAATCAATAAGCATTATAAGACCGGACTGTTAACTTCTGGAAATGTGTTTAAAGAGTACAAGCCAGGTAGTCGAATTTATTTATTGACTAGAGAACGTTCATCTTTTTTAAAAAAAAATTTACCTATTGAAAGCGGTAGGGTTCTGGACGTGGGGTGTGGCGCTGGAGAATTCTTATCAAGATTTAACAAAAATTGGACTGCTGTCGGGTTAGACCCCTCATCAATCGCTGTTGAAAAAGCGGGCAAATCCGGATTAAAGGTATTAATTGGCGATTTAGAAAGCGCAGATTTTGATAAAGGAAGTTTTGATTTAGTATGCTTAATCTCTGTTCTTGAGCATGTGTACTCCCCTAGACATGCTTTAGTCAAAATAAAAAAGCTACTTAAACCGGGTGCTTATTTGTTACTGGAGATTCCTGAAATTTTGAAAGTAGGAAGGGGCGTATCTGAACTAAATACTTACGAACATCTTTCGCATTTTAGTTTAGCCACATTGAGTATTTTGTTAAATTCTGTAGGCTTTGAAATTGTATGCCAAGATAATAACTGCTCGATACCAAACATAAGACTCCTTGTAAGGAGTGTAAAAGAAAATTTGAGTACCTCTTTTAAAAAAAATGACTACCAGAAAATACTCAGCTTTATTTCAAAGGAGAAAGATAGAGAAAACAAACTAAAGCTCCGTCTTAAAAGGAGATTGCAAAAGTTGCTAGATGATAGAGGTAGAATGATTGTTATATTCGGTGCAGGGAATCATTCAATACTTTTAGATAATTTGGTGTCCTTGA
>CAYTEJ010000008.1:15511-19382 GCA_964436835.1 uncultured Gammaproteobacteria bacterium | reverse complement strand
TGGGCTGCATCCCGGGGCATTTTTTTACTAAACTCGCGGGCACGGTTTTTGTAGTTTTGATAGTTTTTTTCGATTAGGTTTATTTTGTCTAAAAGTGCACCGGGTTCCGCCCCGTTTTGATTCATGATTTGTGCAAAACCGGCATTTTCCAGTATTTTGGCATTTTCGAGCTGCTCACCGGATGCTGAAATAGGCAGAGGGATTAAGATGGCAGGCTTTGTTAAGATTGCCAATTCCCAAATGGTATTTGCACCGCTTCTGGATACAACAATTGAGGCCTTGTTTAGTACCGCGCCGAAATCGGCACTCTCAAGATAGTCGACCGGCAGATAGTTGTTGGTTGCCAATTCGGTGGCTTTATTAAAATCTCCCTTGTAGTTGATGGTCCCCACCTGATGCAGGACGTGGTAGCCGGAGAGCTTTGGAAGCGAGGCGGTTATTAACTTATTTATAAAGTGCGAACCCTGGTTGCCGCCGGTTACGAAGATTAGATTCGAAGCTTTTGTAAGAAAATCGTTAATTTTTTTGGTTTTTGCCGTTGTTTTGTAAACATCACTTCTTATAGGATTGCCGATAACTTCGGTTTTTTTACCTTTGAAATAATCCTGAGATTTCGGCCACGTGAGAAGTACGCGGTTTGAAAACTTAGAATTTATCCTGTTTGCCAACCCGGGAACTGCGCTTTGTTCATGAGTTATACTTTTGATCCCCAGAAGCCAAGCGGCGAACACAACCGGCAGGGAAACATATCCGCCGAAGGAAACGACAACGGCCGGCCTGTTTTTAGTTAGAAAATACAGACTCTGGAAAAATCCGACAGGCACTTTTGAAATTGAGCTGATTGAATATCGCGTGAATTTTCTTTGCAGTCTTCCGGCGGTTATTGCCACAAATTTTATGTTTTTGGCGGAAATTATTTTGTATTCGGCAGATTGGTTTTTTGCACCTTCGGCAGAGTATTTACGGCCGAAAAAAATTATTTCTATATCTTTTTTGGGCTCAAGTTTTTCGATTAATGCCAGGGCGGGTGTTAGGTGGCCTCCGCAAATTGCAACTTTTTTCATGACTGCCTTTTTATATTTAATAAAACACCAATTGCAGTCATATTAACAAACAGCGACGAACCGCCATAGGAAATAAAAGGTAAAGGTATACCCGTTAAAGGAACCAGGGCAACGTTTGACGCCAAGTTAAGGAAAGTTTGGGCAGCAACGAGGCCGATTAAGCCGGTTGCTAAAATTTTGCCGGCGAAATCCGGCGCTTCTCTGGCAATTTTAACTGCCCTTGTTAATAAGACGAGAAACAAACTAATTAAGATAACGGCGCCAATAAAGCCTAGCTCTTCGACTATGACCGCAAAAATTGCGTCGTTTTGGACTTCGGGTATAAATTCGAATTTACTTCTTGAGCCGCCGAGTCCAACCCCTAAGAGCCCACCCGCAGCGATGGCAATTATGATTTGGTTAATTTGATATGAAGCACCCTGCGGATCGTAACCGGGATCCAAAAATGCCTTTAGGCGCTCGAGTCTGTAGGGTTCCGTGATTATCACAAACAGCGAACCTAATACCAAAACGGGCAGGGTTAAAAGAAAATGCCATAGCGGGGCGTTACCGACAAAATAGATTATGAGGGCAAGACACATGAAGATAATGACTGTCCCGAAATCGGGCTGAAAAAAAACGAGGCCGGAGGCAATCAGGATTGGCAGAAAATAAACTAAAGCCGCATCGTTTAGGCTTATTTTGAAATGTTCAAATTTAGACAATATTGCCGTTGCATAGAAAATAATCGCAAGTTTTGTAAATTCCGAAGGCTGGAAAGTAAACGAGCCGATTGTTATCCAGCGTCTTGCACCGAGAGCCTCGGTCCCGATGTGGGGAATTAAGACAAGAAACAGCAGGACTATTGATGCCCCTAAAACAAGTGAACTGAGTTTTATTAATTTATGGTAATCAAAAAAACTGAAAAACACGAGGCTAAATGACCCAAGTGTTGCCCAGACCATCTGATTTTTAATGTAATGGAACTTGTCGCCGAAATCCTGGAATGCGGCAACTACCGAGGCATCGTAAATGGCAATCAGGCCGACTAAAACTAAAGCGGCGGTTGTCAAAACCAAACCATAATCGACTGAGCTTTTTTGCGACTTTAAAACTTTTCTTTCAACTTCCACCGGTTTTCTCCTTTAATTTCCTGACCTCTTCCTTGAACTGTTCTCCGCGGTCCTTATAGTTTTTAAACATGCCAAAAGAAGCGCAGGCGGGTGACAGGAGTACCACGTCGCCGGGAGTGGAAAATTCAGTTGTTTGGGAGATTATCTGGCTCATGTTTTGCGCAGCATCCAGCATGGGAATATTTACTTTGTATTTTAAAAGCTGCTCTTTGATAGTTTCTGCTTCGTCGCCCACGAGAACTATCGCCTTTACCGTTTTTTCACTTGAGATAGTTTCGGCCAGATCTGTAAAATCGGATTTTTTTGAAGACCCGCCGAGGATTAATATTTTAGGGTCATTGAAAGCCCGGATTGCGGCAATAGAAGTTTCGGGAGTAGTTGAAAACGAATCGTTGTAATAGGAAACACCGTTTATTTTTTCTATTAACTCGAGCCTGTGCGGCAACCCCGAAAAAGAATTGACCGCATCTTTTATTGCTTCTGTTGGAATTTTCATTACAAGTGCTGCCGAGACATCGGCACAGATGTTTTGAAGATTATGTTTGCCGGGCAGCTTTATATTGCCAGTGTCCATGATAATTTCATCATAACCTGCCATTTTTGAAATTATTTTGCCGTTTGAAATGTAAACTTGCGCTTTGTCGGTTAAGGTTGAAAAAGTGACAATTTGAGCTTTTGTGTATTTTGCAAAATTTGCGGAGGCGGGAAAATCGCAATTTATGACGGCAAAATCGCCGGGCTTTTGGCCAGTGACAATCGGGAGTTTGGCTTTTTGGTATTCACTTTGGTCTTTGTGCCAATCGAGGTGCTCGGAAGTAACCATAAGAACAACGGCTATGTGGGGACTTTTTTTAAGGTCCATTAACTGAAAACTGGAAAGTTCCAAAACAACGATGCTTTTGGGGGAAAGTTTGGGGAGGATTTCCAACATCGGCACGCCGATGTTGCCGGCAAGATACGCATCGTGTTTTGCCAGTTTAAGTATGTTGTAAATGAGAGTTGAGGTTGTACCTTTTCCTTTTGTACCGGTAACACCGATAATCGGTGCGGGGCAACGGTTAAAAAAAATATCGGTGGAAGTTGTTATTTTTGTGCCGGATTTTACGAGCTGTTGTAAAGAGTGATTATCCGGCCTAACTCCCGGTGACCTTACAACAAAATCAAAATGTCTGCTCTCGGGTAGCCTGCCGGCAAAGAAAATTTCTGCGCCCAAACCTTTTAATCTCACGACAGCTTCCTTGTCGATTTCTTTTTCCGGCCTGTCTTCTATAACTGTGACTGCGCATTCCTTGGCGAAATAAATTGCAGCCGCCAACCCTTCTTTGCCAAGGCCGTAAATGGCTATATTTTTGGATCCTGGCATAATATTCTTATATTACTGCTTTTTGGGCTTTTATATCGCAATCGAGTAGGATCGAGGCTACCTCCGAAAACTTTAAAGTGTCGGCGGTTGTGTAAAAAATTTCCGATAATTTTTCCCGGGAGAGCATTTTGTTTTCGGCAAGAATATATTCGACTCTTGCGGCAACCGCTTCGGATGAGTCGATAACCGATATGCCGCTACCTAAAGATTTTTTTATATTCTCTTTTATCAGAGGATAATGAGTGCAGCCCAATACCACAACGTCTGCGCCAAAACCTTTAATCTCGGAAACGTAATCGGGGAGGCTGGCATTGATTCTTTGGTAATCGAGC
>CAYTEJ010000008.1:11723-15501 GCA_964436835.1 uncultured Gammaproteobacteria bacterium | reverse complement strand
TCCAGGCCTTCACATCCAAGCCTTAATACTTGCGAACTTGCAGCATGCTCTTTGATGAGGTTTTCCAAATAAGCGCTGTTTGCGGTTGCCGGGGTGGACATTACGGCAATTTTAGACTTCCGGCTTTTTTGGGCTGCGGGTTTTATGGCAGGCACAACGCCAATAATTGGAATATCGAACTTTCTTCTGAGGTAGGGAAGGGCATAACAGGTGGCGGTGTTACAGGCGATAACCAACATCTTGATGTCGTATTTTAAAAGAAATTTGGTAATTCTTTCGGATATTCTTTCAAGTTCCTTCTGGGTTTTTAGGCCATAAGGAACGTTCTTTTGGTCTGCTAAAAAAATCAGGTTTTCGCTTGGAAGGGTTTTTTTAATTTCTTTGAGGATGGAGAGTCCGCCTACGCCAGAATCGAATATACCTATTGGTCTTTTGCTTTGCATTCTAAAACAGTGAGAGCCATAAGCCAAAAATTGCAAATATCACTTGTGCCAGCCAGAACCTAAATACTATTTTGGGTTCCTGCCATCCTTTATGCTGTACCCAAAGATGAATTGGGGCTACATCAAAAACCCTTTTGTGGCGGATCTTTTTTGAAAGTATTTGGACTAGTGAAGATGTGATTTCCAAAACAAACATACCACCTATGATTGCCAAGCCCAAAGGTTTTCCCAATAGGAGGCCGGTAACTGCCAATGTTGCCCCAAAAGAAAGGGCGCCCACATCACCCATAATAATCCTTGCCGGCCAGATATTAAAATATAAAAATGCGATTAGAGCCCCGATCCACAAACCCAGAAAAACAGAGAGGGTTGTGTCTAAAATCGAAGCCGACATCACCAGAAAGGCGATAAGACATATAACCAGTAAGCCCGCAGCCAAACCGTCCAGACCGTCTGAAATGTTTACCGCGTTTGTAAAGGAAACAATAATAAAAGCCGCAAACGGAATGTAAAAAAATCCTAAGTTAAAAATATCGAAATACCTGACGTTGACAATTGAGATCCCCAAATTGAAATAAAGCATCGAGGCAATAATAATCGCCAAGATCCATTGGGCAATGAATTTAAACCTGAAGCGAAGTCCCCAAAACTTGCCACGAGTGAAGCCGAAAGTTTTTCTTAGATCATCTACCAGTCCCAACGCTCCAAAGGAGAGGAACGTAAACAGCAAAATTTCAACTTCTTTTTTAAAGGGGTACACCGATGTTCTTGAAATCCCCATGTGTGGATTTAAATACGTTATAGCTAGATAAAGAAGGGTAACTACAAGGATTATGAGTGCCCCACCCCCAACGGGTGTGCCGGCTTTATGGCCATGAAGCCTATCGAAAATCGGAGTCCTGACATCAAACATGTCTTTGGTCTTTTGTTTTTGGCGGATAAATTTAATCCTATAGAGAAGGTTTATGTAAGGCACCAGGAGAATGCTGATTACAAAAAAGGATAGCAGAATTAAGCCTAAAATCTGAGCCATATGTTATTTATTATATCTTATTTTAGCTTGCCGCAGTGGTAGCAGGTAATATGGGTTGACTTGTGCAACAGGCCAAAAACTACTCTTTCCAAATGGGTGTGGCGGGAACCTTTAACAAGAATTATTGATTTTTTGCCCGCGAATTTTTTAGATTCCTTCAGAGCCTCTTTAGTATTTGAAACACTTATAATTTTTCCTTTAAATGATTTTTTCCGGGCAGCTGTTGCAATATCTTTTGCGGAACTGCCGACCGTAACCAAAACATTTATCTTATTTTTGGCGACTGCTTCCCCCAGCTGGGAGTGTGCTGCAGCGGAAATTTCACCCAAATCCTTCATTTCCCCCAAAACTGCGATTTTTTTCAACCCTTTGCCAACAAATCTTAGTGTATTTATTGATTCGATTGCCGCTTTCGGGGAGGAGTTATAAGTATCGTCTATTATATTTACATGCTTGGTCACAATCTGGCTTAGGCGGTGCATCGGTGGTTTTACCATAGAAAGGCCGGCTGCAATCTGCTTAAGGGTCATACCGTTTAAAATACCGACTGTTGCAGCAATGTAGGCAGCTAGAAGCTGGTGGGCACCTATGATTTTCCATGAAACATGCGCAATTTGTCCTTTGTAGTGCAGGCGGAAACTGGAACCGTTTAAATTTTGCTTGAAATTAGAGATTTTCACGCCCTTTTTAGAATTTTTCCCAGCCCAAATTATTGTAGCCTTTGTTTGGTCTTGCAATTTTGCGCTCTTTGGGTCGTCGCTGTTTAGGATTGCATAACCTGAAGCCGGTAATGCTTTAATTAATTTTGATTTTTCGTGAAAAACGCCGGCTGTGTCTTTAAAATATTTGGTGTGAGTTTCTGCAATGTTTGTGACTGCAGCAATATTGGGTTTTGCAATTGAAAGGTAATAGTCCATATCGCCGGGATGCTCCACGCCGTATTCAAGGATTAAAAACTTATGCCATGGCTTGAGCTTTAAGACAGTACGGGGGATCCTGAAAGTGGGGTCGAGATTTTCTTCACCGGCAACACAATTATATTTTTGTGACAGCACTTTAAAAACGGCATTTTGTGTAAGTGTTTTGCCGACACTACCGGTTATGCCAATTACCTGAACTGAAGGGAATAAATTTAGATAATGTTTTGCTAAACCTGCCCGCACTATGTGAAGCGGTTTCTTCCAGCCTTGTATTTCTTTGTAAACATTTGTGTTCATCTATCTAAATAATCTTTGATTTTCTGAACAAATGGGCTGCTTGAAGCATCTTTGGCCCTTTCAACGGAGCCATATTTAAATTGCGTGAGTTTATATAATAACATTACTAACTTTTCCCTGTGCCAAAAAATAAATTCACGATCGGAAATCCTAAACCTTCTCAAAAACTTAATTAATTTAGGCTCTCTTTTTAAAACTTCTTCCGTGGGTATAATTTCTACATTACTTATTCCGTTTAACGTGTGGATAAACCTAATTCTATTTGTGTGAGTTCTTGTCGCAATTGAGCCCAAACTATTCCAGTTTCGAGCTTGCGATTCATTAACGAATGCTGTCCTGTTTCGACTGCTTCTGGACGAATGTGAATTTGTTCTTCGGGAACCCCTCTTTTTGTTAATTCTCTCTTGTATACATCTGATGCAGACGGTTTATCGTCCCCAAATATATTTCCACCGGCTATAAAGAAATTCCTAGCTTCCCCGCTTTTGTACAACATGGCTGCCGCCATCACCTGCATATGCCCTCTTATGTCTAACTTGATTTCGCCATCATGGTTAGGTTGAGAGTAAACATGTACAAGCATTGAGTCGTACACTTTTTCCTTCATAAAACAAGGATTATACTCTAATTTTATATTGTTTACAACACTATGGGGCTATTTAGTTTTTAATTTCTTCCCAGGTGAAGCCTGGCCTGCCAAAATGGCCATATGCTGCAGTTTTTTCATAGATAGGTTTTCTTAGCTTAAGACTGTTTATGATATTTGCCACAGAAAGATCTATTAGGTCCCAGGCAAAATTTTCAATTTGGGCAATAGTACTTTTGCCTGTTCCAAACGTTTCAATTGCCTTTGCCACAGGTTTAGGTTTGCCAATAACGTATGCCAACTGCACCTCGCATTTTTGAGCCAGTTTGGAAGCCACGATATTTTTGGCAATGAAACGAGCGGCGTATGCAGCCGACCTGTCAACTTTTGTGGGGTCTTTACCGGAAAAGCAACCTCCTCCAATTCGAGCCATGGAGCCGTACGAAGCTACAATTATTTTCCTTCCCGTAAGTCCCGTGTCTCCCGCGCGACCGCCAAT
>CAYTEJ010000008.1:2112-11713 GCA_964436835.1 uncultured Gammaproteobacteria bacterium | reverse complement strand
CCGTGCCCCCGGTGTCTGCCGATGGTCCGCCGATTTCCCAATTACCGGTTCCATTACAAATGGTGTCTTTGAAATCTATTTTATAGCCGTAAGCAGCCAGGGAAGGGTTAATGACTGTTTCGTAAATATCTTTAGATACCCTGGTTTGGGTAAATTTCGGATCATGGGGAACCGCGGTTACAACTTTAACAATCTTAACGGGCAGCCCGCCTTTGTATTCAACGGTTACCTGCGATTTACCGTCAGGCCTTAAATATGGCAACTTCTTGCTTTTTCTGGCACTGTCGATACTTTTAGTTATTGTGTGGGCCAAAACAATGGGAAGCGGCATAAGCTCTTTGGTTTCGGCAGATGCATAGCCAAACATCATGCCCTGGTCGCCGGCACCTAATTTCAGTACTCCCCTTGCAATATCCGGTGCCTGCTCATGGATATACACTTCGACTTTCGCACTCTGGTAGTCAAAGTTATAAATTTCTTCCGTATACCCTAATTTTTTGATTACATCGCGGGCAATTTTTTCGTAGTTTATTTTGGCTTTTGAAGTTACTTCACCTGCCAAAACAACCGTATTGGTTGTCACTAAAGTTTCCACAGCAACACGGCTTTGGGGGTCAACTGCAATGCAAGCATCAAGGATTGCATCTGAGATCTGGTCTGAAATTTTATCCGGATGGCCGGAGCAAACCGATTCCGATGTGAAGATTTTATAATTCATGGACTAACTTTGGTTTTAGCCGATTTTTTTGATCTTTGCCCCGATTGAAGAAAGCCTCTCAACGATGTTTTCATAGCCTCTTTCTATTAATTCCGATTTGTCAATTTCGCTTTTTCCGTCTGCAGTGAGCGCTGCAATCACAAGGGCGATTCCTGCCCTAATGTCCGGGGTATCTAATTTTTGGCCGTGAAGCTCGGTTGGTCCGTAAACAAATACGCGGTGAGGGTCGGCAATTTCAACTTTTGCTCCCATAGAAAGGAGCTTGTCTACAAAAAACATGCGCGATTCATACATCCAGTCATGCAAAATCGTGACGCCGGTTGCCTGGGTTGCAAGTACTATCATCGGGGCCATTAAATCGGTCGGGAAACCAGGCCAGACGTCGGTTACGACTTTTTCAACAGCCTTCAGTTTACCGGCACTAACCGTGAGCTTATCCCCTTCCAATTTATAGTTAACATTGAATTTGGAAAGGACCATGAGTATCATGTCCAGATCTTCCTCAACAACCGGCGATATTTCTAACTTTTCCCCTACGACCGCTGCTAGAATTGCAAATGTTCCAACTTCTATGTGATCCGGCCTGACTGCGTGGATTGCCGCAAGCAGCGTTTCCACTCCGGTTATTTTTAGAACGTTTGTACCAATCCCTTCAATTTTTGCCCCCATTTTGACTAAAAAGTTGCATAAGTCAACTACATGGGGTTCGGATGCGGCTCTTCTGATAATTGTCTCCCCTTGGGCTAAGCTTGCAGCCATCAGGGCATTTTCGGTTGCCGTAACCGAGCATTCAATAAGAAAAATGTTTTTGCCGGTTAGTTTTGAAGCTTGAGCCTGAAATGACTGACCATCTGCTTTTATTTTTGCACCCATTGCTTCAAGAACCTGAAAATGTGAGTCCAGGGGCCTTCTGCCTATGACATCTCCGCCGGGGTATCCCATTTTAATTTCACCAACCCTTGAGAGCATTGGCCCGACTAAAAGCACTGATGCTCTCAGTTTCTGGGTAAGCTCTTGGGGGAGGTGGGCCGATTTGATTTCCCTGCAATTTATTGTGAGCGTTGGAGTACCTAAACCTTCAATTTTTGCCCCACAAATTTCCATGAGTTTTGCCATAGTCGCTACATCCGAGATATTGGGGACATTCTCGATTACGCAGGTTTCTTTGGTCAGGATACAAGCCGCCATTATCGGCAGCACTGAATTTTTATTGCCGGCAACATGGATTGTGCCGGAAAGTTTTTTTGCGCCTTCTATTTCTAGTTTTGCCATTTTAATATTGTCTATCGACTTTAGACTATTGACTATAGTGACTTAAAAATCCCCAACGTAAAAGATTTCTTCTTTTAAATTTAATCCGTAGGTGTTTTTTGCTTTTTCTTTAATTAATTTAATTAATTCTAGCACGTCACTTGCTAGAGCGCCGTTCGTATTTAAAATGAAATTTGAATGATGCGTAGAAATTTCAGCGCCCCCTATTCTTGTCCCTTTCAGGCCAAGGCTTTCGATAATGTAGCCTGTTGAAGTCGTAAGGTTGGGTGTTGCCAGTCTATTTGCGTCTTCATGGGAAATGTTTCGGAATATACAACCGGAACAAGCAATTCCGATTGGCTGCTCTTCGTTTCTCCTTTTAACGTTCTCCATGGCAACCTGCCATAATTTTTCCTTGTCGCCTGTTACGTCCAGCCGGAATGTTGCATCAATAACAATTTCGCCGGTTTCCTGAAGCTTAGAATAGTCGTATGAAAAATTAAAATAATCCTGGTTAACCTTCTGGGTCTCACCCGTTTGGGGATCATAAAGTGTGGCCGTTGCCAATTTATTTCCTATAAACTGACCCTTCTCAACTTCAAAATGGGCGTTAATTTTCAAACCCCCGCCAACAGTACCCGGTACTGAAAGAAGAAATTCCAGCCCTTCAAGCCCCTGATCTATGCTGTACCTTGCCAGGCGATTCATAAGCGTGCCCGACTGCGCACAGATGAGGGCGCTATTAACATTTTTCCCCTCCTTGGTTAGAGTCCCTTTGATTCCGACAAGCTTTACATCATCTACCTTATTTTTTAATACCAGTCCGTTAAAACCTTTATCGGAAACTAGGACGTTTGCTCCACTCCCCAAAACAACATATGGAATATCAAGCTTTTTGGCTGTCACGAGCGCAAGTTTAAAATCCTCGACGGTTTTCGCCTCAAAATATAACCTCGCAGGCCCACCGATTTTAAAGTAGGTGTGTTTCGAGAGAACCTCGTCTTCAAAAACCCTCAGTGGGCCTATTATATTTTTGAATTGTTCAAACTTATCCATTTATTTTTTTACGAAATCATACAATTTGTATACATCACCCGCGCCCATTGAACAAACAACGTCGAATTTTCCCGGGTGTTTGGCAATAAGACTTGCTGTCTTTTCAATGCTTCCGGTGTAAGTTACCTTTTGCCCAATTCTTTCTGCAAGCTGTTTTGACAGGTTATTACCCTGACTTTTTTCCCTTGCAGCGAAAATATCGGTTACATATATAGCATCTACCCGAGTGTTTCTTATTTCATTCACAAAATCCTCAAAAAAGCGGCTTACCCTTGAATACATATGGGGTTCTAAAACCAGTAAAAGTCTTTTATCTTTAAATTTATCTTTTAGGGCATTGGCAGTTACCATTATTGTATAGGGTTGGACGGCATAATCGTCATAGAAATGTACTCCTTTGATAGTCTGCTTATGCTCCAGCCTTCTCGCAAGGCCACTACACGATCTGACAGAAGTGATAGATTTTTCGATCTCGAGATTTAAAACCTTTGCTACAGTCAGTGCGAAATCGGCATTTTCCCTGCGGAAATCACCTATAAGCATCAGGCCATCCGTGTTAAATTTCTCAACATTAATTAGGCATATTTCTTTTGATACTTTCTTTATAAATTCTGTCTTGCTTTTGTCGGGCGAGATTATTAACTTACCGTTTGCCTTTGTCTTTTTTGCATATTCTATGTATGACTTAACCAAATCGCTTTCGGTTTTGAAAAAATCGGGGTGCTCCCAGACTATATTTAAAATAACCGAAATGTCGGGATTGTAGCTTAGGAAGTTGTTAAAATACTCATCTGCTTCGCAGATGTAATATTTGGACTTACCTACCCTGAAATTGCTACCCCACTCCAGGACATTTGCACCTATTTCACAGGTGGGATCCAGACCTGCGTCTATTAAAATCTTGGAAATCATAGCTGTTGTTGTTGATTTGCCATATGCTCCCGCAACGGCTATAACAAACTTTTCTTTCTGCAAGATTTTGCCCTGGAACTCTTGCCAAGTTATAACAGGTATACCCTGCTTTTTTGCTTCTTCTATTTCTACATTATTTTTGTCATAAATTAACACAGCAGGAGAAACTACAAGAAGGGCAATATCTTTTAAATGGCTTGGGCTGTGCCCTTTTTTAATAGGTATTCTTAGTTTTTCGCTATAAGGACTTTTTATATTAAGATCGCAGCCGCTAATATTGTACCCGTAACTTTTGGAAATTCCGGCAACTGCCGCAGCCCCTGCCCCTGATATACCCATAAAATGGACGTTTTTTGAAACTTTAAGGTTTGCCTGTGCAAGTTCATATATATTGTTTATCCCGTGCCACTGCCCATCATCTTTAAGGCAATACGTTTCCACTTTTTCGCCATTTTTTAGGGCGAGTTCAATTAAATCTGTAAGATAGAGCTCTCCCGTTGCTTTTGAGGGTTTTAGTTTTTGGATGTTTTTGGTAAGCCATTCTTTTTGGAAAAAATAGATGCCGTCGTTGACCTCGTTTACTTTAAGCTCGTCTGCTTTTGCATCTTTTTCCTCCACAATTGCTTTGAGCTTGTTTCCTGAACGAATTATTCTGCCTAGGCCGGTTGGATCTTCTTTAATAACTGTGACAAAAGTAATTTTCGCATTTGTTTTAAGATGCAATTTTAGTACCTCCCGAATTGTTTCCGATTTGTACAAAGCAGTGTCGTCTCCGTAAAACACTCCTATGGTTCGGGTATCTTTTGATATATCAGCAAGAGCCAGTTTTACGGCATCTGCAGTTCCAAGAGCATTTTTTTGGATTACATAACTACATTTCTCTTTTAAGACACTTTGGATACTATTAATGTTCACAGGATTGACAACTATTGTCATCTGGGTAGGATTTATACTCTCGAGTATATTTATTGTTCGTTCAAGCATGGTCTTGCCTGCTATTTTATGCAGAACCTTCGGAAGGCTTGCTTTCATTCTTTTGCCCTTGCCAGCTGCCAAAACTACCGCCGAAAAATTATTTTCCATGTTTTATTTTCCTTTCTAAAGCTTTTTTCACTTCTTTTACCTCGTCCCATGGATATTCTTTTTTACCAAAGCACATACTTTTTTCGTGGCCTTTTCCAAAAAAGGCAATAGTGTCTTCGGGTTCTGCAATGTTTATTGCAAAGTTTATTGCCTTTGATCTGTCGGGAATTTGGTAATAATCGGTATTAATTATTTTCCCGAGCTTTTGAAACCCCTGAGATATTTGGCCGATAATTGTGTTGAGGTTTTCTCTTCTCGGGTCTTCTGCCGTTATTATTGATATATCGGCAAGGCTTGCCGCTATTTCTCCCATTAAGGGCCTTTTTGTTTTGTCGCGCTCTCCGGCTGCTCCGAACACAATAATAAGTTTTGATTTTGGCAGTTTTTTCTTTTTGAGTTCAGTTAAGGCATTTTTTAGCGCATTTGGAGTATGTGCAAAGTCGACAATAGCCTTGAATTTCTGCCCCGCATCCACTTCCTGCATCCTGCCGGGAATACCAGAAAACGTCCGTATTGCTGATATAACTTTGCGTTTGGGGACACCTAAAATTGAAGCTGCAGAGACAGCCGCAAGTGAATTTGAAAGGTTATATTCTTCAAGGAATTTCGACTTAAGAGGAAATTTTTCCAAGTCAAAATCTGCTTTTTTCCAAATCGAGTATCCGACTTGTTTGCCTGATGTCCTATTTTTTAAAAAACTATAAGAATCGTCGTCCATATTCAAAACCGAAAACGAGACATTTTTAAAAAGTTTAGCTTTGGTGGAGGCGTAGTTTTGCCAATTTTTATGGTAATCCATGTGATCTGTGGTTATATTGGTAATAACGGCAACGTTAAAACCTACAAAGGCCAAACGGTTTTGCTCTAGACCGTGGGAGGTTGCTTCGAGAATAAAATACCGGCTTCCGCCATTTACCGCTTTTCTTAATAGTTTTTGAATATGAAAAGGGCTGGGTGTCGTAACATGAAAACCCGTATCAAGATGTTTTGAGCCTATTTGGGCTCCGACCGAGGAAACCATGGACACTTTATAGCCCGAAGTTTTGAGTATGTGAAAAAGCATGTTCACGGTTGTTGTCTTGCCATCAGTACCGGTGACACCAATGATAGTTAGGCTTTTTGAGGGGAAGTTGAAATATAAAGCTGCCAGAAATGCCTGGCCCCAGTGGTAAATGTTTTTGAATTTCTGCAACATCTATTTAATTATACTTTTTGTGATCTGTAATCCGCACAATCCGAAAAAAACAGGCAGGATGGCTAAGGAGAGTTAATACTACCATTTTCAAACCCAAAAATCAAACTCTATAGGCTTGATTTTGAAGCTGGAACAGTTTAAAATGCTGTCCATGTTTAAAGAGTTGAACCCTTTCAGGGGCGAAAAACGGGTGAAGGGTCTTGGGAGGCGTGCTCTACCTAGAAATCCCGACTCGAGTCCAATTCCTTTTAGGCTTGATCACTTATCTGAAAATGCAAAGGCTTTTTGGGATCAGAGGGGGTATGGAGCTTTTGCCATTTCGATACTAACTGATGAGACAATTAAAATGGCCATAGGGGAACTGGGCTATGAAGAGACGCAGCTACTTGTACGTTATCTTGTCGGAAGGTTAGCGGCAGATGATAGGCAAGCTGTCGGAAAGTTAACAAAAGGTCATCCTGATAGAATCAGCTTTGCAGAAATTTTCCGGTATGAAAAACGGCTGGAGTTGGAAATTTTGGAAAATATGATCGCCTCACTAGAAGAAAAAACTGGAAGTGCCAATGCGGAAGAAACAGTTGGATTAATATCCCGGGAGTTAGCTAGCGCAGCAGATGGCGTAAAAAGAATTTTCTTTAGAAAACCCACCAAAGAAATTGGAGTAATCGAGCGTGATCAATTGATTGCTTCCCAATTGAGATCTAGGGCTGCACAAATTGTAAGAATTAGGGACCAGGCAACCGCAAAAAGGGGATAAGCCGAGGCAGGAAAAAAATCTTTTAAATCTGACGCGCAAATAGGTCAAAAAGTATCAAAATGTGGCTCTGGAAAGGCATAAACAAACACAGCGAATATTTGGCAGACAATAACATCAAGCGCCAAATATGGCTTAAATGTAACTTGCTATAAACTTTTTCACTTTATTTATGTTCCACTTTTTTTTGGAAAAAACAAACAAGTAGACAATTTCCAAAATACCGACAGTATTTAAAATTAAAACTGCAACAAACCAGTATTTTTCTTCGTTTTTCGCAGAATTCCAGAGGGCAAAACCCTTCCATACAAATGACCAGATGATGAGTGCTATTAAAATTATTGATCCGGTAATCGGCTGGTTCTTGTCGAAATTAAGAAGAAAATCGCGGACGAACGAGTCCATGAGTATATATTAACACTTCAGTTTGCATTTGGCGAGATTGCGAGGTAATTGAATATATCTTTGGCAATTTGGAAAAATGTCGGTGCGGCAGTTTCTGCACCAAAGATCGAGGAGGTAGGTTCGGTAAACCTGACCAGCATAGCAAACCTGGGATTATCAGCCGGAGCAAATCCCACAAAACTTGCAATTGTTTTAGTCGGGTCATAGTGGCCGGCAACGGGTATTTGGGCAGTCCCGGTTTTGCCTGCAATACTGTAACCTTTCGGCGCAAAAGCCTGAGCCTCCCCTTTTGCCACGGCATTGACCATCATTTCCGTCATCAGCGCGGCGGTTTTTTGCGAGATTACTTGCTTTTCTGTCTGAGGCTGAACTTTTATCTCTCTTCCGTTCTCGACTATCTTGTCAACAATTTTTGGGCTTATAAGTTTTCCGCCGCCTGCTATAGCCTGCACTGCCTGAACCATTTGAATCGGTGTGACCGCAATCCCCTGACCGAATGAGGCTGTCGCAAGATCTATTGGCCTCCATTCTTCTTTTTGTCTGACTAAGCCAGGTATTTCCCCTTGCAAATCTATTCCCGTTTTGCTGCCAAATCCAAACTTTTTAATGTAGTCGTAGAACCTGTCGACACCAAGTTTGTCTGCAACAAACGTCATTCCTATATTGTCCGAGTACCTGATAACTTCCGCTATTGTAGCGTTTGGATGATACTGTTTATTCCAGGTTTCGATTTGATAATCGCCGATTTGTCTGGGGCCGCTGCAGACATCACAACGGGTGTTTGGGTCAACTAGCGATAAATCAAGTGCTGCCGACATAGCAATTAGTTTAAACGTACTTCCAGGCTCGTAGGCATCGGAAACAGCAGGGTTTTTGAATTCGGATTCTGTATATTCCGAAAACAAGGCCGGGTTATAGTTTGGGTAAGTGGCCATTGCCAGGATGTTGCCGGTTTTGGGATCGGCGATAATAACACTGCCGTCTTTTGCACCGTACTTTTTGACATCTTCACTTAACCTTTTCTCAACAATATATTGGATAGTCCTGTCAATAGTGAGGTAAAGAGAATCACCTTCTTTGGGAGCAATAGAGCTGTAACTGCCAACTAAAATTGGAAAACCGAATGGGTCTTTTTCCTCCCCAAGCCTTCCGTCCTGGCCTCTGAGCTTGCTGTCGTAATAACCTTCCAGGCCAAAGTAACCGGTATCATCGCCGAACTTATCGGAGCCAACAAAACCTAAAAGCTGAGCCCCCATGGAGGCTTCCGGATAAAACCTTTTAGTATCCCGCTCAAAATCGAGTCCTTTTATTGAAAGACTGTCTATTTTCGCCTTGATATCCATGGGTATTTTCCTGGCCAGTTGTACCCAAAAAAGTTTTTTGTCCGAAAGCTTTTGCGATAGAGACTGCTCTTCATTTTTGATTTCCTCATCTTTTTGTTTTTGTTCGTCCTCGCTGAGCATGGCCGAGGAAGTTGAATATTTTTCCGAAATTAAAAAAGGTGCAAGCTTTTGGGCGACAGTTTTGGAGTCGCTTCTAAGCTCATTGGGCTGGCCAAAAAGCAGAAATGCTTCTTGGTTTGTGACAAGCGGAAAACCGTCCGATGCATAAATCTCTCCGCGTGAGGCCGGAATTTTGCTTTCTTGGGCAAAAGCGTCACTATTAGTTGTAACGTTTGCCAAAAATTGCCAATAGAAGAGCCTGGCAATTATGATTGCGGCGGCGGCGTAGGTGATAAATTGAAAAGCTTTGACTCTGTCCACTCGTATAATAGTTTAGCAAAAATTCAACCCTGGAAGCGCAGTCTGTGTTTATTTGAGAACGATCAGCTTTTGCGGGCTTACAAAGCCCAACTCATTGGCCTTTTTGGAAAGTGTTTGGAAGGAGGATGCTTGGGCAATTTGAACTTTTAAAGTCATATTCTGTGCCTGGAGGCTTTTAATCTGGCTTTGGATTTGTGCCAGTTTTTGGCCATCAGTTGCAAGGCTGTTGGCAAAAACCAGTTGTGTGAAAAATAACCCAACGATTAGAACTGTGAGTGCGACAAGAAGGCGTACTCTTACTCTACCTATA
Organism: uncultured Gammaproteobacteria bacterium; assembly: GCA_964436835.1. GTDB lineage: Bacteria > Patescibacteriota > Microgenomatia > Curtissbacterales > GWA2-41-24 > JAKAJD01. Next base: position 2,266 of record CAYTEJ010000008.1, on the reverse strand, counting down.
AAGTTATAGTTTTGTTCTTTTTTAACTACTCTAAAATCAGATACGGGCAGCATACCTTGTGACTTTAAGGAGCAACCAAGGTTTCCCCTTAACATTCCCCTTCCTCTAGGGGTTAAAGTTTGCCGGCCAAGCCGGATAAACTTTAAATTAATTT
>CAYTEJ010000008.1:0-2102 GCA_964436835.1 uncultured Gammaproteobacteria bacterium | reverse complement strand
TCTCCGCTACGCGGAGCTTTGCACTGCGGGACCGTGGGTTTTTTTGAATTTCCCCGGCCCCCGGGCCGATTGGGGTTTTTGTTAAAGTTTTCAAGCGGGCAGCTTGCTTGAAGAATCGTTTGACTATTCCATCTTCAAGCGAATGAAAACTTATTACTGCCAACCGGCCTCCTTTCTCTAGTAATTCAACAGTCTGCGGTAAAGCTTCTTCTAAATTGAGTAGTTCACTATTTACTACTATTCTTAGTGCCTGAAAAGTCTTTGTTGCAGGATGCAATTTTGACTTTACACGGTATTTTCGATACACCTCTCTAACAATTTCGGAAAGCTCTGTAGTCGTTTCAATCTTTTTTATTTGACGGGCGCTATAAATAGCGTCAGCAATTGGCCGACTAAGCTTTTCCTCACCAAAACCTTTAAAAATTTCATAAAGCCTCCTTTTGTCAAAATAATTAATAAGGTCAAATGCCTTAACGTTTAAATTGGGATCCATACGCATGTCCAGTGGCCCTTCATTTTGAAAACTAAAACCCCTTTGGGACGTTTCAAACTGGTGTGACGAAACACCAAGGTCAAAAATTACCCCGGAAACCTTCTGGAACCCAAACTTTACCGCTATGCTGTTAATGTGCGAAAAATTATCGTTTACTAAAATTAAATTCCCGAGTGCCCTTTTTTTAAGATATTCAATTGCCTGCGGATCGCGGTCTAGAGCCAAAACTTTCCCACCTCTTGCGAGAATCGCTTCCGAGTGTCCCCCGCCGCCTGCAGTTGCATCGATGTAAAAGCTACCGCTTTTAACGTCCAACCAATCTATAACCTCTTTTAAAAGTACGCTCTCGTGAAACTTCCTCACCCTTCGCTCCCCTTTTCAAGCCTTTTTAGTTCCTTTTGCCAATTAGTTTCGTCCCAAATTTCAAAATGATCGCCGGCGCCTACAACTACTGGCTTTGTAATTTGCGCGTATTCCAGATAATTACCAGGAATAACAAACCTGCCTTGATCATCGAGCTGGATAATGGTTGCATTGGCGAAAACGAAACGGCGTATATCGCGTGGATGTCTTTCGGTAAGTGGCAAAGCCAACTGCTTTTTCGATTCTTCTTCCCACGACTTTGTATCAAAGCCAAATAGGCATTTTTCGAAGCCGAAAGACAGAATAACTTCACTTGTCGCAAGATAGTCACGTATTTTTTTTGGTAAAGCAATCCTTCTTGAATGCTTATCGAATGAAGGTATGTAGCTGCCCAGAAACATTTACCCTTACAACCTCTCCGCTAGTGCGGACATTAAACCCCCGGGCAGCTTTAGCTTTCAGGAGTTTAGGTGAAACTGGTTTTCACCAATAATCACCATCTATAACCATTTTTCACCATTTATAAGAGGTTGTCAAGACCCAATAAAGATACGCTTGGCTTTAGGGAAAACTACTTAGAGGGTAATTTGAAATATTATAAACGCAACAAGTATAAATGTTGCGACAATGGCGGCAATGAGTGCAAGTACTTCTTTTTCCAGTTTCATATTGCTTGTGCAATATTAGCACTTTTTGATGGTTTTTGCTGTTTTATTTTTTGTGAAAATTTAAGATATTTAACTTTTTGGTATTCACTGTCATATGGACGCATATCGAAGGGGTTATTGTAATCAAGGCAACCTGTACAATGGGAGCTTTCCATTTGTGCTTTTGACATTCTAAGCGACGATGCCAAGCCCTCTAGTGACAAATAGTGCAGTGAGGCTACTTTTAACTCACTTCGGATTTCTTCTTCGGTTTTAAGAGAATAAGAACCGTCTTTTGCTTTTCTGACAGCGCCAAGCTCGTCGCGGGAGCCAATGTTTACCCCCAAGAAGCATGGATTTAAGAATTTTGGAGCCAAAAAGCGGCAATGAATTTCGCGCACTCCTATATTTTGTAAATGCTCAACTAAGATTCTAAATGTATTAAGGCGAACAGCCGTATCGTCTATTAAGTAGATGGATTTGCCGATTATGGCAGGAGAAACAAAAAATTTCTTTTCGATATGTTTTTTGCGCAGGTAAGGGTCGTCTTCGATGAACGTTCTTTTTGCGTAATCGTATCTTTCTTTTACGAGACCTCG
>CAYTEJ010000007.1:12761-19516 GCA_964436835.1 uncultured Gammaproteobacteria bacterium | reverse complement strand
CATTTTCTTAAACTAAGGCCTGCATGCGAAACCTTGCAATCATAATAGTCGGCCTTATTTCTATTTTTGGCCTAATCCTTTTCTTCTCCCTAAAATCAAAGCCGGGCCAAAACATTTTAAATCCCTCGCCCACCCCCAAGAACCTATCCGGCACAACCTCAACAACTCAAAAACAATCCCAAACCGGCAACCAGCAACCACAATCCGAATTCCCCTTTCCTGTTCTTGAAAAAAGCCAAATAAAAGGCAAACAAGTTAGGATTTCAACTGCAAAAGGTGATATCGTCTTCACGTTACTGGAAGAAGCGCCTTTTTCCGGCTCTAACTTTATTTACCTGACCGAAAAAGGGTTCTATAACGGCCTAACCTTCCATAAAAGGACAGAAACCACAATAGAAGGCGGAGACCCCAAAGGAAACGGCACTGGAGGGCCCGGATATACCTATATGGATGAGCCGCTTATTGCCAATTACGAAAGGGGCGTTGTTGCCATGTCCAACGCGGGCCCCAACACCAACGGCAGTCAGTTTTTTATTATGACGGCCAACGTACCAAACCACGCAAGGACATATGATATCTTCGGATATGTAACCGAAGGCATGGATGTTGTTGACCAGCTCCAGCCCGGTGACGTCATGAACAGGGTCACCATCGAATAGCCTAAACTCCTCGATTCTTTCTAAACCCTACTTGAATAAAAAGGTCAGGCCACAACATAATTTGAAATTTACAATTTACAATTTACAATTAATGTTTCAATGTTTAATTAATTAAAAATTAAGTAATTGACTAAAAATTTCGAATTTCGAATTAAAAATTAATAAAAGCCTTAAGGCTTTGCCTGACCTTGCCTAACACAAACTAATAGCTAATTGCTAGTCGCTAATCGCTAATTCAAGGGCAGGCCTTCAGGCTGAGAGACCTTCAGTCTGAAGCCTTGAAAGCTAAAAATGGCATGTTAGAATAACGATATGAGTTCCAGCTTTCCTCAATCAAACTTCATCCAGGGTGGCTTCTACCATATATTTAACCGTGGCATCAGAAAGCAAAACATTTTCCTGGACGACAAGGACTTCAAAAGGTATATCGACAGGATGCGCGAATACAAAGACAAGCATAACGTATCGATACTCGCCTACTGCCTTATGCCTAACCATATTCACCTGTTAATAAGACAAAACGGCCCGCAGCCTGCAAGTCAATTCATCCAACGTCTTCACACCGCCTACACTATGTACTTCAACAAAAAATATGGTCTGGTTGGCCACCCATTCCAAGGGCGCTTTAAAACAAAGATGGTAGGTAAAGACGAATATCTCATGCACCTTTCCAGATACATCCACCTTAATCCCAAAAAAATAGTTACCAGGCTTCCTTCATACCAATGGAGCAGCTACCCTGCATACCTCGAAGAAAATGGAGACGACCTCCTCGACACAAAATTTATACTGGAAATGTTTAAGACCAAAAACGGAAAACTCCAAGACGCCAAGTCTTCATATAAAGAGTTCGTAAAATCCCAGGATGAATTTTATGACAAAATCCAAAACCTAATCTTCCCTCACGAAAGCTAAAACCCCAAACTCTGCACACTACATGTCCCATATAATTATCACATCAGCGTTTCAAGGGCAGGCCTTGAAAGCTAAAAATGGCGAGTTAGAAACTGGTGCTTGACAAAAAACTCGGCAACATTTTATATGATAAGTAGACCTAAAAACAAATTAAGTATGAAAGAGAATTTCTTAAAACTTTCGCAATCCATAATCTTTTCGCTGGTCGTCGCAGCGGCTTTTCTTACACCCCTCTTTTTCTTGCCGACAACTTCCGAATTCTTTGAATTCAACAAACTTGCTGCCCTCCTAATAATTACAATCGCGGCATTTATTATTTGGTCGGTTAAAATGATTTTTGAAAAAAGGGTCGTCTTTACAAGAACGCCTTTGGATATCCCGATACTGGCACTTCTTGCTGTTTTCTTTATAGCCGCCTACTCCTCCATTGACCAATTCATCTCATTCTTTGGGGCCCAGGGCCGGATTTGGCCAAGCTTCATACCATTATTTATAATTGCGGCATTTTACTTCGTAACAGTCTCAACACTAAAAACAAAGAGGCAGGTTAACACCGTCCTTTGGACTTTAGTCGGCGCAACAGTAATCAGCGCCTTAATCGCCATAACTTCCTACTTTGGGGCCTTTCTGCCGTTCGATTTTGCCCATATCAGATCCTTTAACCCGCTTGGCATCATCAACCGTCTGGCGCTCTTGGAAGCACTGGTAATCCCAATCGCCGCCTCTTGGGCAATCTACGAAAAAGATCAAATTATAAGGGTTATCGCGACAATTTCAACCTTAATCCTTGCCTTCTCCTTTATATTAATAAACGATCTCCCCGCCTATATCGGGCTTGCAGTCGCCCTGGTTTTCTTAACAGTTGGTACGCTTCGGGTAAAACTAACCAAAACCCAACAGGGTCACGCCGCAATTTTGGCAGTATTTGTGATTCTCTTTCTGGTCATCCGCTTTGTACCCCAAGTTGCTCAGGGTACCCTCTATCAGTGGATAATAGCCAAAGACCAAGGCGTTACCGAACAGCAACAAATTGACACACCCAAAGAACAGCTTGTACCCGCCAGCGCCGCATGGGATATAGCAGCCCAGGCAATAGGTAAAAAACCGCTTTTTGGGACGGGTCCCGGCACCTACCAGTTTGTTTACACCCAGCTTAAACCACGCGCCATAAACGGTACCCCAAGCTGGGCAGTCCGTTTCGACAAATCTTCTTCAGACTTCACCGATGTAATCGCCACAACCGGAGTGTTTGGGGTTCTGGCCTATATTCTGCTCTTGGTTGTCATCCTAAGGTTTGTCTGGTCCCTTATCTTCAAAAGCCAGCACACATTAGTATATTTACCGGTTGCAGCAGCCATTCTTGGATATGTCATCGCCAGCTTCTTCACAGTCTCATCGCTTGCCACCTTCGCATCATTTTTTCTGGTCCTGGCAATGCTTGGAACACTTGCCAAAGCAACCAGCGAAGATTACGTCTTTGAAGTAACACTGGAACTGGCAGCCCTAAAGAACAGGTTTTCCTGGTTTCCGATTGCCGCACCAGGAGCCGGTGAGTCGCTTCTTAAAACGGAAACAGGCGCCAAAGGGGCCAAATCACAAATCCTCCCGGCACTCTTTGGAATTATTGTTGTTGTCCTTTCCTTTGTGTCCCTTGCCTACCAGGTTAATGCCTACCGGGCTGAATACTATTACCGACAATCACTACTAGCCGCCCAGTCCAACAACGGAAACCGCACCGTCCAGTTCCTGCAAAGCGCAATCCAGGCAAATCCGGCAATCGACACATATCACCGCGCCTTTTCCCAAACCACCCTTAATGCGGCAATTAACCTAAGTCAACAAAAAGATTTAAACGACAGCCAAAAACAGCTCTTAGGACAACTGGCTCAAGTCTCAATCGACCAGGGTAAGGCAGCATCCGGCTACCAGATCCTGCCTTTGAAACTTCCCGGTATTTCAGCAGCCAACGTTGCCAACTGGGAAACTCTGGCCGCCGTCTATCAGGCCTTAATCGGTGCCATCCAGGGCGCAGACGTCCACGCAACAAACACTCTTGCCCAAGCTGTTTCTCTGGACCCCCAAAACCCGATTTTACACAACAGACTCGGCGTCCTTTACCAAAGGCTTGGGAATGCCGATCTTGCGCAAAGAAAGTTTGAAGACGCTATCATCACAAAAGGCGATTACGGCCCGGCCCACTACAACCTAGCTAATGTATTAATTGACAAAAAAGGCAGCGTCCCAGCCATCGTCAGTGAACTCTCCCTTGCGAAACAATACCTGCCGGCAGATGATCCGGCACTCGAGGACATCAACAAAAAACTCGACGACTACAACAAACAGTTAAGGGACTTGCAGGATCAAGCAGCAAAACAGCAGCAGCAGGGTCAACCCACCGCAAGCCCATCACCATCCGCTTCACCTAGCCCATCGGCTTCCCCTTCACCAAGCGCCTCACCAACCCAAAGGCCAAGCTTCTAAATTTAGATTTTAGACAATAGATGATAGATATAACTACGTGGTAAAAGTCAGACCGTCCAATCTAAGGTCAGGCCTTCAGGCAGAAAGACCTTCAGTCTGAAGCCTTGGAAAACTTAAAGGCCTGACCTTAACCTAGTCTTAGAGTTTTTTCGAGATTGCTTTTACTAACTCATCAACGCCTTCACCAGTCGCAGCCGAAATCAAATAAACCTTTTTTCTTTTGGCACTAAACGCGCTTTTTATCCTGTCGATAACCCCAGCATCAACCAAATCAATTTTGGAAACAACAATAATCTCCTTTTTTTTAGCAAGCTCCTTAGAATAATCAGAAAGTTCCCGCCTAACAACCTGATAATTGGCAAGGACGTCTCCACCGCCGGAAACATCAATTAAATGAACCAAAACCTTGGTTCTTTCTATATGCCTCAAAAATAAATCTCCCAGTCCCTTGCCCTGGCTGGCACCCTCAATCAAACCCGGAATATCCGCAATAACCAGCGAAGCTGGTTTGTTCATAGTTCTCAGTTCATTGTTCATAGAAGCTTCATCTTCACCTTTCCTACCCCTCGATGAACTACGAACCATGAACCATGAACCATTCATTACTCCCAAATTCGGCTCCATAGTCGTAAACGGGTAATCGGCAATTTTAGGCTTTGCCGAAGTTAGCTTAGCCAGGAGTGTAGATTTCCCCGCGTTTGGCAAACCAATAAGCCCGACTTGGGCAATCAGTTTAAGTTCAAGCACCAATCCACAAGCCTCTCCCTGTTCACCTGTTTCTCCTTTAAATGGCCTCCTACCGTATTCGTCCTTCATGTGACAATTGCCCCGGCCGCCTTCCCCGCCGCGCGCCACAAGGATCTTGTCACCGCCATAAACGAGATCATAGACTTTAGATTCTAGATTCTGGATCTTAGATGTATTATTGTCGTCCATAATCTTAGATCTATCATCTAAAATCTTGGCTACCGTCCCGACAGGCACGCGCACAGTATAATCGCTGCCCTCAGCCCCTTTACACTTCTTAGAAAGCCCGTTTCCCCCATTCCCAGCCTTGTATTCCTTTACATATCTAAACGGCTCAAGCGTGTTCAGGTCGTTCGTAGCCTCTAGGTAAACACTTCCGCCACGGCCACCGTTTCCCCCATCTGCTTTGCCTCTTCTTTTGCCTTTAATGTGCATGAAAGAACCCGATCCGTTTCCCCCATCACCTGCTTTGGCAGTTATCTTTGCGTAGTCAATCATATATTTCTCAATTTTTGTTTACCCTGAGCTTGTTTGCCCTGAGGCTCCTGAATGGGTCGAAGGGCAAAATCAATCATATGTTAGATTATAGATTATAGACTATAGATAATGGATTTGAAAAAACTATCTAGTTAAATATTTTCTAAGAGAGTTTAACATCTTATTTATTTCTGTTGCTTTATCAATAAGCCTTTCATAATCTTTAGATTTAAGATAACCTAAATCCCGCGCCAAAAGTAAATGATATTTTGTTTCTTCCAAAGATGCATATGCCGTGTTTATAAATTGTAAAAACTCCTTTGGATGCTTCCTGCTGTTACCCTCAACAATGTTTGCAGCAACAGAGGATGCTGATCTGCAAACTTGATCCGTTAACCTGTATTTCTCATGAGAAGGAAAGTCTTTTGTAGCTTTGTAAATACCAAGAACCAACTCGTGAGATTTTCGCCAAACTATTAAATCTTCAAAATTATTCGCCATCAACAATCTATAATCTAAAGTCTAAAATCTATCATCTAGAATCTAGATTATCCAAGCCCTGCTTCGCCAAATTGAGGTCCGGATCAATACCAAGTGCTTTCTGGTAATTAGTACGAGCCTCTTCAAAATTACCAGAAGCCGCCAAGCAGGAAGCCAGATTATTATAAAAAACAGCTCTCTGATCTATCTTTAAGGCTTCAGTATAAACTGAAGCACAATCATTATAATTTCCAAGCGAAAACAGGCTGTTTCCAAGCTCATTTAAGGTGTCTGCATCCCTCTTGCCTATTAGTTTCTCCCCGCTGCCTGAAAGGTCTTTTACCTTCCCTACCAAATCAATCTCGTTTTTTACATTGATATTATCCGGCTTGATATTGTAGGCTTTATTTAAAAAATCCAAGGCCTTGCCGTATTCACCGTTTCTTGCCAGAACAATCCCCGTAGAATTATAAGAAACGGCATAAAGCATGGTATCCATTTGCTGCTGCTTAAAAGCAAAATCGTCGTATTTAACGTCCCTATTGCGAAGCCCTTCCAATAGCCCCATGAGTTTATCCAGATCAGGCTTCTCCCCTGGGTTCCGAACTACTCTCCACCATAAACCGTAAGGGACAATATATGGATCCAGATACTTAAAAAACCCTTCTTCAAATGACCCCTGCAGAATATAGATATCGCGGCCGGGATTTCTGGCAATCATAGAGAGTACGTAATTCTCCGCATTGCCAATCTCGTTTGTTCCCCGGACTTTGTTAACAAAACCCTCGTCAATCCTGCCCGAAAAAAGCTCCGGATGGTAACTTTCGTTATCCCTGTTAAATTCATTCGGAAAGTAAAGGAGGGTGACATCACCGTATTTACCGTCCACCTTCTGCTCGTATAGGCCGCCAAAATAAAATACATGGCTGACAGTTATTGCAACGCTTCCGGGGGGCAGCTGGTCCATCGCATCAATAACCATATCTCTAGAAAAAT
>CAYTEJ010000007.1:11540-12751 GCA_964436835.1 uncultured Gammaproteobacteria bacterium | reverse complement strand
TAGAAAAATAGTTCTTTGAAAGATTGTGGGATTTAAAGCTGGAAAGAAGATAAACAACAACTATTGCCGAGAGCAGCAAATTTACATACATTGTCTCTCCGTCAAAAAACCAGTCAACAAACTTCTGGGTTGCTATCCCGATTAGTATCAATATCGGTATATATGAAACCAGATAAAACTTATTTATCTGGAAAGGGTTATCTGCCCCTAAGGGGTCAATTGTCGAAAGCAAAAACAATTGGACCAGAACAAAAACGAGCCAGCTGGAAACCAAAAAGATAACCTTCTTGTCCTTCCAAAGACCTTCCTTTACTAAACCAAGAGGAACCAAAATCGGCAAAATTACCCCAAATCCGATAATAAGCTCTTGTAGATAAACATATATGTGCTTGAAATACTTTATTAACGAAAAAGTTAAAACAGGATTTTTAATAAGGAAAATCGATCCAAACTCCTGGCGCCTTACATAATACAAATAACCGGCAATACCCTTGGCATGTCCCCAGTTGACAACGGGGTCTTGCTGCATCCTCAAAAACATCATCACCTGGCCGATGAATCCGGCTCCAAAAACAATTCCGGCAATGGCTAAATCGCGAAACTTGGGCTTAAATCCCCAAAAGTACCAAACCAAAATCGGCACCAGCATTACCGTTATATAAAAATGCGAAGCCGAAAACCCAAGCGCCAAAAACGCCGGTAACGGTTTACCCCAGAAAACAAAAAGGAAAGAAAGTGCAACCAAAAAAGTCGCAAAACTAAAAACATCGGCCGAAATCGAATACTCCCAAAAGGCCGCGGAAACAGCAAGCATTAATGAAATCAAAAGCGCCACCGGGCGGCTAACGCGCACCCTAATAAGCGTTAGAAATAAAACAAAAATCGTTCCGGCCGCGTACAACGCCGAAAGCAAATTTGTTTTATATATCAGCTGACCCCAAGGGAAAACGGTTGTAAATATTTTCCCCAAAAACAAATAAAACGGAAATCCTGGCGGATGGCACATACCCCAATAGTGCATACATAAGGTAAATTCGGCACTGTCAACAGGAATATATGTTGGTGATAAAGTTTTAATGTAAAGCCCAAGCGGCAGTATAAAAGCAAGCGCCCCGTACAAAATAGGCAGATACTTCTTCATTAGTAGAAAGTATAGTAGATTCGAGATGATAGATTCTAGATGATAGAAAATATCTAACATCTATAGTCTA
>CAYTEJ010000007.1:5113-11440 GCA_964436835.1 uncultured Gammaproteobacteria bacterium | reverse complement strand
TCTAACCTAGTGTCCTAAAAAGCTATAGGGGTTAAGGTGTACCCCGTCTTTAATAATCTCAAAATGCAAATGTGTTCCTGTTGACCTTCCTGTTGAACCCATTGCCCCCAACACATCACCTTTTAAAACTCTTTGCCCCGCTGAAACGTAAATTGCCGACATATGGGCGTACAAAGTACGATATCCATTTCCATGATCTAAAATCACACGGTTCCCATATCCGGAAGCGTCCGGCCATCCGGCAACAACAACAGTCCCGGCATCGGAAGCATGGATCGGCCCACCGCCAAGATTTGAAATATCCAAAGCCGGATGATACCAGGCAAAGAACTGGGAAATTCCTCCTGAAGCCGGCCAGACAAACTGGGCACTGCCCAGATCCTCCACCGAAATATTTTGTTGGCCGGAAGCCAAGTACTGCGTTGGTGCAGGTTTAGCCTGCGCCGGCGGAGCCCCGTCCGGAACAACCAACGTGTCACCAGTCTTAAGTTGGAAATCGTCACCAACATCGTTAAAGGGAAAATCAATAATTGCCTGCGAGTTGGCCTGATATTTTTTGGCAACAGAATAAATTGTGTCACCGGCAACTACCTTATGGGAAACTCCGGAAACCGGCAATATTTTTAGTTTTTGGCCAATTGTCAGCCTGCTTGAAGCAGTCAAGTCATTTGCCCACATCACAGTTTCCTGAGAAACGCCCCACTCAAGAGCAACCGAAGCAATCGTGTCTCCGCTTTTAACTTCATAATCAACTGTCTTGTCCCTTGGTTTGTCGGAAATGATAGTAACAGGGGTAATCGTCGAAGAAATAACTCCTTGTGCCGTCGCCTCACCGGTGGAACTGGCAACAAGCGGGTTAACAGCCACACCGGGATACGAACCCGAAACTACAGAGGTAGGCGAAATCACCCCTCCCCCAATAAGAACAACAGCCGCCAGACCCAAAATCGAAAAATGCACAAAAAGCGAGGTGTTTGCACCCCGTCTTACCATCAATATATCAACTATAAAATCCTTTACCTTCTCAAAATTTAAACCGGTTTTGTGTAACCTATGGGTAATATAAAAGAAAAGGTCGTGGATAAAAGCAAGGAACTCTTTTGGGAGGGGTTGTTGATCCATTTATATTTGCTTCGCAGAATACCGTGGACTACTGTCCACGGATGAATGCAAGAGCGAATACATACTTCCGAGTATAGGTGTATTCTGCTCGCTCATGTAAACTTAAAGAACAATACCGAGGTTCTTAGCCCTCGGAAGTTTATTGGCTATTCCAACATCACATATTACCAGAATACGGCCCGATTTCAAAGCCCAACATAAAGGTCAGGCCATTAAGTTTTCCTAGCCACTAGTTTAAGGCCTGACATTCATAACAGATAATTTAGACTTTAGATAATAGACTATAGATGTTAGTAAAGAAATATCAAAGAACTCTAAAATCTGAAATCTAGAATCTGGAGTCTAAAGTCTACTTAATATCTTTGGCCAGTCCTTCTAAGAACTCGGCGTTAGAACTAGTCTTGGAGAGCCTGTCAATCAAAATTTCCGTACGCTCGTCAGGGTTTAACACCGAAATCATCCTGCGCATCGTCACGATTTTACTGTAGTCTGTCTCCGAGAATAAAAGTTGTTCCTGTCTGGTAGAAGATCTCTCAACATCAATAGACGGGTAAATCCTGCGCTCTGCAAGCTTACGGTCCAAATGAAGCTCCATGTTCCCTGTCCCCTTGAACTCTTCATATATTAAATCGTCCATCCTCGAACCGGTGTCGATAAGAGCCGTCCCGATAATAGTCAGTGATCCGCCTTCTTCACAATTTCTTGCCGCCCCGAAAAAGCGTTTTGGCGGATACAAAGCGGCCGGATCAAAACCACCTGTCAGTGTCCTGCCCGAAGGTGGAACCGAAAGATTGTATGCTCTAGCAAGCCTTGTAATCGAATCCAAAAGAATAACAACGTCCATACCCTGCTCAACCAACCTTTTTGCTCTTTCAAGCGCAATCTCGGCAACCCTTGTTTGGTATTCCGCAGGCTCATCAAAGTTGGAGGCCATAACCTCTCCTTTAACCGACCTTGAAATATCAGTGACCTCTTCCGGACGCTCACCGATTAAGGCAGCCATTAAATGAACCTTAGGGAAGTTTTCGGAAATTCCGCGTGCAATATCCTTTAACACTGTTGTTTTGCCTGCCTTAGGTGGGGAAACAACCATTCCGCGTTGGCCTTTACCAATCGGGGCAATAATATCTATCATTCTTGTCGAAAGGGGTGTTTTACCCGTTTCAAGCTTTAACTTTTCGTTGGGGTATATTGGTGTCAGTTGATCAAACCTGACCCTTTTCCCTTGTTTCTCGGCATCTTCACCGTTCACCCTTACAACCTTTAAAAGTCCAAAGTATCTTTCGCTCTCTTTTGGCGGTCTTCCTAACCCGACAACATCATCACCGGGCCTGAGCATAAACTTTCTAATCTGGGAAGCACTGATGTAAACGTCCTCATCCGAAGGCCTGAATTTAGGCCTCATAAAACCATGACCGTCACCCATAATGTCCAAGATTCCGTGGACTTCCTGTGTCGGTACATCCCGGCCACCTTGGTAATCATCATTGCCATTTCTGTCATCATAACCGGAATACCTACCACCGCTCCTTCTTTCTTCTTCCACGGGAGCGTCACCGGCACCTTCTTGCGGCTTCGACCTTAAATCAATAACAGGGCTGGTTATTTCTTCCACGTTCTTCACCTCACCGTCGGCAGGCGCGTCATCCTTACTTTTAACATTAACAGAGACCTTAGTTGGCATAAATATAATTACTGGTTTAGAAAAAATTTCGCTTTCACAAGTTCTGGGAACTTACTGTTGGAGCCAAGAGTATTCTATCCGCAAAAGATTTATTTGTCAATTAAACAAAAACTACTCCCCTTTTAATAAACCTACAACCGGCCCAAAAATCGGTGGGAACACCATCACAAAAAATAGTATTGCCGAACCGATAAAAAACACCAATAATAATTTTTGGCTTTTTATCTTCAGCAACCATGCCAGAAAATATGCAATCCAAAATCCCAATATAGAAAATAGGAATAGCCCCAAAAGAGGACCAATTGGCGGATAAAAGTTCAGAAAAGATTTAAAACCACCATTACTCTCCTTGATGATATTCAACAACCAAAAGGTTGTCAGGGAAACCGCAGCCGCAAACAACGCGCTATATGCTTTCGTTAACCTAGTTTCTTGCATGTTAAATTGGTGCCGCCTTAGTAACCAAAACTGCCTCAGCTGCCACCACTAAAACAAAAATAAGGGAAATTACAAGTGCCCCAATAACCGCATGCTTTAAATCTTTATTGGATTTATCCTTAAATGTCTGGCCATTCAAGGACATAAGAACCATAAAAGCAGCAAATACTAAAATCATCGGGGCAAATGCCAAAAACTCCTTATGCTCAAACACCACCGAATGCAACCAATCTGTAGCTTCTGATCCTTTCAAAATACTTCTTGGGCCCCCAGGTGCCCGATAAGGTATGTAAACCAGAAGTCCGGCTATATCCAAGAGCAGCAAATCAATAAAAAGCATAGCAACTGTCTTCTTTAAAAGCTTGAAAGCGGCTTCCGCCTTATCTGCCATAAAGTACAAGACAAGTGAGGCGCCAAACAAAATCAGCGAAAGCATTGCCAGTAGACCATGCAGGTCCGCAAGCTTAGACCAGAAAGGAAGCTCAAGTAGATGATTTAAGAATTCGACCACTTTAACTTACTTTAGTATCAACCGGGAAAATTAGTCAAGTTCCCCCTAAAAGGGGCGCATGCCTGCCCAACATGCGTCCCTATTAAGAGGCCGTATGCCTCTATGCATACGGTCAATTGTGCCTCCTCACCCTCCGAAGCCATGGCGAAGGAGGGGAAGGCTAACCTTTACGCTCTTTTTGCCCTTTTGGATCTCAAACTCACTAAAGCCTGACCCAAAGAAGCCAAATTAATCTGCTCACTCACAAGTTTTCTACCCCTGCCATACCTTGCTAAAAACAGCCCGAATGGTAAAAGGCCAAACATCGTAGTCATTCCCAAAACAGAAACTCCTGTTTCCGGCGACTTGGTAATTGTTGCCGATTTCGTCCCTTCAACTTGACCGGTAACGGTAGTTGTTTGGTTAACTGTTACATTAACCGTCTGGTCATTGTTCTGAGTTTGGCTTTGGTTCTGGCTATTGTTGTTTGTATTTGTTCCGCCGGTTCCCGGTGTAGGGGTTGGTGTAGGTGTAGGACTCGGTGTGGGTGTAGGCTGACAATTGTAGTTAAGGTTCTTGGCAAGATAATGAAAATTCCCTAAGTTCCACTGCGAACCATTTACGCTGTACCAACCGGCGAGTACCTGATCCGTTCTCCACCAATTTGTTTGAATACAAACATCTTTCGCTGGTGGTACATAACATTGCAAAAAGTTGCCGTTGGAAAGTGTGTAAACATCATCTTGACCTTCTAAAAGTCCATTTCCGACTATTTGATGTAACCCGCTCGTGTAGTGTGCTTTGTCCCCAAAACCTGTCTGGTCTGAACATTTAGGAAAAGATGGCGCATTTTGAACTTCAGGACTTGGGGTCGGAGTCGGCGTCGGTGATGGCGTCGGTGATGGCGTTGGTGTAGAACTCGGTGTTGGGGTCGGAGTCGGCGTCGGTGATTGGTTGTCATCCCATGCATTAGCATTTGCTGAGTGCAAAAATACAACCGCACCAAAAACGGACAAAGCAACAATTAAGGTTGCTCCTGCCTTCCAGCCAAATTTAACAATTGACAAAATATCTTTTCCTTGATTCGAATTTTTCACAACGTCCATATTAATACTCCTTGTCAAGCTTTAGCTTGATCCAGCCACCCTTCCTCTTTTGCTAGGGACGAATTTTACAACTTTCTCCATAGCACTTGCAACTTTGCCCCTTGACTCACCTGCTCTACTCATCTCAGAAAGTGCTTGCAAAGCCGAATGTTTCGTGAGCTTTTTGCTATAAAATCTTACCCTTTTAATTGGATCTTTCGGCAATAATTTGAAAAGGTCAACACCTTCAAATTCTTCCAAATCATCACTTTCTATACCAAACTTTTTAGCCTGTTCAAACATAAATATCCATGCATAAAGTGACATCTTTTCCAGGTCGGCAGAACTTTTTATTGCAGCATCCCTTGCAGCATCTTCAATCTCCCCCCGAGACTTTCCAAAAATCCTGCGGTCTGGCAACATTTCAACGACAGTACCTTCCATCATTTTGTCAAACTCAGCTCTGGTGTACTTTCTTCCGGCAATACCACGCATAGCCATTGGCAACGCAGCCAGCCTGTCACCTTTAATCCTACCTTTGACCTTGTACCTATCAGTCCTGCCCTCACTTCTTGCAGCATCATCCAATTCCTTGGCATTCTCCGATAAATAGATGTCCATCCATCTGTTAAACTTTTCCTTTCTTTCTTCGTCACTGTGTTCGTCGTCCACAGCTTTATCTGTTTTTTTCTTGGTCACAAGATGCAAACTCATCTTTCTTTTAGTTTTTTCCCACCTTTTTTCGTCGCGGAATCTTGTTAGCTTAGCCATTGCGTTTTCAAAGCTGTCAATTACTATAGTTGCAACTTCTTGTTCCCCACCACGCGGATGAACAACCGTTTTTGTACCCACGTGATAATCACCCGCTTTAAAACCTAACCAGCCTAAAGCTTTCTTTATCTCCTTAGAATCTGGTGAAAGTCCCCATCTTTCGAGCTCAAAATAAATCTCACGCTCAAATACATCAGCGCTAACATCGCCTTTCTTCCCTCGAGATGATTCTAAAAACCTCGACTTCCAATCGCGTCCATATTTCTCCATACTGCCCCAACTATCCCATGCATAAGCAAGTGGAACCCCTTTAAGCCATTCATCTACTTCTCTTCTTGGATCAGTCTCAAGCCATGCAGAGTTCAGATACTCAATTCTCCCGCCTTTACCGCCTCTGGCTTTATTAATCATCACACCCAACTCCGTATCTGCACCGGCATCTGTATTGACGTTTGGACCGCCAATTGCCGCAAGCGTCGATGCAAAAAGAGCCGTATTTCTCCCTTGTGTAATGACATCTCCTCTCTTCCTTCTATTTTGTGCATCTAAAAATTGATACAGTCTTTCTGCCATCAAAAATCCGGGGTACTTCTCATAACCATGATTTGGCATATCTATTTTCCCGACAAAACCATCTACGGTTCCGGCAGCACTCTCTTTTTTATCAAGCAGTGTCCTAACATACGATGGCGACACATCTACACCATCGATTACACTCGTATCAATCCCCCCGTCAC
>CAYTEJ010000007.1:0-5103 GCA_964436835.1 uncultured Gammaproteobacteria bacterium | reverse complement strand
TATGGATCTCGTCATAGCCACATCGTAAAGTGGCTTTATTATTGATCCCCACTTTGGCCTGGCTTCAAACTCCTCTTTCATAATTCTTATCTTAAGTTCTGGGTGTTCTTCTTGAAACTTTCTTATAACCTCTTCTGTATCCCACGATTCGACAGCACCCGATTCAACCCTTTCCAAACCCCCATCCGTATAATTCTGCCCAAGCCTTGCATCAAGCTTTTCTCTTTCGGTCTTTGGATGATTCAAAAACAGAATTATTTCAATCTTTTCACAGTCAATGGCATCGCGATTGCTGCTCTTATCTATTTGCATATGGTACTGCTCCAAAGCGTTGCGCACGACCTTGCCTTCCCCTAGATCATAAACGGGAATACAAATAACCAATTCTGTGCCCTCTGCCATTGGTTCCTGCATTCCCTCTTGGGATAGACAACCTTCAAGCTGCGCCCGGTATCCGGGATCCTGGCGATCCATGTAGCCGAGAACTTCCGTCTTAGCATCTAGTCGGGCATCAGGATTTGATGTCAGCGTAGGAGAAAGCCTATTCCTGTAAAATTCGCTGTTCTCCCTGCCAATTCCTTCATAACCGTAAAACATATAACCCGGACCAAAATCACGGCCATCGACCTTGCTTGGTTCAATAATCTCCGGGAAAAGTCTTGGCGCAAAAGGGGTCGCAATTGGCGGAATATCAAAAACAAACTTATTTGGGACCTCTTTGATGACTACATGTGGAACATCCTCATGGGCTTTCAAATCCGAAAGCCTGATCGTTGAAAAGTCTACATGGCTACCGGGAACCATATGTCCTTTTTGCTCCAAAGGTACTGACGCCATAGAATGCAATGTCGCGCCATTCATAAGCTCGGGATGGCTAAGTACTTGGTCTCCTGCAATTAAGTTTCCGTGTGCGTCTTTAACCATGCCGTAACCAATTATCGAAACCCCGTCAACTTTACCGCTGACCGGATCCACAAATTCCTGCGGCAAAGTAAAGTGCCCGCCAGTTTGAGGCGCCAAGATAGTGTGCAACTGACCATGGGCATCGGTAATTTGGTAAAACGCAACAAGTGAATCCGGGTTGACCGGCGCATTGGCAACTATGTTCGGGTCTGCCCAAGAAGGTTCATCCTTATAAACAAACGGTTTAATTGCAGATCCATCCAAACCGTGTGGTCCCATAGACCAGTGAGTGGCATCGTGCTGATAAAGCGTCAATTCGTTGTATTCATGCCTGTCACCCAAAAACTGGGCATGACCAAAATCAATACCATGGGGGTTGTTTGTGACATCAACCAAGTGGTGCTGCGCTAAATAATCCGGCTTTAATATATCCTCAGTACTGGAATGAGTCGGAACATCAAGATGAGATTTCAAAATCTCGAGCTTACCTTCCAAACCTGCTTTAACTAGAGATTCATGAACTTGATCAGGAGTCATACCGGGTTGGTAAACAACTTCAAAATGCTTAGCCGGGTCAGCGCCATTCACGGGTGTGTCAATCACCAACGTATGTTTAGTAGAATCAAAGTGTGCATTAACATTGGTAGCCACATCAACCTGCAAACCTTGATGCCCAACGTAAGTACTGTCGGTATTCACAACATTACCTTGACCTAAAGGAACATCTTTCCTGTCAATAACGGTCGTTTGCTCATGTGCTTGATGAAACATATCTGCAACTTTCCTAGAAACATGCTCGATTCCTTCCCCTGCTTCATGAATCCCTATACCGCCCAGCACTCCAACCCCGAATCCAAAAGCTCCCGATCTTAAACTCATCATGAGCCTGCTTCTGGAAAACCTTGAATTTGCTTCGTTGTACTCTTCATCAAGCTGACGTCCAATTCTTTCCGCGTCAGTCAAAAATCTATTACTAAACTCGTTGTCACCAATTTGGTCTTCCAATTGTCTCTGCACATCCTGTGCAGCTAAAATCATAGCCAGCCGGTCTTGATTAATAGTTGCTATACCAGTTATTTCCGTCCTGCCACCCTCACCCCGCCTTTGACCGTATTGAATTAGACCAACTCCAAACTCCTCAGACAAGCCAAGCCTCACGCTGGCCTGGGCAAGTGACTCAATAGCATTATCGCGCCATGCTTGTGTCTGTTTTTCAGCTGCATCCGCACCTGCCATCTGGTCAAACTCTTCCGTCATCTCCATTGCAGATCTGGGCTGGTAAGAAACTTCCCGAAAATCCGTCTGGCCAACTATTCCCGATAAAACTCTTTCAACTCCTGCATGTCTTGAAGTACCTGGAATTTCATGACCAATCTCCTCTTCCCTTATTCTTAAATCCCTGTCCTTGTTTTCCTTTGACCAACGCCTGACGGCAGCAAAAGCTCCTCCTGCTATTCCACCAATAACCGGTATTGACTTAAAAGGCGCTTTTGCCCCTACGGCAAGCGCACTTGCTGAAGCTCCAACTGTCAACGGATTAACCAGAACTGCTCTAACTCTACTGCCTTGTGCCCAATCAACTACCCTGTCAGCCAACTCCCGTTTTTCTTCAGTAGCCATACCTGCTTCAACACGCCCAAAACAAATCTGCAAGTCCAAATCTATCGCCTTAATCCTATCTTGGTTAGCTATACATGCATCCCTTGCAGCCTCGGCAATAAAAACTAAATCGGAACCGATCGTCGTTTCAGAAAACAACTCTGGCAATTCCTCACGCAACTCGCAGGAAAGATTTTCAGAAAGTTCCCGCATTGTATCCCGGCCCATTTCTCCGCCTGCATATTCCGTAACTATTGTCCTTGCCCAAACTACAATTTCCTCCTGCATCTCAGAACCAGCAGTTTCTTCATCCAAAACCATTGTGTCGTCTTCTTCCTCAATGTCGTAATTGATATTTGTGGAAATTGCCGTTGCAGTGATTTAGTCCCTCTCTTGGTTAACCATTTCCCTAACCCTGTCTTTTGCCTGCTCAAAAGCGACAGAGCCAAGTTGAACATCTTCTCCGGTATCATGGAATCTTTGGAGTGCGTCCCTGCGCCTCAACCGTTGGTATGTTTCCGTCAATCCGTACCACATACGGCCCATAAAACCTCGCTCGGCAGCACCGGCAATAGTTGCCCTGTCTGCCAATACATCCCTGTTTTTCCTACGGCTTTCCTCGGATTCTGTAACAACGTGCGGAACAGCACTAACCTTAAGGGTCTCCCCGTCTATAGCTGTTCGAATAATATGGTTTTTAACTCTTTCTTGGTCAATTGACATACTTATCTCCCCAAATACACTTTCCTAAAATCGGCAAATGCCTTGGCATAGATTTCCCCAATATTGGGAATATTTTTATTTAAAAAACCTGAAATTTGGAAAGGAGTCTTGTCTCGGGAAAGCAGCGATTTAAATTCCCCCACCACTTCATCCGGGAGAGATTCTAAAGCCGCCAACGTAAGCTTAGCATCCAAACGAACTGCCAGTTCACTAAAAATTTTCTCCCTGTTTTCTGGAGGTAATATATCCAAACCAGCCTCTTGCATCAATCCAACCAAGAAGGCACGGGCTTCCCCTGAAACTTGCTTATTTGTGGGCATGTTTTTCATTTATCAATATCGGGAACTGGACAGAAACCAGTTATAGGTCGCGTATTGTACATTAAACAAACAAGTATGTCAAGTACTATGGGTTAATAACTATTATGTTCGAAAATGCTTGTTTTAAAAACCCACTTATTAAAGATTTCAAAAAGGCAGGGGTTTGCAGCTCATGGAGCAGTCAGCCACTTAATAAATTTGCAACCGCACAATACATCCGCAAAATATGTTTGTCAAATGTCCAATTAAAAGGTCAGGCCTTTAAGTTTTCTAAGGCCTGACCTTAACGTCTTTTCAAAATAATTTTTCAGTCATCAATAAAACCAAAAACCGCATTTTCACTCAAAATCAAGGCCCTAAACACGCCAATGAAATAGTGGATATTATTTTTACTCAATAAGTGCCTCAGTTGGGTCAATATGGGAGCAATTTGAAGCTAAATCAAACCAAAACACAATTACCCCTTGACAAGGGTTATTAATATGATCTAATCTAAAAAAGGAAAGCAACTTAGCTGCCCTAAGTCGCTTCCCTTACACCTCAAAAGAGCATTGCTATTCGAGTTTCAGTCTGCGGTAGTGATGCTCTTTTCTTATTTAAAAGCTTGCGATTAAACAAACTCTTTTATCTTAATTTTTCCCTATTCATCTTTTAAAAAACAAATAGAGTTAAAAACACCCAAATCTTTCTTTTTCAGAAAAACATGGGTTTTTATAAAACAAAAGCCTACTTTTAAATAGGCTTCTGTTCATAAACATCCATATCTCTATAGATGTAACTTTCAGCCTGCTCTTAGAATTTAGCACCCTCTATAATTATTGTCAAGTACTTTGTATACCCGATAGTAAAATTGCTTGCTTAAAATGAGTAGCCTGTAGTTATTATTGCCGACAACACAAGTTCGTTTAGACTCCCCTAATAGGAAAATCCCTAAATTGCCAAGTCATAAAAGTTTCCAATGACTAGTTGGTCCACTAACAGTAAAATAAGCCGTTTAAAAGGCGATTATCGAACTTAAATGATGTGGAAAGTTACAGATACGTAAGCTAAAATCAATAATAGTGACATAGATACAAGGGGACAGAGAATATAAAGTTTTAGAGGGTTTTATTGTCCTCTATTCTTATCGTTCTTCTTGATTAGATACTTAACAAAGTTGTTTATACCAATAACCACCCCTTCGTACCTCGAAATCAGCTCAATCTCTTTTTCGCTGGTAATATAGTGCTTCGAACTAAAACTCTTGATATGATTCTGAGTTTCTCTTGCCTCTTTTCTGGCAACATAGAATCCTTTTAGCCTATCTTTATAGTAGAAGCTGCCATATGCTTCTGCTACGTTATCAGGCACAGAACTGCTGGATCTTCTACTCTGATCTGACAGCCTAAAATCCGAACCTGGTAACTTGTTGGCAATACTGTGAACAGTAAGCATTAATTTGTGGGCCTCAGACCAAATCCAAAGCTGTTCAAACCCGGCCTTCCTCACTCTATATCCTTTATTTACTTTGTCTCCTTGTCCCACTGTACCTTTCATAAGCTCATTCGCTTTAATTCGT
>CAYTEJ010000006.1:4118-19542 GCA_964436835.1 uncultured Gammaproteobacteria bacterium | reverse complement strand
GAAACTTGCCGACATCACTTTAAGTTATACTTAAAGTATGAAGCGCAGCCTGCTTGCAGCCGTTATTTTTGTTGTCGTCGTTATAGTCCTTTTCAAATTTGCCTTTACAATCAGATATATCGAAGTCACGGGCGACCAAAGTTGCCTTAATAAAGAAAATATAGAGGCTACAAATAACATCTTAGGTAAAAATATATTTTTAATAAACACCCAACAGCTTCAGGAAGACTTAAAAAAGGAAAGCAGTTGTCTTGACTCAATTTCGCTTAATAAAAAGTTACCTTCAAAGCTCACAATAGATGTCAAAGCAAAGGTACCTGTTGCCAAAATAGACGGGACCGATTTATTGGCAACCGCAGACGGCTTGGTAATAAAACAGCAGGCCCAAACCACAATCCCTACAATTTATTTGCCGGGCAATATAAAAGCCTCACAAGATGCGCGGTTTACCCAAAACAATGTCCTCTCGGCACTTGGCATAACCGCCGCACTTCTAAAGTCGGATTTCACACCTTCCTCTGTGAGGATCGTTGGCCCCGAAGATATTGCAGTCTATAGTACAAACGAAACGGTTGCCCTTTTTACTACCAGAATGTCTACTACCGGTCAGGTTGACTCTTTACAGTCTATATTGACTAAAGCTAAAATAGATGCTGCAAAAATCGCAAAAATAGATTTAAGGTTTGATAAGCCGATAATTATCTTTAAGTAATGCAAACTCACCGGGAAAACATACTCATAAGTTCATAATGTCGAAGGATAAAGTCGTTGTTGGAATTGATATCGGGTCAACTAAAGTCACGACTATAATTGCAACTCTTCTGGAAGATTCCCTCCCAAATGTAATCGGTGTTTCGTCAACCCCTGCAAGAGGTCTTAGAAAAGGCCAGGTTGTAGATATTGACGAAGCCGTTGCCTCCATTACCGCTTCCCTGGAATCTGCAGAACGAATGGCGGGGTATTCCGTTGGAACGGCATTTGTTTCAGTCGACGGTGTAAATATCGAATCGCAAAACAGTAAAGGTGTCGTTGCCGTTGCCAACCCACAGGGGGAAATATCGCCGGAAGATGTCAGCCGGGTTGTGGAAGCAGCACGGGCAATCTCATTACCTTCATCAAGGGAAATTTTGCATGTAATCCCGCGCTACTTCACTGTAGATTCCCAGTCCGGCATCAAAGACCCGATCGGGATGAACGGCGTCAGGCTGGAAGTTGAAACCCATATAATAACCGGCGCCGCAACGGCCCTCAGGAATATCGCCAAGTGTGTCGGCCAGGTAGGTGTAGACATAGAAGGCATGGTTTTTTCGGGCCTTGCATCTGCTTATTCAACCCTAACCGATACCGAAAGGGAACTCGGGGTAATTCTGGTTGATTTCGGAGGCGGTACGACCGACATTAGTATTTTTGTCGACGGCGCGCCGGCCCATTGCGCAGTTTTGCCGGTTGGTGCCAGAAATGTTACTAACGACTTGGCAATCGGCCTGCGGATTTCTTTGGATAGCGCCGAGAAAATAAAACTGGCTCTTTCAAAACCCCCCAAAATAGCCGTGGAACCCAACGGGGAAGGCACAGCAACCGACCAAAAAGTTTCAGATAGCCTTGATGTTGCCGGCCTCGCCATAGAAGAAGATCTAAAATCCGTTTCCAAAAAAACCCTGACGGACGGGATCATCAAGCCCCGCCTCCGGGAAATTTTAAACATGGTTAAAATCGAAATCCAAAAATCAAACCTTGGTGGCCTTACCCCTTCCGGCGTTGTTATAACAGGCGGCGGTGCAGCCACTTCAAACTTGGTGGAAATTGCCCGCCACGAACTGCAAATGCCGGTGCGCTTAGGCCTTCCCCAGGGAGCAAAAGGCCTAATTGACGAAATAGCATCCCCTGCCTACGCCGCAAGTCTGGGGTTGGTGCTTTACGGTGTCCAGTATCAGCAGGAGGATATCCGTCTTCCTATAGTAGGCAGAATAGAGATTAAAAATATCTTCTCAAAAGGCCTTAGTTTAGTTAAATCCATTCTGCCTTAGCAACTTGAAAATATTGCCTCTCTGTGTTAAATTGTGACAGCTTTTAGCAACCCACTACAAGCTACAGGCTACGATGCTAATAAAACCGGACGTTAATAGGTTCGCCAAAATAAAAGTCCTTGGAATTGGCGGGGGAGGTACTAACGCCTTAAACTCCATGATCACCCAGGCCCAAATTCAGGGCGTGGATTTCGTGGCAGTCAACACAGACCAGCAGCATCTTCTGGCATCCCACGCACAAACAAAAGTCCAAATCGGCGATGGCCTTACAAAAGGTCTTGGTGCGGGTGCGGATCCCTCCTTAGGCAAAAAAGCAGCCGAAGAATCGCTTGAGCATATAAAAGAAGTAATAGGAGGAGCCGACATGGTTTTTATTACCTATGGTGCCGGCGGGGGAACGGGAACAGGTGCCGGTCCTGTTATTGCCGAGCTTGCCAAAAAGCTTGAGGTTTTAACTGTTGCAGTAGTCACCAAGCCTTTCGGCTTTGAAGGCACAAAAAGGATGGTTGTTGCCGACGAAGGCATCGATATTCTGCGCGAAAAAGTAGATACCCTAATCGTTATCCCAAACCAAAAACTTTTGGAAGTAGTAGACAAAAACGTTTCCTTACTGGAAGCGTTCAAACTGGCAGACTCCGTCCTCTCCCAGGGCGTCCAGGGAATCTCCGACATCATTGTCATGCCGGGTCTTATAAACGTCGACTTTGCCGATGTTAAGGCAATTATGTCTAGTGCCGGCTCAACTTTGATGGGTGTTGGTATGGCAACAGGCGAAAATAGGGCATCAACTGCAGCCAGACAAGCTATCGCATCACCTTTACTGGATGCATCAATTGAAGGTGCCAGAGGATTACTTTTCAATATCACCGGTGGATCCGACATGACAATGAACGAGGTCGACGAGGCTGCCAAAGTCATAACCGGCCAGGCCGATCCCGACGCCCAGATTATCTTTGGTGCGGCAATTGACGAAAAACTTATAGACCAGGTCAAAGTCACCGTTGTTGCAACCGGCTTTGACGAATCCAGAAAGAGTTATATCCAGGTAGCACCAGTCATGAACCAGGACGGCGAAATCACGGAAGCCGGGACACACGAATCCGGCCAGGAGCAACCGCTCGACGAAGACGAATTCGACATTCCCACATTCCTGCGTCAGATCCGATAAAGCTACGCACAGATTATTGACAAAGTGGACATTTAAGTGTACACTAAGCTTATGTCGCAAACAATTCCCGTTACACAAGCAAGAAAAAATCTTTTGACTCTAGTCGACAAAATAGACGAGGAGTACACTCGTGTTGATTTGACAAAAAATGGCAAGATAAAAGCAACACTAATCTCACCCGACTATCTAGATTCTCTTGAAGAAACCATTTACACCCTTGAGCACTCCATGAAGGACATTAAAAGAGCCGAAAAAGAAATTGCAAAAGGCAATTACGCAACCTTACAAGAACTTAAAAAAGACCTCCAAAAGCGTTTCAAGGGTAATGCCAGCTAAATCTCTTGTAATCGAAAGAACAGCAAGAAAGAAACTGTTAAAGTTGCCCATCAATATACATAAAAGGATAATTAACGCATTCGATACAATCCAAAGGAATCCACTAGTAGGTGAAAAGCTTCACGGAGAACTAAAGGGTTATTATAAATTAAGATTAGGTGATTATCGTATCGTATATTCATTTGAAATAAAAACAAGTGTTGTCCAAATAGTTACAATCGAACACAGACAAGGAGTCTACAAATAGCCGGCTAATTTCTCCGCCCGCCCAAAATTGACTTGTGCTTTGATATAATTCCATTATGAATAAAACGAAAATCAACTCCTCAGAATTTGCACAAAGAATGGGCTCTTATTCCCACGGATATGCGGCAGACACAGGAGATTCCAAAATTATTTTTACTACTGGGCAGGTTGCACTGGACAAAGGAGGAAATGTTGTATATCCAAACGACGCGGCCAAACAAGCGGAGTATATTTTTGAAAGCCTCAATAAAATTTTAAAAGAAGCCGGCGCGTCTTTAGACGATGCGGTGAAAGCAACAATTTTTGTAACAAATATGGTCGACTTTGCCAAAATTAGTGCAGTTAGGAATAAGTTCTTTAAAAGTTCCGAACCTGTTTCGACATTAGTTGAGGTAAGTAAGTTGGTTAAAGTTGGTTGTGTTGTAGAAATCGAAGTTATTGCGGTAGTAAAAAAGTAAAATCTTAATAATCCCCCCAGTTTCCGCCCCCGCTCTAAATTTTTTATTCCTCATCTATTACAATTTCTGCGGCCAGCTGGTCGTAATTTAACGGTTGATTAGATTTTTTTGCACCATTCACTAGTGTTCTAAATCTTAGAAATTGTGCAGCAGTCATTTCATACCTCTCCTGATAACTTCTAAGAAAGCTGGCTTCTCTATATTGGCCAACAATATCCAAAGTAAGAATTTCCTCGTCTCTTGACCAATGAAATGATTGATTCCCTTTCGTCACTTCCTGCGGCATACTAGAAGTTATTTTATGGATTCCATATCTCTTAACTAAATCTTCTAAAGTATCAATGTTAAACCATGGAGTTTTAATCTCACTAGAGCCTTCGGCAACTATCGTTTTAACGATTTTCCCCATCCCTCGATCTACAGACAGATACGTATGATTTTCCCAATCCTCAAGTATAACTGCATGGGCTGTCCCGAGGCTTATGCGGTTATCAAGTTCGGGAAATTGCCTTTTGAGAGAGGCGTCTAGATATGAGTGAGGATAAGCCCCATACATTTTTTGTGGATCCTCCGTCCAGAGATCTAACTTTTTTTCGTCACGCAGAAAAAGAATTGCAGGTACTTTATGCTTAAGCCTGACAATACCAATGCCCCTGTACAGCTTTCCTTCAAGCAACGAATCTTTGCCGTCAATATTGGGTATTGCCGTTAATCGTCGCCTAAACTCGCCAGCAAAATCAAATTCTTTAGCTCCGGCAGACTCAGGCTTTTCTGGTGTCATAAGGTAGGAATTATATCAAAATTGGAATAAAGTTCCCAAAACCCTCAATTCCTCCTCCGCCCGAAAAATCTGTAGTATAATTATCGTACATGAAACAAATAGACCTAACAAAAGTCATAAAAAAATATACCAGTGGCTGGCTGGCATTGTCACCGGATTATAAAAAGGTGGTAGGTCATGGTAAAACGATAAATAAGGCTGTTGACGAAGCCAAATCCCAAGGCGTCAAAGATCCAGTTCTAATGCGTGCCGCCAAATCTTACGGCCCGGTTGCTCCATAGTGAAATTTCCCTATTTCAAACTTCCAAATAAAGACCCCAAAAAGAAATACATTTCTGTTCCATGGATACCCGCAAAAGTAAGAGCCAACGATACGGAAAAGAAGTTTTTAATGCTGGTTGATTCAGGCGCCGATTACTGCATCTTAGACAGGGATGTAGCAGAGTTTTTAGGAATAAAAATTCATGACGGCGAATTTATCAAAACAGGCGGAATTGGTGAAAGTGCGGATATTTACTATTTCGACAATATTTATATAAATATTGGTGGGGAAGAAATAAAAACCAGATGTGGATTTAAAGACGGATATTTAATGGATGGGTTAATTTCGGGGATTTTAGGCAGACAAGGTTTCTTCGACTATTTTAAAGTTTGTATAGACCAGGCGAAAAACGAGATCGAATTAAAGGTAAGATAAATATAATCCTTCAATTTCTCCGCCCGCCGCAAAAATTCCAGAGGATATTTTTCAACAGAGAATCAGGCTATGTAGTTTGTGCGTCAATCTCTATAGATCGCCGCTCATTTTCAATAATAGCAATTATGCTTGGCCTGGAGTCTGATACCGTCTCCTCAGCATCTTTGAGCCAAACTGCAGCAATAGGTGTAAGTTTTCTACCTACTGTAAAATATTGCTTCATAAGCCAATCCACTCTTTGTCTTTTTAGTCCTTCTACTCCCTTATAAGTATCCTGTATCAAACGATCAAGTTCTTGTAATTCTTCGTCGGATAAAGCATCCATTCCGGTCGTCTTCACAATAATAAGTTCTGCTAATTATAATGTTGGGTTTTGTTGCCAGTATTCATCTTCCCATTCTTTCTTATAATCAATTCCTTCTCTTGACAGCCTGCGACCTTTCTTAAATTGCTTCATATCATTAGCAACCTCTCCTTGTAATTTCTGGTCAAGCACAGTATCAAATGTATGCAAAATTTGATCGTCCAATAACTTAATTCCTGTGTCGTTAAAATAATGAATATCTTGGATTTTTTTAAAAATTAGATCTCTAAGTCGAGGTACAGGGTTTTCTTTGGCTTCCCTACTTAAATAACCTGGCACCCCAGGTCGTCTGTCTTTCGCTTCTCCCCTTGGTTCTGAGTCCATTGCAACTATAGATATTTTATAATACTGCTTTTAATTTCAGCAATGCCGCAGTAGATGTTTCCCAAAATCCCCCAATTTCTCCCTCAAACGTTACCCCGTACCAAAAAACAATAAGTCCCCAAAGCCGGTTGATTCTGGCAAACTTATGCAAATAACTTAATTTAAGATAAAATTTAAAGGTGCTGTTTAACTCCATAAGCTTTCTGATTTTTTTCCCGCTTACAACTATTATTTATTTTTTATTACCTCATAAATTCCGCTGGCTTTTTCTTCTGGTCGCTAGCGTATATTTCTACATATATTTTGTACCAGTTTATATCCTTGTGCTTCTGGTATTAATTTTGCTCGATTACACAATGGCAATCTTCATAAAAAAATATCCTGGCAAAAAGAAACTATTTTTAATTTTCAGCTTAATAGGGAACATAGGTTTGCTAGCCTTTTTTAAATATTTTAATTCTGCAAATTTGTATTTCGGGGAGCTGTTTAAGGCATTTGGACATAGTTATCAATTTTCATCAATTTCACTGTTGTTACCGCTAGGCTTGTCATTCCATACCTTTCAGTCTATGAGCTATATAATCGAGGTTTATAAAGGAAGGCAAAAAGTGCAAAAGCATATAGGAATTTATTCCCTATACGTTATGTTTTATCCTCAATTAGTGTCGGGCCCAATAGAGCGTCCGCAAAACCTCATGCACCAGTTTTTCATAAAGCACCAATTTAAATATTACAGAATTGTTTACGGGTTGCGGTTAATGCTGTGGGGATTATTTAAAAAAATAGTAATTGCCGACAATTTGGCGGCATTTGTGAATAACGTATACCAGTACCCAAGAGCTTATTCCGGCGAGGTCTTAATATTGGCCACCCTGTTTTTTTCTATCCAGATCTACTGCGACTTTTCGGGTTACAGCGATATAGCAATCGGTGCTGCAAAAGTTCTTGGTTTTAAACTAACTAAAAATTTTGATAATCCCTATTTTGCTACTTCAATAGAAAAATTTTGGCGCAGATGGCATATTTCCCTTACTAGCTGGTTTAGGGATTACGTATATATCCCCTTAGGTGGTAGTAGAAATAAAGAGTCACGGACATACATAAACTTGTTAATAGTTTTTTTAATAAGTGGGGCATGGCACGGCTCGGGGGCGACATTTTTAATATGGGGTTTTCTTCACGGAACAGCCCTGGTTCTGCACAGGGTCTTCGCTAAAAATAAAAGACAAATTTTAAAATTATTTCCTTTGGGAAAATCCATTTTCCGCAAGAGGTTTTCTATTATAATTACATTTTCCTATGTAACTTTTGCCTGGATATTTTTTAGAGCCAATAACCTGCAGGATGCGATGTATATAAGCGGAACGGTGTTTATGTATCCGGTTGTATTAATATACAATCTTACTCAAGCTGGATTTAGTGAAATTCTTAGAGCTACATACAAATCAACAATTAATTTCACTACGACAAATTTTTTGGTTGCCTTGTTTTTCAGTTCATTAATATGGTATTTACATTTTTTCGGAAAAATAAAAAACTTCGTATCACTTACCTCAAAAAGACATAAACTGGTAAGGTGGGCTGTATACTCTTTATTAGTCCTGTCAATTTTAAATTTTGGCCAAAGAAATGAAACGCCGTTTATTTATTTTCAATTTTAAAATCAAAAAGGACGCTAAAAAGGTAATTAATAATTTATTTCTTTTAGTAATTTTCATTCTCTCAATACAAATTGTAATATTCTACATCTTTCAAATCGGAGTACCCCCGGAACTGTTGGATATGAAAAAAAATCTAAACTCACACACGGACGTTGTCTATTTTGGAGACAGTGTCTCAATGTTTGTCGCAAAAAGCGACACGGACAAATTAACGCTTCCTCAGCATATCCAGCTGGAAATTCCACGATTCATAATTACGACAATTATTCATGGGGCATACGACCTAAATGATTACGCAAATTATTCAAAGTTGATTTCAAAATCCAACCTTCCACCTAAAATAGCAGTAGTTTCTGTTAATATGCGGTCATTCTCTCCCGTATGGTATAAAAATCCGCCGTACATCTTCTTAAAAGAATATTTATTTTTAACTTTTGACCCTTTTCCGGTGGATGCAATTTACAAACCGCTTTATCAGTTGCACGTTTTAGATTTATTGCAAAAATACAATACTATTATTTTTAATAATTCACCGATTTACAATGGCAGTAATTTTGTAGGCCGTTTGTACTCTTTTTTAAAAGATGATTATGGAAAATCACAAGAAGAAAAAATGAAAAATAAAATAATGGTGAATTATATGTATAAGCTTTCAGATGAACATGAGTTAATTAAATCCATGCAGCTTTTGGTACAGCGTTTAAATAAAAAGGGCATAAAGGTTATTTTTTACATTACGCCAATTGATTATCAAAATGCAGAAAAATATTGGGGTAATGATTTTAAAGATATTTTGGAGAAAAACATCCAAGTGATCAAGAAAGTCGCAGAAGCAAATAGTGCAGACTATTTAGATTTATCACGGAGTCTGGACTCAAGCTCCTTCGGATGGAAGGAAGAGCTCTACATTAATGAGCATTTAAACGAAAAAGGGCGCAAGTTTGTCTCCCATGCAATTTCAACTTTTGTCTTGGCAAAGTCAGAATAAATGGCAGCATCGTTTTGGAATTCTAATCGTTCCCAAAATCCCCCAATTTCTGCGCCGTTTGTAGCTCATTTTGATATAATTCTCACTCTATGGAAGCGCCTAGATTCTTTAACAATAAAGCGAGAGCCTTTTCATCGGCATTTTTGGCGTTAAGCATGACAACCTGTGGCGGCAAAGACATTGCAAAAAACATAAAAACACCGATACATTACTCCCCAATGCCGGCAGCACCGGAACAAAACCCCGCAAAAGTTACGGCCAATGTCATAAACATAGACAACTCGCCGCTTGCCTCCGGCCTAACCCTTGACCAAAACTGCGGCATACTTCTTAAACCGGGCGATAAAACCGTGATTACTCTTGGAGATCCAAAAGGTCTTGCGGTAGATTTCGACTTTAGCTTGATAAAAGATCCGGTTAATGGACTAGTTTTATTTTCTCTGCCAGTTGAAAATGGTCACGCAATCGCTATGGTCGATGCGGAAAACAACATTTTCCCTATCGGAAAATCGACTCCCCTGGGTGGGGACGAAGTCTTTTTTACATTTTTCAACGGAAGACGGTTTAAAGTCAAAGATTGTGCAGCCGATAACCCTTCTCTTCACTAAAGCAGCCTCAAAACGCCATATTGTTTTTTAAATTTTCCCGCGATAAACTAACCCTTCATAGATTGGAGGTGAAAGAATGATAAAAGCATTAGACGGAGTTCTACTGTCTTCCGAAGATTCCCAAAAACTTGCGGATTTTTACAAAGAAAAAGTCGGCTTAAATTGCACCATGGAATTTGAAATGGGTGATAAAAGCGAAAACGTTTTTGTCTTTGAAGACGTAAAACTATATATCAACCAACATTCAGAAGTCCACGGCCAAACAAAAGAGCCGGAGCGCTTTATTCTAAACTTTGAAACGGACGATATTGAAGAAGAAGTTGGAAAGCTGGACAAAGCCGGGGTCAAAAAAATAAAAGACACGTATCACATTGAAGGCTACGGTTTGGTTGCAACCTACGAGGATGTCGACGGAAATTATTTCCAGGTTGTCCAGGTGCGTGAAGGCAAGTAGTTGCCTTTAGTAAGTCGAAAATAAAATCTAGGTAAGATCGGAGGTGATATTAGTGGACAAAAAATTTAAAGCATGTATGAAGCCGCATTATATTGCGCATTCAATCTCGGGCCTTGGCATCGGGTTAGTTTTAGTCGGTATTATTCCAGCCCTTTCCGGCACGACTGCCTTAGTTCTGGGAGTTGTAGCGTTTATAGCAGGCTTCGTTCTCGACTATTCGGTAAATAAAGGCGAGTAACTGGTAGAACCTGTTCTTATCAAAAGCAATTGCAAAAAACTTGCAGTTGCTTTTTTTGGCGCTTATACTGACTGTCTTGGAGATTGCCCAACTAGTGCAGACAAAATTTTCCTATAGAGATTTTCAACAACCTGCTGTTGCTGTATTCCGATCTTAGTGTAATAATCTACACCCGGGGCCGAGTTAATTTCGATAACCGTAAAATCGCCTACAGTACGATCAATGGCTTCGGCAGTCATAATATCTACGCCGCAAAATCTCAATCCCATGTCCGTAGTAAGCTGTATGGCAGTTCTTTTAAGGCTGGCATCAAGAATCTCTGTTACGTCCTCGGCATCGCCACCACTAGAAAGATTTGCATTATCCAAAAGATTTACGTCTTGTCCCGCCCTGGGAACAAAAGAAAGGTTAAGGCTTAGATCGCGCAATTTGGCAGATATCCTTCTATCATCAAGTCTTATTCTTGTATCCCTGCCGCTGGCATTAAATTGTTCCTGCTTTTTTACCACAAGATCAAAAATAGTTAACTGCCCGTCACCCGTTACATGAAGTGGTGTGCGTCTATAGGCAGCTATTACTTCATCATCCAAAACAAGAATCCGATAATCATTACCCGCCACAGGTCTCTGCACAAGCACAACTTTATCTTTGGCTTCATTAAAAACAAAGTTGACGGCATTATAAAAATCTTCCTCGCCGTGAACTTTTTGTACGCCAAGCCCCTGACTGCGGCTGTTGGGTTTGATAATAACCGGGAAGCCTAACTGTTGTGCATATGCATAAGCCGCATCTTTATTTAAGTCGGAACCAAGCCTCATGCATGTTCTGTCCGAATAAAAAGCATGTCCTTCCGGCACAGGGTATCCCAGACTTTGCATGAAGTGATTGGCATAGTCTTTATCCCTCGCCACTTCAGATGCACCAAGAGTATTCAAATCGAAGATTGTTCCTCTAAAATAGAATTTACGGCCATTTGGGGTAGTTAGCTGACCTGCTCTCCCATACTCTGGGTCTAGACTGACGGTAACCCCAAATTCCGGGGCAAGTTCCACAATAATTGAGGATACGCTCGATGGTATTTCTGGAGCTCTGCGGCCAATTTCACCTTCAAGAGTATTCATAAAACGGGATTATACATTCAAACTTAAGCTAATGGCAATTGTTATTGCCAAATACCCGCAGTTGCTTTTTTTACGCTCGCGGCGTTAAAATCCGCCCTATGCCAGTTGAACGCAGACCGGAAATCATTGGCCTTGAAAAGCTAGAGGGCCCAGAAATATCACCAATCAGGACATTGCAATCATGCTTGGCAGAAAACCAGAGGTTGTGGAGAGAATGACCAGTCGCGTGGGTATCAAAGAAAGAGGCTGGCTGGGAGAAGGGCAAGGCGCTTCTTATTTGGCAAAAATATCAGTATCCCAAGCATTGGAGATGGCCGGAGTGGACATTAAGGATATAAAAGCCATGACTGTTGCAACAGGCCTGCCTGATTATATGGGAGTGCCCACAGGCAGCATCATTACCAAAGAGCTTTCTGGAAATTACAAAATCGCAACAATGGATGTATCTGGTGCTTGCCCGGGGTTCATTCATGCCCTAAGGACAGCTTATACGGATTTAACTAGTGAATATGGAACTGGTGGGCCATTAGTATGTGTCGCAGCAGAACCAGCAAGTAAAGGTGTTAGCACCAAGACCGTCGATACATTTTTAATATTCGGTGATGGTTCGGGAGCTGTGGTTATGGATTTAGTGGATGTTAATGTTCCCGAAGGTACGCCAAAGGCAACGTTTGATTACCAGATAGATCCATATTATCTATACGACCTGTATGTGCCAACCGGCGGCAGTGTAAACCCCAAAGGAGGAGAAGACACCAATTGTATTCGGATGAATGGAAAGGTCGTAAAAGAACAAGCCGTTAGAAGGCTTTGCGAAATCTCAGAAAGCGTCCTTTCAAAGGCAAAACTCAGCTTGGGAGATATTGACCTTTTTATTCCACACCAGGCAAATTTAGAAATTATTGAAGAAGCTGGTGCAAAGCTTGGAATTCCCCGGGAGAAAGTTTTTGTTAATATCCAGAGATATGGCAACACATCGGCAGCGTCCATACCTATTGCCATGCGCGAAGCCTGGGAAGAAGGAAGGCTAAAGAATGGAAATATAGTATTGGCAGCAACCTTTGGAGCTGGCCTTAACTTTGCAGGCGCAATTCTTCCAATGAACGGATTACCCGAGCAGGAACTAAAAGCCGCCTAAAAATGATTTTAGTTTTAACAACAACCGACAAAAAAACTGTTGCCCATAATATCGGCAAAAGCCTCCTCAAGGGAAAACTTATTGCCTGCTACAGCATTCTGCCTGCCATGGAATCTACTTATTGGTGGAAAGGCAAAATTGTAAACGCCAAAGAATTCCAGCTAATTTTAAAAACAAAAGCCCAAAACTTTAAAAAGATCGAAGAAGTAATTAAAAAACTGCATACGTACGATTTGCCGGAAATTATCTCGATAAACATACAAAATGCCGGGAAAGATTACCTTACCTGGATCCACAAAGAGATAGATTAACCCAGTTGACACTATAGGTCAATCCTTGTTACAATCTCAGTTTGATGAGCTGCGAAAGAAAACGCCACAAATTAAAAAAGGTTGCCGAGAAGCTTCCGGAAATATCAACTGATAATTTCTATGCCGTGCAGGCCAGGGAGGGTCTTGCCAGTCATTGTCCAAAAAAACCCAGATCGCACACCCAAAAATTATTGGAAGTTCTAAATTTAGGATTATCACATGAAGAATCAGAGGCAATTCGGGTAGAAACTTTCGACATGTACACAGCCATTGCAGACGAAATCCTCACGAGACACGGGAAAATAGAAGAACAATAATATGTGCTGCGAAAAGTACGGAGCGCTCCAAGAATTACTTCGATAACAGGTTGCTTAGTTAGATCTTCTAGCTTTTGCTCAAGATTCAAATTAAAATTAGCGTATGCCGGCAATATTTTGTGCAGTCATTTCTTATTTCGGATGGGGGATAGGTGATGTATTTGGGACTGCAGCAACTCGCAAAATCGGACCATATTCTGCTACATTATGGTTTTTGATCCTACAGGCATTAATTTTTAGTGTTTTTACTTTTTCCTTTTTTCCAAATCTCGCCAATTATAGCCCAACGATTCTACTTTTTAATATCATCCTTGGTGTAATTGCAACTGCAGGGCTTGTGGCATTTTATGAAGGTTTAAGGATTGGTAGTGCGTCTTTGGTTGGTACAGTTTCTTCTTCGTTTGTCGCTCCCGTAGTTATTCTTTCAATTATCTTTTTCAAAGAAGCGATCACGAGCGAGCAGACATTTGCAATCATTATTATCTTTTTGGGTTTAGTATTTTCATCCTTAGATTTCGATGAGCTAAAAAAACGCAACTTCAGGGTTGGCAAAGAAATTATTTTATCAGTCGTTGCTATGGTCTGTTGGGCAATATTTTGGACTTTTATAAAAATTCCCATCCGCGAAGTTGGCTGGTTTTGGCCTGGTTATGTAAGCACTATTTCTTCTATACCGGCAATGTACATATATATTAAATTGAAAAAATTTAAAATTACAGGGATTAACCAGAAAAAAGCATTTTTGCCAATATTTTTTAATGCCGCTCTTCTCGGAGCCGGCTCTTTGTCGTTTAACTATGCACTCCAAAAAGGGCTCGCCGCAGTCGTGGCGCCAATTGCCGGATCTATCCAACCCTGTTTGCCCTGATCGCTTATCTTGCTTTTAGGGACAAAATTACAAAACTTCAAATAGCAGGCATATCTGTTACCCTTTTAGGTATCATAATTCTATCTGTGGCAAGCACATAATATGTTTTCCGAAAAGCGCAAATTTAAAAACAAAAAAGGCCTAACTTTATCCGCAATTTACGAAGGGCAAGACGAAAATAATCCTATCGTTATTTTGTGTCATGGATATGGGTCTAGCAAAGACAAAGATTCGACAAAGGGCCTAGCGCAAAAACTGGTAGATGCCGGCCTCTGCGTTTACCGTTTTGATTTTACCGGTTGCGGCGAATCGCAAGGCAAGTTAAGCGAGCTTACCCCAGATCAAGGACAAGACGATTTAAAGTCGGCAGTCAAAGATTTAGGTAAGGAAAATTTTGGCCTTTATGGATCTAGTTTTGGCGGGTACACAGCTTTAATTTTCGCATCCCAAAATCCCGTCCTTGCACTTGGCCTAAAAGCTCCCGTATCCGATTATCCGCAAGTTATGAAAGCAAAAGGAAACGAAAAAGAAAATCGTGCGCTCGATTTTACCGAAGAAGCGTACAAGTACGATGTTTATAAACTTGCAAGAAATATCACTTCGCCAACGTTAAATGTGCATGGTGACGCCGATACAGATGTTCCTCTTACCCAAAGCAAAATGCTATTAAAAACCCTTAACTCAAAAGAAAAAGAATTAAAAATCCTCCACGGTGCGGGCCATATAATGAGAGGGAATTATCTCGAACAGGCAAACCAACTTCTTACTAATTTCTTTGCCCAAAGACTGTTGACCTAATCAATCTTTATTTTTTGTCTTACCTCTAGCTGATAAATCTTCTCGACCTCTTCTTGCCACAAAAAGCTGTTTTGCTAAAGCATTTTGAACATTAAGGTAAACATCACCAACTGTCAAATCAAATTCATTGCCGGTTAACTCTACGTCAATGGCGTTTGAAAAGATCCTGAGCATTATTTGTCGTTCGACATCATTGAGGTCCCAATCATTTTCCCACCAACCTCCAATGAATCTTAATCTTGTCTCGGGTTTCTGTTTTTCTCCTGACCCATCGGGTACTTGTACATGTACTGGTGTTGGTACTTGTACGCTTCTCCCTCGACCAGTTGGTATATTAATGCCTAAAGCAACAGCATCGGCATGTTTGTCTTTGGGTTGAGTTAAGTCTGCTATAACTATTGTGCCAGAGGGTATAGATGAAGCTTCAGGAGCCCTTTTTTCGCCAGATTCACCACCATTTTCTGTTGACAAGTCCACGCCAACGCCAGCCCTAACATCATCAAGGGCGAACTCTAATAATT
>CAYTEJ010000006.1:0-4108 GCA_964436835.1 uncultured Gammaproteobacteria bacterium | reverse complement strand
TGACCAAATCCGGGTCAGGATTCATACGCAAATCTATAAGCCTCAAAGTTCTACGTCCAACCTCTTGGGCTTCCTCCGTGGTCATAGGATGAAGGTGGCCAAATGAAGTAAATGCTTGCTTGAGGGATTCAATATTCGTGATTCTTTTATTTCCGCCTAAATCAGGGCCCAAAATAGTTAACCTGGTTCCACCATCTCTATCCCTCCTGGCCTCTTCAAAGTCCGCCGCCGCTTGCTCATCGATTTCGCTTTCAAGATCGGATGCCCTGTTGTTTGACATAGCTTCCTGCGCCCTTATTTCACTCACGACTTCAGCAATAATATTCGCAATTTGATGTTTGTTGTCTCCGGGTTTAAGTTGTTGCTTAACAAGATCCACAAGTTTTGCCGTTTGCGGAGCATAGAGCCGGAAATTGATGCTGGCTTCCATCAACATATTTTGTAACCTAAAGTTAGTATTACCCGGAAATCCTGTGGCAATCTGTTTCAAGCGAGATGGGGTTACCTTTTGCTCTCTGTCGCGGCCACCACTTGATAGTCGGACTTTCTTTACTAGCTCCGGGTCTGCAGCTTCAACTGTTCTGAGTATGTCGTAAATATATCCAGGGCTTCTTTGCCATCGACGACACTTGCGATCAACCCAATCCTTAATGCCATCTAAGTCTTCAGGTGATACTTTATAAGATGTTTCCCTGTCTGTAAGGGTTAGAGTAAAGGCTTGGGTAATCGGTATGCCCTTTTTAGCCCACTCCGTTTGACTGTAGGATCTGGAGATCCACTCGGCAATTCTAGGGAATTGAACACTTCTTACAGAATTTGCCGCTACTATTCTGAGGTCAAACATTTCCTCATCCGTTACACCGTAAAGTACATTGGCTTTTATGGTTTCAGCTCCCATTCTTCTCCTGCCTTCCGTCCTATGAAATCCGTCAATTATGTCATAAACGACCCTACCATCAAGCTCCCTAGCCCTTACAGTTATTGTGCTTGTTTGACCCCATTTATCTTTCATGGAATCCTTAAGCTCTTCGGCATGCGTGTCGTCAACAAGTGAATAGTCCACAATCACATCGCTAAGAGGGATCTCAACGTTTTCGTGTTTCGCGCCTTCGCCGTTATTGAGTATTTCCAAACTTCTTAATATTTCCAGAGGTGTACGGCGGTCCTCCGGTCTAATAATTTTGATTAACATATCAGGTTCGGGCTGGGTATCTGCAGTTTGTCTCTCACGAGCTACCATGTTGGAAAGGTTATCTCTGCGACGAATAAAAGTCAACAGGTTTCTTGAAGCAAAGCCTGTCTTCTGCAATAATAAACTCTGCTTATGTCACAAAATTTTAAACCCGTCGACCCGCATGTCGACTTCCCCGCTCTTGAGGAAAAAATTTTAAAACACTGGAAAGAAAATAAGATATTCGAAAAATCCCTCGCTAAAAACCCCAAATCAAATTCCTGGACATTTTTAGACGGCCCGCCTTTTATTACCGGCTTGCCCCACTATGGCAGCCTTCTTTCTTCAATCCCCAAAGATGTTTTCCCCCGCTACAAAACCATGAAAGGTTATTATGTCCGCCGCGTTTGGGGTTGGGACTGTCACGGCCTGCCTGCGGAAAACAAAGTGGAAGAAAAGCTGGGTATAAAGCGTAAAAAAGATATCGAAGAAAAAATCGGCGTCAAAAAATTTATAGACGAATGTAAGCTTTACGTAAACGAAGTCTCTTCCGAATGGGAATGGTACATAGACCACGTTGGCCGCTGGGTCGATTTTAAAAATGCATACAGGACAATGGACACTCCCTATATGGAATCCGTCATGTGGGTTTTTAAAGAGATGTACGACAAAGGCTTCATTTACAAGGGTATGCGCGTTTCGCTTTACTGTCCGCACTGCTCAACACCGATCTCCAATTTTGAAGTTGCGATGGATGCGGACAACTACAAAGAAGTTACGGAACCGGCCAACACTTATAAATATCAACTTGCCGCAGAAAAAGACACATACTTACTGGCCTGGTCAACAACACCCTGGAACAAGATCGCAACTCCGGCTCTTGCCGTTAATCCCAAAATAAAATACGTAAAAGTGGCCCAAGGCAACGAAAAATATATTTTGGCAAAATCCACACTTGGACATTTGAAAAAAGAACCCAAACATAAAATTCTTGAAGAATTCCTGGGCAGCAAATTGGTAGGCGTTAAGTTTGTACCGCATTACGATTTTTACAAAATCGACTCAGGTAAAAAAGCAGCCGTTGTTATTCCGGGCGATTTTGTCACTGCAGACGAAGGTACCGGAATCGTCACGATAGCAGCATACGGCGAAGACGATTTAAAAGCCATGCAGGAAAACAATATCCAGATTGTTCTGCATGTGGACGAGGAAGGAGTCCTTAAAAAGGGCGTCCCATGGGAAGGGGAATATTACCTCAAAGTCAATAAACTGGTCAATGCAGACCTATCAGCCCGCGGCCTTATGTACAAGGAAGATGGCTACACCCACACGGTGCCGACTTGTTGGCGATGCCAGACGAGGCTTTTTTATTCTCCGCAGGACGCTTGGTATGTAAATGTCCAAAAGCTAAAGGAGCAAATGAAAAAAACAAATGAAGAGGTTAACTGGGTTCCCAAACACTTTAAATATGGCAGGTACTTAAAAAGTTTGGAAAACGCGCCGGATTGGTGTATTTCCAGAAGCCGTTATTGGGGTTCGCCTGTTCCGGTTTGGGAGTGCACCAAATGTGACAAAAAAATAGTCCCCGGTTCAATTGCCGAACTGGAAAAATTATCGGGGCAAAAAATAAAAGATCTGCATAAACCCCAAATAGACGAAGTGGAAATCAAATGTCCAAAATGTTCATCAAGTGCCAAAAGGGTTGCCGAGGTTCTCGATAGCTGGATAGAAGCGGGTTCTGCCCCTTATGCCGAAAGGCACTACCCGTTTGAAAAAATAAATCTGGATGAATTTTTCCCGCCCGATTTTATTACCGAATATACCGGCCAAATACGCGCATGGTTTTATGTATTGCATGTCATATCAACTGCCATTTTTGGCAAGAAAGCATTTAAAAATGTGCTGGTTTCCGGCGTAATTTTGGGAACGGACGGCCGGAAAATGAGCAAAAACTACGGAAACTACCCTGATCCCAAAGAGATGCTTCAAAAATACGGCGGCGACGCCCTAAGGCTTTATCTTTTAGGCAGCCCAGTAATGCGCGGGGAAGATATCAGGATTTCAGAAGAAGCGTATAAGGACCAAGTTAGAGGGCTTCTCCTGATACTTTGGAATATTTACAACTTTTTTATAACATATGCGATTATCGACAAATGGCAACCAATTCCAGAAAAGTTTATTCCAAAAAATATCTTAGATCAGTGGGTACTTTCTAGACTTGAAGGAAATATCAAGAATATGGCAGAGAAAGGGTATGATAAATTCGACACCCCAGAGATAGTTGGCCAATTCGCACTTTTAATGCAAGATCTTTCCCTCTGGTATGTAAGGCGGTCTCGAGAAAGGGTAGGCCCAAGCGCCGAAGACCAAAAAGACAAAAATGATACGTACCAAACCTTATGGATAATTTTAAAAGAATATTCAAAAGTTTTGGCACCTCTTATCCCTTTTATTGCAGACGCAATATATACAAACTTAACAGGTGAGGAATCTGTCCATCTTGCGGACTGGCCGAAAATAACTAAGGAGTGGGGAAAGAGTCCGCTTGAAAAATCCATGCTTAGTGCTATGAAATTATCATCAACAATCCATGGTCATAGGAAACTTCACGGCCCAAATGTTCGCACACCATATAGGGAAATTGAGTATAAGGGTCGCGAGGATATTCCAGAAGAAATATTGAAGTGAGTAAGAGACTAAACAAATGTTTATGAACTCAAATACACTGGAAAAAGCAAAGATAATGACTTTTGGGTAAGCGAACCTGGAAACAGAGTCGGTGATCTATCAAATAGGGACTTGGTAGCAGGTAGGGCTCGCGAGATTATCCGCCAGATTCAAGTCGCCAGGAAAGAAGCAAATTGTGACCTGGCTGAAATTGTAACGGTCAAACTCCCCGACTGGCCGAAGGAATTCGAAGAAGAAATAAAAAAACAG
>CAYTEJ010000005.1:22034-24867 GCA_964436835.1 uncultured Gammaproteobacteria bacterium | reverse complement strand
CCTAGTGGCTAGTGGCTAGTGGCTAATGGCTAATTACTGTTTCTAATCCCCATCACTTGCCAATTGCCAAGGAGTAGATGTTAGATTATAGATGCAAGATTTCAAGGATCCAAAACTATAAACCATGAACCAGCATTTTGCTAAGTTGAACTATCTTCTAATCGGTATTTTCCTGCTTTTGGCAGTCTTCTTCGCTACCACCATTAAAACCAGCGCGGATACTTACTGGCATCTTGCGGTTGGCAGGCAAATTGTTTCAGAAAGGGCAATTCCCACGACCGACAAGTTTATTTACGGCCCGATCGACAAGACTTTTAATTCAGTAGAATGGCTGTTTGATATAGTTTTATATAGTTTTGAAAACATGTTCGGGATGTCCGGGGTAACAATCCTCCGCGTATTGGTTGGCACCTTAAGCATCTACTTTTTTTGCTTGACAATTTCCCTTATCACCAAAAACAACATCGTCAAAAGTTTCCTCGTTACCCTCACCGGCTATATGCTCGCCTTTCGCCTATATGACAGGCCGGAAATTGCCAGCTTTCTGTTTCTTACCATACTGAACTATTCCTGCCTTTATTATTTTTTTAAAAAGAAACTTTCTTTCTCGAGTTATCTATTACCTATCATCTTTCTAGCTTGGCCAAACTCCCACCCGTTCGGCATCATCGGCCTGGCAATTTTCAGCTTTTTCATCTTCATTTTCCTGTTTGAAAAATTTGCCCTAAAAACTAAATTCCAAAACCTAAACCAAATACTGGCAGTTTATTTTTTATCTTCGATTTTTGCGCTAATCCAATTCAAAAAGCTGTTTATCTTCCTTGAGCTGGGCAGCTTAAATGAGCACAATCTCACCGAATTCTACTCACTTCCGCAGCGCCTATGGCTAACCCGCGGTTTTGACATCATCAACCAGACTTCATATGACATTTACATCTACTTTATTGCCTGCTTAATTTTGATAGTTTCCTTTGCTGTTCTTCTGAAAAACTGGCGCAAAAACCTGGTTTTAATCTTCCTCGGCGCATTCTATTTTGCAATTTTTCTAACACCCGTTAAACTTTACAGAATCTTACCGTCTGTGTTTCTGATTGCAGCCCCCGTCATACTTCTTTTGGGCAAAAACGCCCTGCCAAAAATCCCCGCTTACACAAACAAAGTGGTAAGCGCCTGCCTTGCGGTTATTTTGCTGGTTATTGTCATCTCAATCGGCCAGCAGAGAATTGCCGGCATCCGCGACTTTGCAATCGTCATGTACCGCGGCACCGAACCGGCAAACTACAAGCCCGAAGGGGTCATAAATTTACTTTGGAATCCTACATTTCCCAAAAAAGAACCGGAAATAATTGCCAATTACATCGACACCAAACGTTTTTTCACCTCAACACCTTGGGATGAATATTTTATCTGGTACCTGCCCCGCGCACAGGCTTTTGCCGATGCCCTTTTCTACAACCGTGCCCAAAACGATTACAACGACGAGGTGGCTTTGGCAAACGGCGGGGATAACTGGCAGGAACTTCTGAAAAAATATGACATTGATACTGTTATCAATAGCCAGCAAGGCTCATATTGGCCGGTTAGCGTACCTGTTTATACTTTGCCCAACTGGAAGCTTGTCTACGCCAACGACGTGGCGTATGTTTACGCGAGGGAAGATGTCATCAAAAACCGGCCTGTTGACCTTTCGGCAATCAATGAGGGCCTCCACGTGGCACTCAAATTTGAAGACAAAGACACCGACCTTGCCATAAAACAACTCCAAAACCTGCTCGAATTCGACCCGCAAAATGCTTTTGCCCGCAGTCAGCTTGCAATTTACTACCTAAAAACCGACCCAGAAAAGGCCAAAAACATCTCCGAGGAATCCCGCCGAATATACCCTAAAAACCCCCTGTTCAATCTGATACTTGCTTCTTACTACCTGCAGAAAAACCAGTGCCAAACTGCCATAGGTTTTGCAAATGAAGCAATCGCAAAAGCTTATGGCGACGACTCGATAACCACCGAAGCCCAAGACATCAAAGATAACTGCGCATCCAAACCTAGCTAAGGTCAGACCCTGACAATTTCAAATTTAAAATTTAAAATTTAAAATTCGAAATCAAATCTTAATTTAAAATTGATTAAAAATTGAAAATTTAAAATTGTAAATTGGTAATTATTTATCTGGCCTGCCCTTTACCTGGTCTCTGGAAACTGGTTACTGGAAGCTAATTTAAACTTTCAGAAGTTTTTCAAAACGAGCCTGGTTTTTAAACGGTCCATTAGCCCGCAGTTCTGCATTGCAGAACGAGGAGCGCAGGACAGTTTAAATTTTTAATAATTTTTCAAATCTTCCAGAATCTTTAAACGGTCCTATCACCGCCAAATTCAATTTGCTTTCCGTAACCAAAAACTGGCTCAACCTGTGCACATCCTCGGCAGTCACCTCGTCTATAAGTTTTAAATATTCGTTAAGGGGCCTGACCCTGCCTTCCATCAACTCGTCAGACCCATAAGAAAGTGCAACAGTCCTTGAATCCTCCCAGGAAAGGATTACTTTGCCTTTAATATATTCCTTCGCCTTCTTAAGTTCCCTTTCGTCCACTTTTTCTTTGGCAATATTGGCAAACTCCAAAAGAATCACTTTTATTGCCTCCTCGATTCGCTTCAGGTCAACACCTGCCGAAGCGGCCAGTGTGCCGGTATCAAGATAGGATTCGTGGTCGGCCCTAATGTAGTAGCAGAGGCCCCGTTTTTCGCGCACGTTCACAAAGAGCCTTGAAGACATTCCGCCGCCCAAAATCGTTCCCAAAACCGCAGCCGTATAGCGGTCCGGGTCGGCAAGCCT
>CAYTEJ010000005.1:17832-22024 GCA_964436835.1 uncultured Gammaproteobacteria bacterium | reverse complement strand
CTACGTCCTCTGAAACCGACTACCTAATGTGCCTGGTCTGTTTTCTTGTAAACTATCTTGGCAGCCGGCTTTTTCTGTTCTTCCTCCACAGGCA
Source organism: uncultured Gammaproteobacteria bacterium (assembly GCA_964436835.1). Lineage (GTDB taxonomy): Bacteria > Patescibacteriota > Microgenomatia > Curtissbacterales > GWA2-41-24 > JAKAJD01. The sequence continues at coordinate 21,930 of CAYTEJ010000005.1, read as the reverse complement.
AAAACCCGCTGACGGCCTTCTTTTCTTGTTTGCCGAAGTGCTCGCTTATGTTTGAAAAGGCCTTGTCTCGGTCAAAGTTTCCGGCAACAGTAACAACCATATTGTTTGGTGCATAGCGCTCGTTAATGTAGTCGAAAAAATCCGCCCTTTTAATCTTGCCGATTACGTCTTTTTCGCCGCCTATATCCCAACCCAAAGGCTGGTCGCCCCACAAAAGATGCTCGTAGATTTCCCCTACCCGCCTCATCGGCGTGTCTTCATACATATTCAGCTCCTCGATTATCACCCCACGCTCTTTTTCTATTTCCTTTTCGTCAAACTTGCTGTTCCAAACCATATCGGCAAGCATGTCCAAAACCAAAGGCAGATGCTGCGAAGCTGCTTTTATGTGGTACGCGGTAATTTCCTTGGAAGTAAAAGCGTTGTAGTCTGCACCAATCTCGTCTAAGGCATGCGAAATATCGGAAGCGGTTGGCCTCTTCTTGGTACCCTTAAAAAACATGTGCTCCAAAAAGTGCGATATGCCGTTGGTTTCTTTCCTTTCGTACCTGGATCCCGCCCCGCACATCACAATCGCGGTTGAGGAAAGCACGGAAGAAAGCGGGGCAAAAATTACCCGCAAACCGTTTTTTAAAACTACTTTTTCAAAATCTTGCATAAATCAATTCTAATATACCTTGCTTAAGGTCAGGCCTTTGTCAAGATTCACCTAAGCTAAGGCCTGACCTTAACCTTGTCACTAATTACTAGTCGCTAATCACTACCTTACCTCTACGTCGGAAACTTCCCAGGAATAATCGTTGTAAACAGTCACAGTTGAAAACCGTGGCCCCTGGAAATTGCGCTCGGCGACTATTGCGCCGACAGTTGTGATTTTAACATTCCCGGCAGGCGATTTGTACTCGGCAAAAAAATGCAGATCCCCCGAAAAGAATCCGTCTACTTTCGCACCTTCCATAAAATCCATAAAAAGCTTGGCTTGTTTTGCAACTTCTGGATTATCTTCGCCCATCACATGGCTCGACTGTGGATGAAACGGCGCCTTGTGCGCAAACACAAACAGCAGGCGAGGGATGGCAAAAGTATCAGAAGAGCCAAATGAGCCGGATGTTTTTTTATCCTTTGGCTCGTCCGGCTCTTTCGTTACCTTTGAAACATTTCCAAGAAGTTGCCACTCCTCCGGACTAATCCCTTTGTATATATCACTATTATCTACTATCACAAACTGTACCTCATTTACATCAAATTCTCGTGCTGGTTCACCAAAAACCTGTTTATAGTTGGTTAGGGCATCCTCGCCTCGGTTTCGGCTATCCCAAAGGTCGTGGTCTCCTGAAGTCAGGTAGTAAGTTAAGCCGGATTTGTCAAAAATCTGGCGCACAGGTACCAGCTCACCGGTTGTCCCAACAGATGACCAATCCCCGAGTCCAATTACAAAATTAACACCAACCCCTTTTGCCTGATCCAACGCTTTTGCAAGTAACCCGTTGTCGTTTTCGGAATCGGCGACCAGGGCAAACCTTAGAATTGGGGTCTTTTGCGTTTTTTCGCCTTGTACCCGGTCAATTCCTCCTGCCGGTTCAAATACATTAGCATTCCTCAAAACCTTGTCCTTTACATAAAAAAACGCCCAGATGACAAATAAAATCGAAGCTATCGCAATAATTACGGTCAGGAATTTTCTCATTACCTTTGATACTTTTGATACATTTGTACCTTTTGATACCTTTGGAAGCTACATTTTCTCCGGCGCGGATATTCCAAGAAGCCACAAGCCTTTTGCCAAAATATCAGCTGTTGCCTGGGTTAAAAACAATCTCCTTGACCTCTCCGGCTCGCCTGCTTTTAAAATCGGCAAGTTATTATAAAGGCTGTTATATTTTTGCGCCACGTCATGAAGAAAATTAGCAACTGCATTCGGCGCAAAAGCCCCGGCAGCGTCAGCAACAACTTCTTCAAAGTGACAAAGGGCCCGAAGAAGCTTAATCTCTTCGTCTTTGATATCCCCGGAAAAAACTGGTTCCCGGTCTCTGGTCACTGGTCCCTTTCCCAATACTGACTTACACCTCGCGTGCGTGTATTGCAGATAAGGCCCCGAATTGCCGTTTAAACTGATCGATTCCTCAAAAGAAAAATTAACATCCTGGCCTGCATTTCCTTTCAAAAGCGAATACTTAACTGCTCCGGTTGCAATCTCCTCGGCCAGCTTGTCACTTACGGAAGCAAACTCTTTTTTTACCCGTTCTTTTGCCTCATCCAGAAGCCACTCGCCCAAGATGACATTGCCAAGCCTGGATGACATCTTGCCCCCGGGCATCCGCACCATTCCGTGGGTAATGTGCCTGGTTTTTTTAGCCAAGTCCGGCAAAATCTGCGCCAAGGCTTCCAGGAGCACCTTGAAATAATCTTTTATTTCATTTCCGGTCACAATAATCGACAAGTCGTAGGGGAAATCCTTGTATTTTGTCGGCGCCAAACCAAGTTCTTTGGCCTCATAAGTAGGCAGCCCTAGGGAGTTTATAAAAACCCGGTTGTGGAGCCCGAACTTTTCCCCCGGAAAAATAATTGCCCCGTCGCTTTTTTTAAATATTCCTTTTTTAAGATTATCCTCAACAATTTTAGCGCCAACCTTCCCGACTTCGCTTTCCAGGTAATAAAAATCGAATTTTGTGCCCAACCGTTTATAAATTTCCTCAAAATAATCCAAACTCCATTTCCTGCCCTCTTCGTACATCGCATAAATCTGCGGATCCCGTTCAAAAATTTTCTTATTTAAATCGGCAATTTCCTTTTTTACTTCTTCACTTGCCTCAAATTGCTCAGCACCCAAAGAATAAGCCTGACCCAGGAAAAATGCCCTTGCTTTAAGTGGTTTTTTCTTCTGGTCTCCAAACGTCTCGCCTGTCTGCTCCAAAGTTTTCGGGATTCCCCAGATAGTTTTGGCAACATGCATGCCTATATCACCCTGATAATTGGCCCGCTTAACCGTTGCCCCTGTTGCTTCTAAAAGACGCGAAATAGCCTCACCAACTATGTTTGAAAACAAATGCCCGATGTGGAATTCTTTAAAAGGATTGGGGTCTGTGAACTCAACGGTGACCTTTTTCGCAGGCAGCCCAAGGTCAATTTTCTTCTTTTTGAGTATATTTTCTACTTCATTGGCAAGGATTTCCGGTTTGATAAAGAAATTAATAAATCCCGGCCCTGCAACCTCTAGTTTTTCGATGTAAGGCTGGTCTTTTAAACTATCAGCCAATTTCTTAGCAAACTCAACTGGTGATTGCTTATATCCCTGCGTGTTTCTTTGAGGTTTACCCTGAGCGAGCGAAGCGAGTCGAAGGGCTATATTTGTAGAATAATCCCCGTTTTGGGCATCACCTGGGTGCACAAGCTCCACATCTCCAACACCCAGTCCGAACTTTTTGCTGGCTTTCAAAATGTCAATCTTGAGAGTATCCCGGATCATACCGTTAATTGTCGAGTCTTATATAGAAAAAGTCAATAAACGCCGGGAACCTATTTGGGGCTGATAACAAATCCGCTAATTAAATATTCCCCGTTACCCATGTTATGTACTAGCATCTCGGCCTTGTATGGCAACTGCTTGTGGTCTAGCTCAATCACTTTGTTGCCATGCACTCCAGCCATTTGCAGGGATATTGCCGCAACACCTTCTATAAAACCAAGACGCCTCAAAAGTTCCCTTGAAAACTTGTCTCTTTCGGCATACATATTTGCTCCCGATATTTTCTTAATTATTGCGACATCCAATATTAAAAAATCTCTTCCCTGGAGCGATCCACATGGAGCATCAGTACTAGCATGGCCAGGAAATCTAACTACCTCGGAATTCAAAAACATCCCCATTTCCTCGCCTACCTGTACTGCCTCATGCTCTACTTGATCCTTATACCCAAAACTTACTTGACTCGCTTCTTTCGGCATAAGCGCAGAATATAACAGAAACAAGGCCGAAAATCAAACTATCGGATAAAATTTTAGCAAACGCAATAGTAGATTGATAATAAATTCATCACCTGTAAATTACATTGCCTTTTGAGTCCAGAATAACCTCAACATCCCCTATTTGGTCAGTTC
>CAYTEJ010000005.1:0-17822 GCA_964436835.1 uncultured Gammaproteobacteria bacterium | reverse complement strand
AGAATCCTGGCTCCTGTCACTCCAAGCATATCCAGCACTTCTTTATTCGGATGTCCGAACCTGTTATTTTTACCAACCTGAATCACGCGAATTTTAGGCTTAATCTCATCAAGTACACCCTGGCTTGTACCTGTTTTTGAACCGTGATGTGCAACCTTAAGTACGGAACAATTACTATCAGCAACTATCCCTAAAATTTCCTTAGAAATATCCCCGGTAAAATATGCGCACTGTCCTGAATAGTTTAGCCTTAAAATAATCGAGGATTCGTTTACATCCGCAGGCGGCGCAACATCCCAGATACCATACCTACTCTCGGTCGGCCATAAAACATCAAAACCCACACCGCCGATAACAATCTTCTCCCCCGCAACCGGCTTATACACTTTCGACCCTTCATAGGTAAGCGCTTTCTGCCACTCACGGTAAAGATCCGTATCATTCTTAACACCTGTCGTAACAACAGCTTTGACCAGATAATTACTAAATATTGCCATCTGCCCTTCCATGTGGTCTTGCTGTGGATGCGTCAGGATAATCAATTCTATAGTGCGGTCCCAAAAAGGCGTGTACCGCGAAAGACAATCGGCAACCTTCGAACCCGGCCCGCCGTCTATCACAATATCGCGGCCGCCGGGCGTGATTATCAAAATACCGTCGCCCTGGCCAACATCGCAGGCAATTATCCGTACCCTGCCTAATTTCCCCGAAGCCGAAATCGCCAAAAGCCCCAGCACAAAAAGGCACAAACTGAACACTAATATCGCTTTGCTTTTGTTATCCATTTTTTTAAGAATTCGTAAATCGTAAATCTTTTATAACTCATTGCAGCCTTTGCATAAGGTCAGGCCTTAGCTCGGGTGTCATCAGGCACAAAGGCCTGACCTTTACCTGGCCACTAGTTGCTAGTTGCTCTCCTCCTTATCAAGATAAAAATTGTAATAAGAACGAAATAGCAACCCCCTGCAAACCAAATATTCCCCTGGCCAAAGCTGTATTGGGCAAACGGCAAAGCCGCAAATATCCTTACAACTTGGGAAAAATAAAATGCCGGCACAAACGCAAGATAAGCCAAAACCTGGGCAAGAGGCATAAAAATCAAGCTTAAGATGGCTGTGGCAAATCCTAAAATCATCATCGGGAATACCGCCTCCGCCACCAGTATATTGGCAATAGGCGCAATAGGCGCTGTGAACAAATATGCGCTGGTTGCAATCGCCGCGTTCTGGACTAAAGACATCCCAACAAAGCCCATCGGGGTGGCAGCCGTGGAAGGGCTCCCGACAGCGCGCACCCCGCCTTTTTTTGATTTTGAAATCTGTAACGAACTCAATTTATCCGAAAAAGGCTGGGGAGCACTGGCGGGAAGGAAACGGCTGACAGGACCCCGCAGAACCCCCTCCAAGTACTTCCCCAAAGTCACAATCCCAAAAGACGCTGCAAATGTAAGCTGGAAGGAAACTTCAAACAAGGATTGCGGAAATACAAAAATAATCAATGCCCCGGCTACACCCATTGTCCACAAAACGTTGGTTTCCCTGCCGAAATACAGAGCCAAAGTTGTAACCAAAACCATTAATCCAGCCCGCAAAACCGGCGGCTCAAAACCGGTTATAAAAGCATACGCAAAAACGGCAAATGTGGCCAAAATAACGCTTTTCTTCCTGCCGATATAGGGCGCAAGTGCCATAAATATTCCGGCAACAATCATCAGGTTTTGCCCGGAAACCACAACTACATGAATCGTTCCCGTCTTAACTAACTCCTCATGAAACTGCTTGCCAATGCTGTCTACCCCAAGCACAGCCCCGGAAATTAAAGTCGCCTCCCGTACCCCCATTAGTGAATTAATGTTGCCGCTGATTTTATCCCGAAAACCTCCCAAAAAAGCCGCCATTCCGCCTCCATCACTAATCTTTTCAACCTTCGCCTGAAACATCTTGCCAGTGTCGTTGATTTTGCCGCTAACCAAAATCCTGTCCCCAACCCGGTACTTCGGGTAAAGGCCGGCATAAATCTTGGCATCGGCAACAGAAATCACCTGGCCGGTTTCGTATATTTTCGGCTCGTTTTTTACAGTCGCCTCAAACTTAAGATCCCGGTTTCTTGGAAGAGATTGCGGCTTGTTAATATAAAGGCGGACTACAATAGAAAAAGCTAAAAACAAAAGCAGAAATATATAGGCAAATCGACTCACTAGTAGCTTATTTTGTCTTTGATTTTTTCAAAGACCGAAGAAGATACCGCCTTTTTCGAAAGCAGGTCGTTTAATGAACTGTAGGGGCGCGAGGCGATGATTTTATCGGCAGTTACAGGCCCGATTCCCGGCAGCGTATCCAACTCGGCAGAAGTGGCCGTATTTATGTTAATTAAGTTAGTAACGCCAGCTACTTCTCCCAAGTTTTGAGTTTTGACATTTGAGCTTTGAGTTTTGTCCGGCACATATACTTTTTGTCCATCATTTATTTTCGCCGCCAAATTTACCTGCTTGGAATCAGCGTCATTAGTAAGACCACCCGCAGCAGATATAGCATTAGCAACCCGCGCATCCCCCGACAATTTATAAAGCCCGGGCAAATTCACCGCGCCACCAACATCAACTACGATCTCCTGTACCTGGGCACCGCTAGGCGATGCACCGGAGATTATCTTAATGTCAGGTGTTGAATTGCTTTTGAAAAAATAAAGACCTGCCCCAAGCGCCAAAACAAAAAGCCCCAAAAGCAAGGCTCCCCAAACGGCCATTTGCTGGTGGTTCTCGTTTAGGGAAAAACCGGCTTTACCCAAGTCTTCTTCCTCAGAAAGCATAGACCCATTATGATACAAAAGGTTGAAATTGTTAAATCCCACGCTAAGGTCAGGCCTTAATTCGGGTGCCGCCAGGCACAAAGGCCTGACCTTTACCGGGCTTGCAGAACTGGTCAAAGGGCTAAATTTTGACCCTAGCGGCCATAATCGCCCTGCGGTAACCCTTAAGCCACGCTTTAAAGTCGCGGATCAAACTCTCCGCACCCCTTTGGGTAAGCTCGCGGTTAACTATCCCTCCATGATGAGGATGCCTAAACATTTGCTTATTCATACTCGAAAAACCGTGGGCATAGTGGCATAGTTCGTGGGCAATCGTGTAACGGACAACATTTTCAGGCACGTGTTCCTTGGCAAACATCGATGTAATGGTAATCAAACTTTTCTTTGGTGTATCTTTTTTTGAAATCGGGAATACAATTCTTAAACCTCTGGCTCTTTTGCTTGCCCTGAGAGAATTCGAAGGGTAACCTTTGACACCTATTAGCTTTATAGACCCGAACCTGTACTTGGCCTCACGGCCAAAGCGAATCTGGATTGGATTAGTAATCGTAACGTTTGAAAAATATTTCTGTAGTAAAAATTGGAGTTGTTCCTCCAGCCAGTTGTTGTCTCGCATCGCTTTTCATTTTAAGCGATCACGACAGACTGTTCAATTCTTAAGATCTAAAGGTTGAACAGAATAGGTCTCAGGGTTAAATTCAAAAAGCCCGCTATTTGCAAAAATCACAGTCTTTGGGTCCTTAGGATCCGGAAACATAAACCAATAATCTTTTGCTTTTCTATCAATAGGATTTTTTGGGTCGTTGCCCAAAACAATTAATGCTTTCTCAACAACTGTTCCGGGATTAAGTTTTCTCACAGGCACCCCTACACTGGTGTCATCTATTGACCCTGTTTCTGTATGCGGCTTCGTTCTCACATTGACCCCTTCCGAACCAACCACTAAATTGTGCACAAAATTGCCACTTTCGCCAGAAGAAAGAAATAGTTCCATACCCGTTCTTTGTTCACCGGTTGGCCCCGCAATCACATGTTTATCTTTAGCATACTTTGCTGTACCTAGGGCAGCAAAGCTTATTAAAACAGCGCCCAATGCAATTGTCTGTGGTTCCCTTAATACTCTTCGAAGAGATGAACGCCAGTCTTGACCGGTATTGATTGATTTTTCAGTTCGTTCACTCATATTTTTCATATTATAAAATTTTTTCCATCCAAACTTATAATATCCTATAATTTTACAGGAGATCTATTCAAAAGGCAAGTTTCAATACAAAAATTATGTAGTCGATCTAAAAATTTTCGCTTGCATAGATCGACTATAAGATATTTTTCAAGCAGTGTCAAAAACAGAGTGCTGATATTTCAGCCCGATCTCACATCTATAATCTAGAATCTAAAGTCTATAATCTAAATTCAGAATTCTATAAACACCTTCACCAGGTTGTTTGAAGCCTCAAGAACCGCCTTTTCAATCGTAATTTCGATCTTCTTCCCCGCCAAATCGACCATCGTTATTTTATCATGGGCAACGGTCACAAAATTCTCATGCTCCGGCAAAATGTCAAATGGCCCCTCGGAATTTTGCGATGAAAAACTTTTAATCAAACCCCGGAACGCGTAATTTTTCTTATAGTTTGGAGGGTATATCACAGCCGTAAATTCAATCTCACTTGTCGCATTCGGCACTGCCGATGCGCCAGTTGTATTTTGGACTACTTGTTTTACTTGATCTGCCATATTTTAGTCTCTCCCATTAGCTAAGGTCAGGCCTTACAGTTTTCAAAGGCTTCAGACTGAAGGTCTCTCTGCCTGAAGGCCTGACCTTGAACCTGTTAAACTAGCCACTAGTTTTCCCTCCCTTAGAAGCCTCTTTCAATGTTGTAATGTAAAGCATCTGCTCCGCATCCCAGGCATCCAACCGACCGGACAAAATATCCCAGACATCATCGACAACGTCCTGCCGCCTGATGTAGCTGCCCGGTTTACCTGTTTGGTTGGCAACCATAAACGAATACTGCGTCATGTAATTTAATATCATCTTGGCCCTTCTGTAGAGCGTCCTGTCGTCCGGTGAAAGTTCCTGCTCACCGGCAATAGAAACAACCCGGTCTAAATATACGTAACGGCTCAGTATTCTTTCAGCCTCAAGATAAGCATCATAATGTTTCCTGCCAATAGTCGCCGGGTCAATTAAGCCGGAACTGGAAGCTAAAATGTCAACGGCCGGTCTTCTGCCTTCTTCGGCAACAGCACGCGACAAATGGACAAACGAATCAAAATACGGCATCAGCGATTGTACGCCCGAATCGGTAAAGTCATCGGCAGGCACATAAACAGCCTGAATTGAAGTAATTGTTCCCTTGCCCGACGAAACCAACCGCTCTTCAAAAATGCCTATGTCCGAAGTTAAAGTAGCCTGGTAGCCGTCTTCCGAGGGGATAATATTCAATAGCGTCGAAAGCTCATTGCCTGCCTGCACCATTCGATAGGCATTATCAACGAAAAACAGGATATCACGGCTTTCCTGGTCGCGGAAATACTCAGCGATCGAGGCGGCAGTATAGCCGGTTCGAAACCTGACTGCAGGCCGCTCGTTCATTTGGCCTAAAACCAGGCTGACATTGGGAAGGACCTTGTTTTCCGTTAAATTCTCGATCATTTCCTGGGCTTCACGGATTCTTTCACCGATACCTGCAAACACCGAAATTCCCTTATGGAAAATGGCAATGTTATGCATCAGTTCGGTCAAAATAACTGTTTTGCCCACACCTGCCCCGCCAAAGAGGCCAATCTTGCCTCCTTTTAAAAACGGCGTGAAGAAATCGATTACTTTTATGCCTGTTTCCAGTATTTCGCGGCTGACTACAACCGACCGGTAATTTGGCGGGCTGCCGTAAATAGACCTTCTTTTGTCTGCTTTTATATCCCCCTTGTTGTCCTGCGGGTTTCCATGAACATCAACTACCCTGCCCAAAAGCCCTGCCCCCACAGGCACGTTAATAGTCTCATAGAGCCGAACAACCTTTGCCCCGCGGTAAAGCTTGTTCGGGTCGGTAAACGAAAGGCAATAAACTGAATCCGCAGTCGATGAAGAATAAACCTCCAGTTTTACCGTCGGGTCGTCTGCTAAGGTCAAAACCTCGTGGCGGTTGGGTTTGTCTTTGGTTAAAAACGAAACCTCAATAACGTCACCTAAAATCGCAGAGATAGTACCGGCAACATCTTCCGCCATTTAAATATCGCCCAACCCTTCATTTTGCCACAAATCTGAACCCGTAAAAAGCTGTTGCTGCTTTCGGTTATTGCTATTTTTCCTGAAATTGCGCCTGCCGCGAGCCAAATCGTCCATGGCATTGGAAATTTTTTCGGCTACCTGCCCAATTTCCAGTATTTTGATACGTGCCGCATATTTTGCAACCTGCGATTCGTAAATCTTTTCCAAAAGCCCTCCACCAATCATTTGCTTTTCTAAAAACGAAAGCGCCAGTTGTGGCTGTGGTCGGAAAAGATACTGCTTCTCTTCTTTTACCTCACGGACAACAATTTTTTCCGCCAAATTGGCAGATTTTGCCTCCTGGGTTAAAACACTCTTGTATTCTCCGTAAAAAACAATAATCTCGGTATATTCGGCAAGCTGGTTCGATACTTCATGGACAACATTCCAGGCAGGGCTTGCATCATCAAAGTCCCAGTAAGTTATATTTTGAGCCGTTAAGTTATTCTTTTCGGCAAGATCCTTACCAATTTTGCCCAAGATCACCGCATCCGAACCTGTTTTTTTGTAATAATTCATAAACTCTTTAAATAAACTCGGAATAAGATTGCCATAATATTGGGTTTGCGAGGCAATGAGAACAAGCACCTGCTTTTTGGTCGGTTTTCGAAACGAACTCGCAAGAACCGCCTGCCTCACTTTGGGCTTTTCACCTTCCGTGATAGCGTATTTGCTGCTGCTGTAAGTGTTGGTCGCCTCATTTAAATACTGGGCAATGTCCTCAATTTCCATCTTGACCATTTTCATTTTTCTGGCTGCTGCCTGCTCATAAACACGAGTTATAGACTTAATTGTCGTCACCGCCTCCGAAAATTTCTTAAGTTCTGCTTTCGTCACGTTTATTGTTTATTGTTTATTGTTTATAGTTCAATGTTCATTCTGCAAATCCTCGCTAAGGGCAGGCCTTATCTAGGGTGAATCTGGACAAAGACCTGCCCTTTGCCCCGACTGCTAGTCGCTAGTGCCTAATTGCTAACCCTGCCTTATTCCCTGTCGCTTTAGCCTGGCCACTGGCAACTGGCACCTGACTGCTAACCTTCGGACCCACCAATTTCAAGTTAGCAGAAATAACCCCAAATAGCTCCTTCAATTTCCTTGCTTTGATAATTAACATGCGCACACTACCCAGCTTGCCTGCAGCAAACACGGCACCCAGACGCGCTTTTTCATCACGGATTTGATGCGGTGTTAAATTCTCCCAAAAATCCCCTAAAAACAAACCCAGGATAATAATTTGCAAACCCTTAGGGTAAATTTCTTCCGTCTCCTGGTTCAAAATAACCTCCAGTTTTTCATAAGTCTTAATTGCCCTTTGGGTCTGCGGGGTCAGTTCCACACCGAACCTGCCTAATTCCTCAGCCTTTCTCGATTCCGAAAGCTGGCGCGTAATTCTGGCCGCAATTTCGCGCTCCAAGGGGGTTCTTGTCTGGTTTCCAACCCTTGAAACCGAAAGCGTAAAAGAAACGGCCGGATGCCTTCCCCGTTTGGCCTCGGCAATATCCATAAAAACGTGGCCGTCGGTCATAGCCATTAAGTTCGTTTGGATATAACCCGCCAAATCCCCTTCAACCGTTTCCGCAACCGGCAAAAGGGTAATACTCACTTCCCGTCCGTTTTTGTTGCGGATATTTCCGGCTCTTTCCGTAAGTCTTGCGTGCAAGTGGAAAATGTCACCGGGGTAAGATTGTCTGCCAGGAGGCCTTCGGGACAAAAGCGAAATCTCCCTGTAGAACTTGGCGTGGGTGGTTAAATCATCTAAAACCACGAGTACGTCCTTATCTTTCTCTCTAAAGTACTCGGCAATCGAAAGACCGGAAAATGGCGCCAAATATACCATTGGCGCCGGATCAGCACTGGTTGCAGCAACTACTGCCACATTCTTTAAAACCCCCGCTTTTTGTAAAAAAGCCTGGACAAATTTAAGGTCCGACTTTTTCTTACCGACCGAAACGTATATACAGACAATCCCCAACCTTGCCGCATTAACTACTGCCTGGAGGGCAAAGGTTGTCTTACCGGTTTTCTGGTCGCCTAAAATAAGCTCCCTCTGTCCTCTTCCGATAGGAACCTGCATGTCAACCGCCATCACACCGGTCTCAAGCGGTCTGGAAATCCTGATTCGCTCGTTAACCCCCGGAGCATGCGGATCAACTGGCCAGTAAGTCTTAATTCCCCGAATCGGCTCCAAATTGTCCTGTGGTACTCCAAAAGGGTCAACTACCCTGCCTAAAAAATATTCCGAAACCGGCACCTGAAAAAACTCGTTTGTCCTAACAACCCTCATGTTATGCCCCAAAGATTGTCCCTCAAAAACCATTACTTCAACCAGTTCCGGTAAAACAGCTTTGACTATACCGATTAGGCCGTTTTCTGAAATCACAAGTTCATTTAAACGTGCAGTCGGTAGTCCGGATACATAAAAAATCGAGGAAATTATCGACTGAACATAGCCAATCTCTCCAATTTCCTTCAAATACGTATCAAAAGTCTTCATGTTACTAGTCGCTAGTAACTAGTTCCTAGCCACTAGCTACACATTCCTGATATACCCGCCGATGTAGTCATCCACTTTTTGCCCGAGGCTGTAATCTTTGACCTTCCCGTTGTACTCAAAAACTACCCCTGCAAAGATAAACTGGTTGACCGAAATGTCCAAAATCACCTTCTGCCCTATCTCTTTGGAAACAATCCCGTTTAATTTATTGACAAAAGTAATCGACGGCTCAAAAGCCAAAGTTACCTTCACCTTTGGCATGTTTGTGAGGTATTCGATTATGGCATCCAAAAGCTGCAGCTGTTTTTCGTCGTCTGCCGGCTCCAAACCCAATGTTTCCAGTTGGCTCAAAATGGAAGCAATGTTGCTGGAAAGGAAAGTGCCCGCTTTTCTGGAAATTGTCCCTTCTTTGTCTTTAAACAAAAACCGCTTTAAACCCTCAAGCTGTTCGATGAGAAGGTACATTCCGTTGGTATCGTAAACAGTACTGACAAAAGGGATAAAAACGGCCTTATCGAACTGGATTTTCGTCATGAGAAGAATTTGTCTTTCTTGGCGCGCTCAAGCGCTTGGCTTACCAAGTCCTCGTGCTCGGTAATCGAAATTGACCTGCCCAAAACGTCCTTGGCAGCTGAGGAAACTATAGAATTTATTTGGCCACTGACCTTGTCTATCTGGTTTTGGCGATAAACATCAGCCTCTTTCTCCGCCTTTGCGACAATGTTGGCAACCATCATCTGGCTTTCTTTCACAATCGCCTCTTCCTGGTTTGCAACAAACTGGGTCATTTCCCTGGATTCGGAGTCCGCCCTATCCACAAGTTTTGTTAACTGAACCCTGATCTCACGCTCAAGGTTTTCGGCAGTCGCAGCGATCATCTTATCCAGTTTCTCGCCCGCTTCATCCTCAATTTTCTTGGCAACTCGCCTGTTCAAAAGATGGTCTTCATGGACATGATGCTTTGATTCGTGTGAGATTTTCGAAATCAAAATAAACAAGGCAGCCAAAATAATCAGAAAGGCAATGTTAACCAGAAGCGTCGCAAAGAACAGAACTTGAATTGAGGGCAGTGAGATGTTCATTAGTTAATAGTTAATAGTTCATGGTCAATGACAATCTAACAATATAACAATCCTGTTTTCTTTTTCTCTTTGACTTTCCGCACTAGTGGCTAATTGCTAGTCGCTAATTGCTATTTCCCAAATCTAATTATAGCCGCTGCAATACCCAGACCGGAAGCGGCAAGTACTAAAACAACCACTCCGGATAGAATCATTCCACCAACTATCGTCTTTCTGGCCAAAGGGTTTCTACCGATTGCCTCAAGCCCCGTATTCATAAACCTTACAAATGCAAATATACCACCGGCAACCGAAATCAGGCCAACCAAACCTGCTACAAGATAACGAAGATAAATCCCAAACTTATCCGGATTGGAAATTGCCTCTGCAAGTCTCTGCAAAAATGAACCTGCCGCTGCTGCCGGACCGGTACCCTCTTTTGCGGTAATTGCAACGTAACTTATGCTAACCGCAACCGGTATAGTGCCCACCGAACTATCGTTATATGCCTTAAGCGCCTTGCCCAAAACATAGCCCGATTCGGTCGCCTTCTGGCCGACACCCACATCCGCACTGCCGGTTATTAAATCACCAATTTCAATCGCCCCGTTTTTGGTACTCACGCGCACATCTGTTTCTCCTGTGGAAATGACGGATTTTGAAGTATCGGTTTTGGGTTCAACCGAAAGGATCGGCGCTGCCGAAACAACCCCGTACATTAAAGGGTCGTAAGCAACCGCCGAACGCACCAGGCCGTCTTTTGTAACAGAAATAATATCCCCGGGCACAGCATCCCGGTCTTTCATTTCAACATTAACCGCCACACCACCCAAAGCAGCCGGTGCCTGGGCAAAAACCTTGAAAGGGAAAATGACTAAGACAAAAAAGCCCAAAAGAAGTATTGCCCTCTTGATACCTTTGGGACATTTGATACCCCTGATACTTTTGGGACCTCTTATTGGTCGGGCAAGCTTATCCATCACTTTTTCATTTTAGCACTTTAGGATATCTATTTCGCGCTAAGCAAAAATCAATTATTCGAACTTAAATTAATCTGTACCAAAGATATCAATGTATTACCTTGTATACCAAAAGTGGACAAATTGAGGAAAATTTAAACTCTATTTGGATGTCACAAAATTAATCACTTTGTCGGCAACATAAACAACTTTGTATTTCTTACCCTGGGTGTATTTAGCCACTTTATCCATTGCCAGAACTAAAGACTTGGCATCATCAACAGACATTCCCCTTTCAACCTGCACCCTTTCCCGAAACTTGCCGTCAACCTGAACAATTAAAAGCACCTTCTCGGTCAAAATCCGCTTCTCATCAAAACTTGGCCAAAGATGTTTGTGGATAGACCAGTTGATAGTACGCTTCGCTTTTAGTTCATCGTTATCAGAATTTTCTTTACCATGAACCGTGTGCCAAAGTTCCTCGGTCATGTGAGGGGCAAACGGCGCCAAAAGCAAAAGCAAATTCTCAACTTCGTCGATAGTTAATAGTTCTTTGTTCATAGTCTCTTTGTCAGCTCCATGAACTATTGACTGATAACTATGAACTTTTTGTTCAAGAAAATTAACCCACTCCATTAGTGCCGCAATCGCCGTGTTGTAATCGAGGCCTTCAATATCCTCGGTTACCTTCTTGATTGTCTTGTGCATCATAAATAAAGATTCCTGATCTAGAGCGCCCCCGCTGGCAGGACCCACTAATTCCACCAGTTTCCAAACCCGTTTCAAAAATCGGTGCATGCCCTCCATTCCCGTATCCCTAAAGTCACCACCAACGGTAAAACGGCCGCAAAACATCAAATAGCACCTCAGTGTATCCGCACCAAATTTGCGTATATAACCATCGGGAATAACCACATTTCCTTTGGACTTACTCATCTTCGCTCCGTCTTTTATAAGAAGACCGTTAACCCTGAACTTGGCAAAAGGCTCCTCAAACTCAAGAAGGCCCATATCATATAGAGCCATTGTCAAAAACCGGCTGTACAAAAGATGTAAAACCGCGTGTTCGGCCCCGCCAATGTACATATCAACCGGAAGCCACTTTTTTGTAACATCCAAATCCCAAGGTAACGATGTTTTGGAATTTTTAATTTTAAATTTGAAATTTGAAATTCCTACGCTAGGATAGCGTATGTAGTATCAAGCGCTATCCAAAAACGTATCCGAAACATCGGTTTCCCGCTTTGCCTTTGCTCCGCAACCTGGGCACTTAACATTTACAAAATCCTTATCCTGAGCAAGCGGTGAAACTCCGGATCCTGTGGGCTTAAATTGTTTAATATAAGGCAACAGAACCGGTAATTCTTCCTCATCAACCGGATACCAGCCCGCCGATTCCCATGGAGAAGTGAGAAGTTTTTCCTCTTTTGGAGTTTTGAGTTTGGAATTTGGAATTTCGACTTCTGACTTTTCACTTTTGGCCTTTGCTTGCAAAACTTTCTCTTTTGACTTATTTTCTGTAAACCAGGACTTTCCTTCCCCTGCACACTTCTCACAATAAATCATCGGTATCGGCGGGCCCCAGTATCTTTGCCTTGATATAATCCAATCCCGCAAGTGCCAGGTGGCAAAAGATGTTCCTATTTGATTCTTATTGATATACTTTATGACACTTTGGATACCGTCTTCAGTTGTCAGTCCCGTAAACTCACCGCTATTAACAAGCCTACCTTCCTCTGTGAAAGCACCGCGTGAAATGTCACTTCTCTGCCCTTCAGTGGGTTCTATCACCTGGATAATGTCCAATTTGTACTTTTTGGCAAATTCAAAATCCCTTTGGTCGTGAGCAGGCACACCCATGACCGCTCCGGTGCCGTAAGACATAAGGACATAATCGGCAATGTAAATAGGTACTTTCTTCTTATTCAGAGGGTTTGTAGCATAAAAACCGCTGAAAACACCACTCTTGCTCTGCAAGACTTCCGTTTTCACGCGATTTTTAGCCTCGATTTTTGTCTCCAAACGCTCTTCTTCGGTCTTTTTCAAACTATAGTCCACATATTGACGAATTTCCTGCTGCATTAGCCCGTTTGCCTTGTTAATTATCTTTGTCACTAATGGGTGCTCAGGTGCCAAAACCAAAAAAGTGACACCGTAAATCGTATCCGGTCTAGTCGTGAACACCTCGATCAAACAGTCACTTTGTATATCACAGTGGAACATTACTTTTGCGCCCTCAGATCTACCTATCCAATTACGCTGCGCTAGCTTCACTTTTTCACTCCAATCAAGCTTTTCAAGGTTATCTAGAAGTCTCTGGGCATAATCTGTAATTTTGAAAAACCATTGGCTGAGTTCTCTGCGTTCAACTTGTGTACCGCACCTCTCACACACTGCAATTTCCTCAACAACTTCTTGCTTTTGCCCTTTAACTTTTGAGTTTTGAATTTTGAGTTTTGAATTTGTTATGACCTGTTCATCCGCAAGGACCGTCAGGCAATGCGGGCACCAATTAACTTTAGCCTTGCCCCTGTAAGCAAGACCGCTTTTAAAAAGCTGCACAAATATCCACTGTGTCCACTTGTAATAACCCGGGTCATAGGTTTCCAATTTATGGTTCCAGGCATAACCATTACCGGTCATATGAAGCTGCTTGTAAAAATTAGCCTCGGTACGCTTGGCAAGCGCCGTTGGGTGCTCACCTATTTTAAGTGCAAAATTCTCGCTATGGATGCCAAAACCGTCCAGCCCGATAGGCTCAAAAACGTCATTACCCTTCATTCTCTGGTACCTGCCATAGATATCGGAGCCACAGAAGGCGTACATATTCCCAACATGCAAGCCCTCAGCCGAAGGATAAGGGAACATCATCAGGTTATAAAATGGTTTACCCTGAGGTTCTTTAGCAACGAAGGGCTTTTTAGCCTTCTCTATATCAGGTTCGTAAATACCAGCTTTAATCCACTTCTCCTGCCATTTCTTCTCAATAACTTTATGATCGTAACCCTGTTTACCCTGAGCGGAGTCGAAGGGCCATTTAGCTTCAATTTCGGGGGGATTATATTCTGTTTTATTCATAATATCTAATACTTGATACTTGATACTCTCTATCTATTAAACTTTACACCAATAAATGCTCTTCCACAAATTATAGATGATAAACATATATGTTTGATACATTAAAATATATCTTTGATGCACAATATACTCCGTCATTAAAAAGCCTATAAAAATAGACTCTCTCGCCTTCAAGAGCATCCGGCATTCATAAACTTAACCCTTGGGCGCGCAGCAAAGCGAGCACCACAGGATCCGGGAACCTTAGCCCCAAGTACAAAGTGCTTGGGCGCAGGTTTCGCGTAGCGAAACCTATAAATAATTTTCCCGCAATTTAACTACAAATTCAGCTCCAAATTACTATCGGGGACTAGTGGCAAAATTATGGGTCCGGTTTTTCCCTATGGACTAGCCCTACTTGCTAAACACCTATTTCGGTATCGCTGGCAGCTTAATAACCTACAGTGTTAATTGAACTTAAGTGATATGTTTTGAGACCTTTTGTATTACTCATTTTCCACAAAGTTGATTGTCCGATAGGCTTTAGACTAATCACTAATCACTAATCACTAATCACTAACTTGTGGACTCACCGAGAATCGAACTCGGAACTCAGCAATGCGAATGCTGCGGTATACCATTTACCTATAAGCCCATGGCAATGCAGGCAGATGCGATGCAGCCTGGAACGTTTTACGTTCTGTTCTACCAGGTGAACTACTGGCCCTTCACTTCGTTCAGGGTAAACCCTAATTTTAGAAGTGTTTACACTGAGAAATGCAAAGCATTTCGAAGTGGACCCGAGGAGATTCGAACTCCCAACCCCCTCCATGCCATGGAGGTACGCTACCGTTGCGCCACGGGCCCTTTTTGCCTTTTTAGTATATTCCAAACCAAAACCTATTTCCAGGGTAAAAAGGTCAGGCCTTACAGTTTTCAAAGGCTTCAGACTGAAGGTCTCTCTGCCTGAAGGCCTGACCTTAACAAAAGGCCTCTTTAGAACCGTATATCAGCCTAAACTCACGTCCCAAAAAGCTGGCAGACACCAGCCACAAGTGACAATTTACTCTCACTAATCACTAATGGCTAATTGCTAGTCGCTAATTTTCACTCACCTAAACCAATCCTAACAATATCAGATCATGGCTATTGACAGCAACCGTATTATATATATTAATAGAAGTAGAGGTGTCCCGTAACGGGACAAGTCGGGAGCAGTAAACTTCCGCAAGGGATCAACTGAAAGGGCAGGCGCAAGAAACAAACCTGCCATGACCCAAGAAAATCAAAATAAAAAAACATTTAAATCACTCTCTGCTGATACTCTCCTACCAACTGAAAAAATAATCGAACTAGCTAAAAATGCCGGTGTCGATTTCGGCCCGGGTAACCCCCTTGAACGTATTCGATATTTCATCAAACTCGGCATCCTTCCTCACGCTATCCGAAAGTCCCACACAGATCCCATCTCTAACCTCTCCACCCCTCCGGTGGGACACCTCCCTTATTCGTCGGTTAAAAAATTAATCGATGTAGACCGCCTTTACAAAGCGGGCAAAACATACCCTCAAATTGCCCAAAAGTTGAAAGAGCAGAAAACCCAGGCTGCACTGGACAAACCGGAACAAAGTAATCCAAAAAGTATCAAAAACTCACTTGCCCTGAGCCAGTCGAAGGGACCTATAGCAGATGGACTCCCTGCTATCCATTTTTTCCCTAAAATCGGAGCTTCAAAAAAAGATATTGAAAAGAGGCTGGAAGCACACCAGAAAAAAATCGAAAAGATTGTTGAAGAGAAAATAGCCGAAGAAAAGGAAATCATTCAAACTGCAGCTTCATACGTTACCGGTACAGCCTCAAAACCGGCAATCAGCCGCCTCGCCTACACCATCCGCGGTATGGTCACAATCACCGTCATAACAGGCCTTGTTTCGGCTAGCCTATTTGCAGGCGCAAAGCTAAACCAAAGGGCAAAACAAGCAGGCGACCTATCTAGGCAGCTTGGAGCATCTAACGGGTCCCTAGGCACTGTCCTGGCCGCATCTTCCGCAAACCACAAGTTCTATATAGATGCAGACACCGAAATTTCCGGCAGCACCACGTTCATTGGCCCAATCACTGCTCCCAATGTAATCTACGGCTTAACAGGCGGAACAGGAGTCACGGTCACATCAGGCCAAAGGCCAACTGTCTCAATAGACACTACAACTGTCGTTTCCAGCCTCAATAGCACAACCGGGGACGTCACGCTTAAAGGCTCCGGCGGCACAACAATCTCAACCTCCGGATCAACAATCACTATCTCTTCAAGTTCTACCTCTACAACAACAACGACTTCGACTGACACCCTGGCAACCGTAACGGGCCGGGGCGCAACAACTTCTACAGCAATAACCCTCGATGGCGGCTTTTCGGCAACTACCGATTCCGACTTTACACTGGCCGGTACCGAAAATGTCGCAATTGCAAACACAAGTTACTCAACAGCAACTTACGGGCTTTTAGACGTTTCCTCCACATCATCAACAGCACTAACCAGAACTCTTGGCGTTTCCACCATCAACACCGCCACCACCGGCAACACCTCTTATGGCCTTTACAATACTTTAGCTACATCGGCGGTTGTAACCGGCACCAACCAAGCTTTATTTGGAATTTTCAACCAGATAACCAAAAACGGCGCCGACACCACAACCGACTCCATCAATATCTACGGCACTTACACTACGGTTACCAATACCGGCGCCTCAACAGACAGCGGCAACAAAAACAGTTACGCCGGCTACTTTGAATCAACCGGAAGTACAGTAGGCACATCGATAGCTTACGGAATTTATGCAAAAGCTTCGAGCGCCGACAGTAACTACGGCGCTTACATAAGCGGCAATGTGGTTTTAGCCTCCCATACAACAGGCGGCGGAATAATTTTCAACAACAGCAGTGGTGTCATAAACCAAACATCAGCCGGCTCAAGCGGCCAGTGTCTCTTATCAACCGGCGGTGGAACCCCCGGCTGGGGCAACTGTGCAAGTGGGGCATCCTCCCCTTTTCAGTCTATAAGTGGTGTTATCGACAAATTTGACCTTGCTGATAGGTTAAGACTGGCTTATGGCACGGGAAGTGCTAGTGACACCCAGCTGGAAATCAGTAACACCAGCGGCTGTGCCAGCTGCACAACCGATGACCCTACGGTAGACATATTTTCAATTGATGTTACCGGCGGTACAGGAATCACCACCGACGGAGTTGACGGAATTTATGTCAACATCAAAGCCGCAGACGGTACAAGCAACACCGTTTCGGCAGTTCATCTTAATTTTGATCCGGCCAGCGGTTCGGCAAGCGACAATTTTATCGGGTTAGACATTGACGGCATTACCGGCACGGATGCAATCGAGTCCGCTATCCGCATCGGTTCCGGATGGGACCGGGCAATCAGCTTTACCGGTACAGCACCGGTAATTACCGTTGGCGGTGGCGGCACAATCTCATTTACGGACGGCACAAACACTCTCGCTTCACTTGCAGACAATGGCACAACCGGCAATCTAGCCGTTACCGGTGATGTTGCCGTAAACGGTGGTGATTTAACAACAACCGCAACAACCTTTAACCTCATCAACACCAATGCCACTACCCTCAATATCGGTGGCGCGGCAACCTTGGTAAACCTGGCCGATGCTGCAGTTACCGGCACAATCGATATCGGCGGTGTTTCCAACAGCGGTACAACCACTGTCAACATCGCAACCGAAGGGACATTGGAAGATACCATCGCAATCGGAAACAGCAACACGTCAACCACCGTTGCCATAACCGGCGGCGACGATTGGTCGATAACCGCAACCGGCAATGCAACTTTCAACGGCAACACAACCCTGGGTAACGCCGCAACCGATGCCTTAACTGTTACTGCCGAAGTTAGGGGTACTACTCCCCTGTCATTTGAAGGGACAACCAATGATGATATCTACACCATTTTTTCAATAGCCGATCCGACAAGTTCCAGTAAAACCATCATCTTCCCTAATGCCTCGGGCACAGTTGCAGTCTCGGCATCAGGCCCGATTGGCCTTTCGGCAACAGGTGAGATTAGCTGTTCAGCTTGTCTCACTTCCGCAACAACCCTCTTTACATTAACCGGCAGTGACTCGGGCACCAACCAAACA
>CAYTEJ010000004.1:20463-25815 GCA_964436835.1 uncultured Gammaproteobacteria bacterium | reverse complement strand
ATGTTTGTAGTTGAACGCTCTTGTCCAAAAATTGTTTGGGCCGTTAAAAAATAAAACGCGTTATGAAATTTAAAAAATAAATACGTCATATATAGAATTAGTCCAACAGGGATTATTAAAAGAGGTGCAGTTTGACTGAATTTTCTACTCTTAATATTTGCTCGCAGAACACCGTGGCCTGTTAGGCCACGGACGAATGCGGAAGAATACATACTTCCGAGGAGCTTGGAATGCCCTGCTCGCTTATGTAAACTTAAAAAGACAATAATACCGAGAGCCCTTAGCTCTCGGAAGTTTATAAACGACGGTGCAAGGAAAATGCCGATTAACCTTGCTGATGAAGCGAATGCGCCTATAACTGATGCTGCCAGTAACTTATTTTCAGCAAGTAGGTAAAACGACAAAATAATCAACAGGAAAAATAGTCCTTCAGTGTAAAGTGATCCGAAATAATAAGAAGTTGGGAACGAAAGCATTAATAAACAAGACCATAAAGCTGTATTTTCAGAATACATTTTTTTTATCAATTTGTAAAAAATAATTATTCCGATGGTAAAAGCAAGATTAGAAACAATTAATCCCGCCAAAACATAATTTCCTAGGGTTAAATATGAAGCAAATTTAATTAAAATAGGATACAGAGGAAAAAAGGCCTGTGTGTATTGATACGCATAAAAATGCTGAGCAATGTTTGAATAATGTACCCCGTCAAAGTTACCAAAAGACCAAAGAAAGTGCGGAAGCCCCGAATCACTCAACAAACCAACATAGGGAAACTTATTCCCAAAAGGATATACAAACTCAGGCGCAATGCCGGCAATTATAAATAAAAACGTACGCCAAGTTAAGAGCATTAAGGCTAATTTTGTATAAGGAGATTCAAATAGTTTGCCCATCACATATTCACTAAAGTTTTAAATACATTATAAGTATTTTGGGCTGTTTTTACCCATGAAAACTTTGATGCGTTAAGGAGTGCTCTCTCTCCTAAAGCATCTCGTTCACCTGGTGATAGGTTTATAACATGGAGTATTTGTTCCGAGATGTTTTCTGTGCTTTCAGGATCACAATAAATTGCAGCATCACCACCTATTTCAGCAAGTGATGAATTGTCAGAACAAATGACCGGCGTACCACAAGCCATGCTTTCCAGAACCGGCAGCCCAAAACCCTCATAAAAGGATGGTAAAATTGTCGCAGTTGCCAGATTGTAAATTGAAATTAAATCAGCTTCAGGAATGTATCCAACTCTTATCACGCTATTTTGAATACCGAGGTTATTAATTTGAGCAATTAATGCTTTTGTTTGTTCTAGATTTTCATCTGCTAAAGCACTACCTACTGCAACTAAATTTACGTTGGAAAGTTTTACTGCACTTAGCAAATTTGGCAAATTTTTATTCCAATTAACATCGCCTACATAAAGGATAAATTTTTTGGGCAAGGAATATTTTTTTGACGCTTTTTCCGATATTTTTGGATCTCTTATCTTTCTGAAGTCTTTACCTGGTGCCAGGTAGACAACATGAATTTTCTGAGCAGGATAAGAAAGGTTTTTAACTATGTCTTTTTTTGAGGTTTGGGAATCACAAATCACAGCACCGGTATTTTTAAGAGCCAATTTCTGAAGTTGTAGATTAACTTTTCCCTTTATGCCTGATGGGAAATGTTTAGGGAATACTAAAGGAATTACGTCATGGATAGTAACAACACGCTTTGATTTTGCAATAAGCGGCAGAGTATGGAAAAACAGATCAAAATATGGATAATGGACTACGTCTACCTGCGGAGGGTTTTTAGAACTACTGAACTCTTCTATCTTAATATCTTTATCTATATGCTTTAGGGAATTAATTAAATTAGTCGTGTATGAGCCGATACCGCGTGTCTTATGTCCTGTTTTTGTGGGACTTGCGTCAATTGCAATTTCCATTTACTAAAATTATATCCTAGATTGACAGTTTAAGTAGAGATGTGGAGTATAAGAAAGAAAACCCACCTTCCGTTGTTTTACAGTGTTAATCTTTTAAAACCGCTAAGGTGGGCAAGAAAGTTCTTTTACTTTTACTTTTTCTTTTTCTTTTTCTTTGCCATGCTACCTCCTTTCAAAAAAGGTATATATAATGTTGATAACAATTTTTTAACATTTAAACAAGTAGGCAAGTTAGCTTCAAAATTTTACTAAGTTGTATCTTTATCAGTTAAATACTTGGAATATGCATAAAAATGGTGCGCTCCAGAAAAAAGTGCCCAAACAAACCCCCTAAAACCATCCTTGAAACCTGCGTGGCGAAAATAAATATCCAAAAATGTGATTATTGGCTTTATAAACATGTACGTAACTATCGGAATGATGCCTTTGCCAACATTTTTTGCTTTAAGTTTTTGGGCCGTAAGACTTGTGTACCGATTTGCACGTACTAAATATCTTGAAAAGGTTGGGTCTGCCATATGTAGAAGGTCGTTTTTTAGATGGCCAAGATTGCCGTTAATTTTAACCTGTTCGTGAACGCTAATTTCAGGGAGTCTACCTTTGCCGTTTCGAAACAAACGAATAACCGGGTCAGGATACGCCCCTCCCTTAGTTAAAAACCCTCCCAAAAACCAATTTTTGCGGTTTATCCAATAACCGTTTGCAGTTGGATTTTCTTTGACTACGTTTCTAATTTCGGTTGCGAGTTCGATGCTAACCCTTTCATCTGCATCAAGTAGTAATATCCAATCTCCCCTGCAGTTTTTGATGGCTATGTTTTTATTAATGTGAAACATTTTTTCATTTTCTTTCTCAATTACTCTTGCTCCAAGGTTTTTTGCTAGCTCGGCAGTTCTGTCTGTAGATTTACCGTCAACTACCACAATCTCGCCGGCAACTTTCTTTAAGGATTCAACGCAATCCACGATGTTATTCTCCTCATTATATGTTGCCAGCGCTGCCGAGATTATTATTTTTTTATTTATTATTTTATTCATTTTGCTTGGGCTGACCAACTAATAAATCCTCATCACCGTTTGGGTAATTGATAGTATCAACAACTTCAAAATTAGGAGGCAAATGGCCGGCTATGGTGACTAAAAGATCACTTGTGCTTGTTGGTTTCTCTGCTGAGAAATAAAACTTGTCAAAATGGTTTTTGTTCCCACTCCTTTGATATTCTCCCGGGTCAAATTTAGTCCCAAAAAGCCAGAACATATATGCTTGCTCGACCGACGGGTCTATATAAATTTTATTGTACTGGCTTTTTAGCTTCTCGGTTTTTGCAACAGCTTCTAAATATCCATATTGCCACCATGAAGCTTGGTCACGTGGATAATGGAAATAATAGCTTTCAAGGTATGTAAGGAGGCTTACAGAAAAACCGCAGAGTGCCAGTATAAAATAAGCTTTTTTCCATTTGATTTTATGATAGATATCAACAACTGCAATGGCAATAACTGTTTCCAAAGCGAAAACGAGAGTATAGCTTCTAATGGCATGTGGGGCTACATCTGTGGGGGCGGCTGCTATAGGTGACAAAAGCATCCATGCAATCACGAATAATATTGACCTAGATTTTTCTTTTACTGCAATATAAAGGCCATATAAAAGAAATGGGAGTTCTATAAAGTACAAGACTCCCATGTTTTCCAGGTGGTGACGCAAATTATCGTCTCCTTTAACAAACAAATAATTAATGTCCAAGTTCGCAAAGTAGTTTTGTAAATAACCTTCTAGTATTGTTATTCTTCGGTTGTGTATTAATTTTGCAAGCCTGGAGGAATTATCCTCTTCGATAAACTTGATTGAAGTGTTGATTTCTTTTATCTGTGATTTCGAACTGGTTTCTTGAAATCTTTGGGAAATTGCTTGTCTTGGGCTGAAGATAAAAAACGGCGTAACAACAATAATCCCCAACAGAACAAACGCGGCGAGGTATTTTTTGGGAAATTTTAACAATTCTTTTTTGTAAATTGCGACAGTTGCCAAAAACAACAGTGGCACAAAAATGCGCTCGGCGTGATAAGAATAAAAGCTTAAACCAAAGAATATTGCAGATAAAAGAAAGGCAATGATCTTTTTTTTACTCACTTTTTCTTTATCAAACACTAGCGAATAGAGAAGAAAGGTAAATGAGGCGACAGTAGTAAATAAACCGATATTGGCTTCGAAACCAACCCTTGAAAACTGAAGTTGCCATGGGGAAATTGCAGCCAACGCCATGGCTACCAATGCAAGATTTTCCTTTTTAAATAGCCGTTTGATTAAGAGATAAATGACAATTGTTGAAAGTGAACCCAATAGTGCAGATGGTAATCTTGCTGCAAATGGGGTTAAGCCGAAGAAGGCAACGCTTGGAACTTCAAGGTACATATAAAGTGGTGGTTTATAATCATCAAAAGATCTGTTGTAAAGTGGCAGGAAATTATTGTACTCATCATGGCCGGTTTTTAGTATTGAATAAGCGTTGTAAGCATTGCTAACTTCATCCCAGTCCAACCCTGAGGGAATTATGCCTAATTTATAGAATCTTAGAATTACCGCGACAAGCAATATTGTAAAGAACAGTTTATTCCTCATCAAGATTTGAATTTAATTTATAAACGTTAAAGAGTCTGTCACCATTAGGATCATCTATTTTGTAAATTAACATTAAATTTTTACTCGATAACTCATTATCGCCCGTTACAATTAAACTACCAATAGGAATGGTGTTTAAGGATGGTATAGCCGGATCAAATTTTATGTTTTCCATTTGATCTACAGACCTAAAACCTTGGATATCTCTGGAAGAAACTACATTATTTTGATGTTTATTCGGATCATACATTGTAAAAAACAGGTAATGGATATATTGCTTAGCGTCGTCTGATTTTCTAGAAATGATTATTTGGGGATACTTTGATTTTTGATTTTCTATAAATTGAAACAGTTCTTCATAGCCATATCTTTGATATCTCGCTGTGAACTTTGGATAATAACTAATTGTATCAGTTGTAAACCTAATAAAAGAGAGTGCAATTATGAATACCGCAAATATCATGAATATATAACGTAGCATTTTATTTTTGATAATTTGAACTAGGTACATTAACCCGACTGCGGAAATAATTTGAGGAGCAGGCATAATAATATTTAACCTTCCCGGGTTCCCAACACCCGTTATTGAGGGTGCTAGCACTGCAATTGCGATCCAAATGAATAATACTTTTGAAGCACTCTTCTTACTTTTCAGCAAAGATAGGATGCCTGGCAAGATCAGAAAAAATTCGAAGGTGTAAAAATAACCTCTTGGTGAAAATGATTGGTAACCAGTTGGATTAAAGCTTTGGTAATAAGTTTGAGGAGATATGTTCGAAATAAAGTTGTCTATATAT
>CAYTEJ010000004.1:8360-20453 GCA_964436835.1 uncultured Gammaproteobacteria bacterium | reverse complement strand
TATATATTTAGAGAAATAAAAACTATACTTGTTATACGTAGCCTTACAAATAATAGCTCTGAATAATTGGTTGCAATCCCCTCTTCTCTCGTTAACATCGCTATTTATGCCAATGTGTTGGATACCCGATATGAAGCTTTCCTGAAAAAATCTTGACTGACCTCTGAATGACATAACTGCTGGTATTAATGGCAAAAGTAAAAGCAAGAAGACTATAATATTTTTCAGCAAAAATATTCTCTGCGCCTTGAAATTTTTCCTATATAAATATATTAAGCCTGTTATAAAAATAGGAACGAACACCCATGCCGAGCGATATATATAAAATGACAGTGCGTATAATAGAAAACTTAAAACAAGGAAATATTTGTCTTTTAAACCTTTCAAGAAAAAATAGGTTCCTAATGGTATTGTAAAAATTAGTATGTCCGATTCGTAAGCATTTCTCGAAGCTGCTATATGCCATGGCGATATTGCAAGGAGTAATGATGCAACAAGAGCAGTTTTTTTTTCAAGTAATTCTTTGGTTAATAAATACGTTGCAAATACTGCCAGAACACCAAACACTGCTGAAGGAAATCTCGTTGCAAAAACAGTTGCGCCAAGAAAAAATTGACTTACGGAAACCAGATATAAATTGAAGACAAGTTTCCAATCTCCGAAACTTTCGAAAACTGGGAAAGGTAAATACCTTCCCCATTCATCTTGACCAGTTTGAAGTATAGAATATGCATTATATCCGAATGCTGCCTCGTCGTCCGTGAAACCAACGGGTATTGTTGTTAAAGAATAAAAACGTAAAATACAGGCTAATATAATTATTAGAATTAAGAAAATGTTATTTTTAATCAATGTGATCATGGATTGACTTCATCCCAGTCAAGTCCTGGGGGTATAATACCTAATTTGTAAAACCTCAGAAAGAAAGCCAATAGAAAAATAATGATTACAGCTTTTTGGGAAATAGTTTTCATTCAATTACCCTCATCTTTCCAATATCATAAATTTCAAAAACATTTTCTCCCTGTGGATTGTCGATTTTGTAAACAAGGGCTGTTGGGTAATTCATTTCACCCTTTGTCACTATGAGTAGAGTTTTTGATGAATATTTATCGAGTGAGGGAACTGATGGAACATAATTATAGTTTCCAATTTTTGTGACGACCGTCCATCCTCCCTGATCAAAATACCGACTAATATTTGCTGGATTGTGGTAGAAGTTTGGATCAATTTTTTGAAAAAACAGTTGAAATATATATTGGTGTGATTGATCTAACTTATTAGAAATAATAAATTGATCATAATTATTTTCTTGAGTTTTAAGATATGAATAAAGCCGATTATATCCGTAGCGAAAGCTTTGTGCAGAATTTTTAGGGTAAATAACAAAGTAATCAACAAGGAGTTTACTACATTCAAATAATAAAAACGACGAAAATATTAAGAATGTTACAACTTTTAAAGATTTTTGTTTGAATTTTGAGATATAGGTAAAAAAAGCAAAAAAACCTATTGCGGAAAGTATTTCCCATATAGGCATTGATATTGCTTGCCTGCCGGGTGTATCAAAGCCTGCACTTGCGGAAGCCAACGGGTAGATTATTAACCAGGGCAATAATATACGAGATTCTTTACTTTTTAATCTTGATCCTAAAAAAACGATTGCTATTAGGATAAAGGGCAGTTCAATAAAATACAGAAACCCTCTTCCCTTTAACATTTGCTCACCGTCTTGCGATCCAGAAATAAAAAGCAGCTGCGGCGAAAAGTGGCTAACGTAATTAGAAACGTATCTTGTTAAGACAGCAATATATTTTGTATATATAATTTTGCAAATTATATGTGGCAAGTCTTCTTGGCAGACACCTCTTTGGTAATTAACATCGTTTACAAAACCGACCATGTTAAATTCTGACGTTATTCCAATCTGCCTAAGTCTCGAGGTCCCACTTGATGAAAAGGCGGTCAGCACAATTGGCGTTGTCAAAATTACAAATAATGCTAGGGCAATTGCAAAATTTTTTGAATTTTTAGTGATTTCCTCTTTAAAGAGAATTAGCATCACTGCCAAATAAATAGGTACAAAAATCCATGTTGACCTGTATATATAGAGATTAATGGCGAAAAGGGCAAGTGATATGAAAATCATTTTCTTGTTTTTAAACGACTTAATGAAAAACAGAACAGCCGTCAGATTAAAAAAAATGGGGACTGCAGATTCTAAAGCGTGTCTTGAGACAAAAATATTAAACGGTGAAATTGCGAGAAGGAATGAAGCTAGTAGGGCCGTTTTTTCGTCAAATAATTTTTTAACCAATAAGTATGTTGCAATTACCGAAAGTACTCCAAATATTGCTGTTGGAAATCGAGTTGCAAATTCAGTCAGCCCAAAGACCGAAATAGATGCTGCAGTCATGTAAAAATATACAGGTAATTTGTAATCGCCGAAGCTTTTGAATGTAGTTAAGGGTAAATACTTGCCCCATTCATCAGTTCCCGTTTTTAGGATGGAATATGCATTATAGCCAAAGGCGGCCTCGTCATCGCTAAAGCCGTTCGGGATCGAAGAAAGATTATAAAATCGTAATACACACGCTAAAATAATTATCAAAAACAACCATGAAGTAGACGATTTTATAAAACGCATGCAAAAATTTTAAATAGCCTTTATATATAAACTGCACCTATCAGCCGCATCAATTTTATTATCGTTTATTTGTAACAAACATTCAGAATATTTTTTATTCAGATATTCTTTGAGCCCATTAACATCAATTTTATACGCTACAAGGGCCAAAGATCCATCTTTCCTTCTAAAATCTTTCTCTTTTTTAAGAAAAGGGTAAGCATCACAATCTTCAAATAAAATAACAATGTTATAATTATGCTCAAATAATTTATTATCACTAAAGCATCTTTCTTTTTTAAAATTTAAGTTAGCAAGCTTAAAGTCTCCCCTGAAGTATTTAGTCGGTTTTTCAACATGCACATTAAATATATCTAATTTATTAAAAAAAAGATAATATATGTATGTTCCCGCATTGTCTGAAAGAATTATTTTTTTGTCTACCACATCTTTAGAATTTAAATATAGCGCCAACTCTTTTTGCTCATCAGCTCTGTAAAACGGCTCGTGTACAGGGGTGATAAGAAAATACTGATACATGAAAAAAGCAAGATACCATATAAATATAGAAGAGCTGGCTAGGTATATCGTAGGTCTTAATAACTTTCTTGGTAGGGATATTAGGGCTAAGTATGTGCCGTAACCTGCCAATATTTGCCAAAAAGGTAGTAAATATATTGCTCTTTGGAAATTTGGGCTCGCTTCGAAAGTTATTGCTGACGGGATCGGAGCGATTAGTAACATTCCACAGAATAAAAGCATTTTTCTCTCTTTTTTCCTTATAGAAAAATAGACCGCGGATAATAAGCCAATAAATTCAAATATTGTTATCATTCCTATATTTTTAACGCTATACCTTATTGGCAATGTAGTATTAAAGAGAACAGTATCTGGCGAAAAAAAGCTGATGTACCTGTGACCAATTTCTTCAGTGTAAGCAGTTATTTTGTTATGAAATGTTCTAACTATGCTTGGATTCAATTTATAATAACCTGACTCGGTTATTGTTTCGTTTAATGATCTTTGAGTTTCCGGAAAAGAAAAGACACTCACCTGGTCAAACCTGCCACCGGCTTTACCTGATTTAATAAAATATCCGAGTGGAAATATCAAAAATGCAATGAGAAATAGAATTACTATTAAGATTTTTTTAAAATTTACTTTTAGAATAAAATGCCCATAAACTGTGGTGATTAGAACCATAATGGGTGTGAGAAAACGTGAGGTCTGATAGGTAAAAAAGCCTAGGATCCAAAATATATAAGCAAAGAATATCCATTTACCTCCTCTTCCTTTGAAAAAACTTATTATGCAGATGAGGGATAAGACCGACCACATAATATCAATGATTCCGTCTGTAGACGCGCGAGAAAAAACCACATGGTATGGTGAGACTGCCAGAAACAACGCTGAAAACCTCGCAATATTTCGATCCTTTAATAAGAGAAGGCATAATTTATAAGTAAGGAAGATTGTCAATATTCCCGCCAACGCTGATGGTAACCTCGCTGAGACTTCGTTGTTTCCAAGCAAAAAAGTAAACGGTGCTGTTAAATAGCTGCTAAGGGCGGGCCTGTAATCCTCAAAGTAGTCGATATCTGTAGGTAAAAATTCTCCGTGGATATTTGTTAAATGCTTGCTAATTAGAAAGCCATTATAGGCACTTTGCGTTTCGTCTATATGTAAACCTGATGGGACATTTGTTAAATTATATAATCTTATTAATGCTCCAAAGATTATGATAATGACCAAAATGGTATCAATTTTGAAATGAAACTTTATATCTCTACTTCTTAATTTACGGATGAACTTCATATAGCCTCATATAGCTGTTTCCGTTGCCTTTTTGGAATTTGGCAATAAGTTGTGCGTGATTGTCCGTAATTGGCGTCTGCGTGAAATTATAAATAAAATATGTCTGGTGGCTTTTAGAAAAATCGATTATTTGTTGAGGCAAATTACCGGCTGAAACAGGCCAATAGCTGTAAATGTGAATATTCGGTTTGGCGTAAAAATAAACCATTAAAGCATATGGGTAAAGGCCAAAGGTGCCTTCGGTTCCGACATAAACTTCATTTTTTGCTGACTGCTGTTTTAGGAAATCGATAATTTGGGAAACGCCATAACCTGCCGGCCAATCATTCATGTATTGGTTTTTATCATTTTCAGGTATATTTGCCTTTGGCGGGTTTGTAAGTAGCAAAAAAGAGGTATATAAAGGCATTAAGGCCCCGATTATGAGAAGCAGCACGATATATTTTCTATACTTTTTGAGATTTTCGTATGCAGTTACAAATGCATAGGAAATGATGATAATAATATATGGAAAATAAAATAATGTGAATCTCGCATATAACACTTTGTTGAATATCAATTCGGCCGTAAAAGGTGCCAAAACCAATATAAGTAAATATGTAATCTGGCGGTTTTTTAAATAGAGGCCGTAGAGAGCACCTATTATAAATACAAAAAAGAAGACAGGGCCTGCATATGTAAAAATCCATCCCACTATTGCGTGAAAGTTAGAATTAAAAGATTGGAATGGGGTATTTATAACTTCTGAAAGAGGCCTTATAAATTCCAGGTTTTTCCTGCCGATTATATAAAATAGTTGCGAAAGACGCAGCGAATTGTAGATCAGTTGCGAAAGAGTAACCGTAATGGCTGTATAGGTTATCCAGCGTGCCAAGCTTAACTTTAATGTTTTTTTTGAATAATCAAATAAAAACAAGGAAAAGGGTAATAAGTAGAGAAAAAATAATGCCGAAGTTTTGGTTATTAGCCCTAGTCCAATAGCAAAGCCATTTAATAGTGCCAGGTCGAGTTTGGGATCTTTTGCCATTTTGACTGAAAAGAAAACGGCATAGATTCCAATCATGGTTAAAAGTGAGTCAAAAATAGCCAATCTATCATAGAGGAGTGTGAAGGGTAAAATTATATATAGGATGCTAGAAAGCAATGCAATCTTTTTATTCTTAAAAAGCAGATCAGAAACCATATAAATACCAATTAATGAACCAAGTCCTGCTAAAACGGAAACCAGGCGTGTTGCGACAAGGGGGTCGGAGATAAATTTTTGGAAAATAGCTGCTATCCATATAAACAAAGGTTGTTTGCCATCTTCAAGGGAAATAAATCTGTTCGCGGGATCATGAAGGGCAACTTGTGCCCAGAACGAATATATGGCTTCGTCGGTGAAAATAGGTATTATTTTCAAATTTACTAACCTGGTGAAAAGGTAAACTACAGGTAATATTATCCAGACGAAAATGTTTTTATTTTTCATTTATTGTTTCTCCTATATCATAAACAGGTTTTCCGTCCAGCCGGTTTATTGTTTTAAGAAGAAGCGCGTTTGTTGGAAGGCTACCTGGAGTTGTTACAATAACAGTTTTGCCTGGTAAATTGTAACTGCTTGGTGCTCCTGAAAATATTAGTTTGTCAAATGAATTAACATGATAAAAAAATTGGCTGTCTTTTATTATATTTGTCGTTTTATAATATTTTTTTGGATCTACTTTCATGTATATGAGGAAGTATATATATGGCCGACCATAATTTTCCGTAACAACAACATGATCTACATTATTATATAAGGGTTTTACGTATTCAACCGCCTGTTTGTACCCGTATTGCCACTGGTCTGAATTTTCAACAGGGTAATGAATATAGTACATATGAAGATAGTAGATTAAAGATATTGAAATTGTTAATACTGACACAATGAGAAGAGCTTTTTTATATTTGATAATTTGATACAGGTTGTAAATGCCATAGGCAGCAATTAATTGAAAAACCGGTAGGATGTGTATTATTCTCAGGGCATGAGGTGTTTCTCTTGCTGTTGCCGGCCCTAGAGGCGAAATTAGAAGCCATCCAATTATAAGGAGACGATATTTTTGCCTCTTGGCGAAAAGAAAATATATTCCGGACAGAACAAGAATCAGGTCAAAAAGGTACAACTCCCCTATCGTTTGAATCGAAAGCCTTGGATTAACGTCTCCGGTGAAAAATAAGAAACGTGGGTTATAGGCATCGAAATAATGAATTAAGTATTGATCGGTGAAAAAGAATCTCCTATTGTGAATGATATTCGCCCACCAAGCAAAATGGTCTTCACTTCGAAATCTAATTGAATCATTTATCGGTTGTAAGTCTTTAAAAATTGTAACTTCGTTAAAACGAAGCTTCCCTTCGATAGTACCTGTTACAAACCTAAACAATGGCCAAAAAAATGCAAGGGATATTAGAGCAGTAAGAACAACCAGCTTTAAATTCTTAATTACCTCTTTTTTAAATTGTAGCGCCAAAACAATTAAAATTACGGGTACAAAAAGTCTTTGGCCTGTGAAGGTGTATATAGCAGCAAGAAACGCTGCTGCTGATAAGAAAATGTATCTAGGTTTTTCCGTTGCAAATTTAGCAAACGATAAAATTCCAAGTACCGAAAAAAATAATCCTAAATTTGCCTCAAAGGCGCCTCTTGAAAATTGAAGGTGCCAAGGTGAAATAGCCAGAAAAAATGCAGAAGTTAGTGCAATTCTTTCATCTTTAAACAATTTTTTAGCAAGAAGATATGTGAGTAAAACAGTCAAGACTCCAAAAAGTGCAGATGGAAACCTTATGGCAAATTCGCTAAGGCCCAGAATAGCAATTGAAGGAACTGTAGCGTAAATATAAAGCGGTGGTTTGTAATCCCCGAAAGCACCAAAATTAGTTATGGGTAAAAATTTACCATGCTCGTCGTGGGCTGTTTTCAAAATCGAATACGCGTTATAACCAAGCGAAGCTTCGTCCCAATATAGTGAAGGTGGATTCACCCCAAGCTTATAAGTCCTTAAAACAAACGCAAGAACTATTATTAGAATCAAAATATACTTTTTCATGATTTTTTTCAAAATAACGCTTTCTGCCATTTAATCTATATACCCGAAACAATATAAATCGCCGGTTCTCCGTTCAAATAATCTACTTCTTCGAGAATTTTCGCATTTTGGGGGAATTCAGAAGGAAGGCCGACGAATAATGTTTTTCCCTCTTTAGACTGCTTATTAAAATCAATTGGTTTAAAGAAAAATTTGTTAAAGTGATTCCTGTCTTCAAGGAAGCCCCCTGATACCGTTCCGCCTTCGCTCAGGTATTTGCTAGGATCATATTTCAAGTAATAAAGCCAAAATTCGTGCGGCTGTTCAAGTTTTGTTGAGACTATAACCCGGTCATAGTGGCTTTTTAAAAGATCAGAAATTAGAGCAGCCTGTTTTCTCCCGTATTGCCAGTCCTTAGAATATTCTATGGGCATGTGGACATAATATTGATGGAGGTAATAGGCAAAATTCATAATCAATAAAGTACCGGCAACTATAATAAATAGTTTCTTACGCTTTGTATAAGTATAAATAGTATAGACTCCAATTGCCGAAAATATTTGAAACGTGGGCAAATATATCTCTGTTCGCAGTGAATGTGGTACTCCCCACGTTACTGCTGCCGCAAAAGGTGCAAGCAGGAACCAAGCGAAAACGATAGATTTTGATTTGATATCGAATTTGTTTTTAATCAAAAAATAAATTCCTATCAAAATGAATGGCATATCCCATAGATATTGCAAACCCAAACCGGGTGCATGATGCCGATTCATATCTGCTGTAAAGAATAAAAATGTGGGGCTTAGGTGGGAGAGGTAGTTGCCGAGGATAATAGGTACGTAAACAAATCGTCTGTTGTGCAATATTTTTCCTACTGTCAACAAGCCTTCTTCTCTGTCTACTTCTATCTGGTATGATGCCTTGTATAAAGGTGACACATCAGAAAAAACAGTCGTCCCTTCGTAGCGGAGTTGGCCCTGAATTGAAAAAATTACAGGTAAAAGAATGGCCGAAAAAATCACGGCAATTACTGTAGGGATAATCAAATATTTTTTTATACTCAGTAATTTATCCTTAAAAAGGATTAAAAGTGCAATTGCAAAAAGCGGAATAAAGACCCTCGAATTATGATACATAAAAAGATTTAAACCAAAAGAGAAGGACGCAAGACACATCCAGAGCATTATTCTTACTCCTTTGGCTTTGGTACCCTTTAAAAATGCCCATACCCCAAGTGTTGACCATAATATTGTGCTGTTTGTTTCGAAACCCACCCTGGAAAATTGAAGGTGCCAAGGGGATATTGCCAAAAATAGAGATGAGAGCAATGCCATGGGTCTGTTTTTAAAAAGCT
The DNA here is from genome assembly GCA_964436835.1 of uncultured Gammaproteobacteria bacterium. GTDB lineage: Bacteria > Patescibacteriota > Microgenomatia > Curtissbacterales > GWA2-41-24 > JAKAJD01. Next base: position 11,608 of record CAYTEJ010000004.1, on the reverse strand, counting down.
CAAAGACCATAAAATAGCAAAATAAAACTGCCAAAACGCCAAGAATAGCTGAAGGAAAACGCACTGCAAAGTCGTTAAGACCGAATAGGGCAACTGAAGGTACAGTCATATAAATATATAGAGGGGGTTTGTAGTCGTCAAAGGACCTAAAAGATAAGGGGAGTTTGTAACCGTATTCGTCTCTACCCGTTTTGAGCAAAGAATAAGCATTGTAGCCCTCAGCGGTTTCATCCCAGTCAAGACTTGGAGGATTTGTGCCAAGCTGGTAAAAACGGAGTGCTGCCGCTAGGACAATGATGGCGAGTAGAACAAGTTTATATTTTTGTATTTTCAAATTACAGTTCTGAGATTTTTATTATGCTAGAGGATATGATATTTCACCGGAATATTAGTCTGCAAGCACTTACCAGTGTTTGAATTTAGAAGCCTAGACGGAAATTCGCTAGATTTTGCCGTAAATGAATCTATTTATGTTCGTAAAAAATCATCCGGTTGTAAATTTCTCTTGTGAGCTTGACATCCCTTTTGCAATATTCGTAGATTTCCTTATGTTTCCCCTTTTGGAAAAAATCATAAACTTGGGAACCATCTATCCCCCCATCTTTTGATGACTTGAGGCCCAAGACCTTAGCAAGGGTATCTAATTTAATAAAACTGTTACTCCATTTTTCCCATTCTCGCATAGTGTCGAAAATTGGAAAATTCTTGTATCTGGCAAATGACAAATTTAAATGTTTAGCACTTGGTTTTATTTTGTGAACGATTGACCTTTTGAATATAAATCTGAGGTCAAATTCCATTATGTTGTGGCCAATAAAAAGATCGGCTTTGTCCGCTATTTGCCACCACTCTTCTAAAATTTCTTCCTCGCTTCCATCTATAACTTCGACTTCTCCTTCGTTTAGAGCGTATCCTATACAGAAAATTCTACCGATGTCACCAGAGATTGCTGTTTGCCGATAATAATAATCGAGTTTCCTCTTTGATCTTTTGACCAATCCTGTTTTAGATAATTCCTTTTGGCTTGCCAGCTCCATGGCAACATCCTTTAATTTTTCATTGGCAGGTATTGTTTCGATGTCGAAAAAAAGCTTAACTTTGGGTTTTATGGAATATTGAGAATCGTACATTGTTAACTTTTTGGGTAAATTATTCTTCCGCTGGGTTTACCTATAAATTTCCCATCTTCAAAAACTGTTTTTGACCGCAGCACGACTTTTTTCACTTGTCCCCCTCCCTCCAAACCTATAAAGGGTTTCCAGGCGCTTTTAGTAAAAAGGCCCTTATCTGATATTTTGAAACTCTTGCTTGCGTCTACAATAACATAAGTATTTTCCTGGCTGGGAAATTTAAAAATTCTTCGTGGATTGGTTGAGGTCATTTCGATAAATCTTGCGAGTGTTATTTTTTTACTGCGTATTGCGTTAAAAAACAAAGGTATTGTTGTTTCCAGCCCAGGAACTCCGAATTTTGGTTCTGATTGGTTAAGTTTTTCCTCCTTGGTGTGAGGAGCGTGGTCGGTTGAAATCATATCAATTTCATTTATGTGTTCCCAAATTTTTTCCTGATCCTCTTTTGACATAAGGGGCGGTTTCATGAGGCCGAAGTTTCCAAGTTTTTTAACATCAGTGCTATTTAAAAATAAATGGTGTGGACAAACCTCTGAAGTTATTTCAAGGCCATTTAATTTGGCTTTTTTAATCATGCTCAGTTGGTTGTAAGTGGCGTGGCATATGTGAATACGTTTTTTATACTTTTGGGCAAGGGCAATAGCATTATCTACAATTGCATCTCTAGCATGGACCATTATCGGTAAATTACTTCTCCATGATTTGAAGATTAACTCCCTGTCTTCATCTTCGTCTATCAAAAGCGGGCCCGTTGTTTGACTCATATAAATTTTTAAGCCAAATGCTTTGTTATATACTTTGCCAAAATTAATTGTAGATTTTGCAGTTGCCCCAAAATTGAAACCTAAATCGCACCAAATCCGGTTTTTTGCTAGGCTTATTTTATTAGCAAGTGATTTTAAGTCAACAGTCGGGGGAATGTTATTGGGCATGTCTAAAATTTGCGTATACCCTCCGGCAATTGCAGCTTTAGTACCCGTTTCAAAATCTTCTTTTTGCACCCCTCCTGGCTCCCTAAGATGCACGTGCACATCAACCAAGCCCGGCAATTTAATTAAGTTGCTGTTCACATCGTCATTTTAGCATACGGTTGCTGGTAAATCGTTCCAAACGAGGGTAATATAATGCCTATGCATTTTGAACATGTTGTCGTTGGCGGCACTTTCGATTTACTTCACATAGGGCACAAGAATTTTTTGGCAGGTGCCTTTAGGCTTGCCAGAAAAGTTACTGTCGGGGTAACAAGTGATGAGATGGTAACTACGCTTGGAAAGAAAACTTTTTATTCCTACGTAGAAAGGGCTCGGGATGTTAGTGGGTTTTTGCAAACATCAAGCGCTGGTATTCCTTGGCAAATTATTAAGATACATGATGTTTTTGGAGCAACTACAAAAGACAAAACCATTGATGCCATCTGCGTAACAAGGGATACCTATGATGGTGCCTTAAAAATAAACGAGGCGAGGATAAATCTGAATATGAAACCTCTTGAAATTGTTAAGCAACCAATAACTCTGGCTTCTGATGGAAAACCAGTCTCATCTGGAAGAATTAGGGCGGGAGAAATTAGTCAGAACGGCCTGAATTATTTCATGTACATTTCTTCTTTTGGAAACTCCAGGCTGACAAAAAAGATACGTAAAGAATTAGGGAAACCGCAGGGACAATTGTATTCTGACTTAAAAACTCTTATAAGTGAGGACACTTTTGATGGGGGCAAGTTAATTTCAGTTGGTGATCAGATCACCTATAACCTTTTACATAATGTGGTTTTTCCTCGCCTGGCAGTAGTTGATTTCAAAATTGAAAGGAAAGAAGTATACAAAAATTTGGCTGATCTTGGTTTTTCCGATGAGCAAGCCTATGCGACTGCAAATAATCCCCCAGGAGAGATAACACATGATTTGGTCAGTAAACTTCATACACTTTTAGGAACAAAAATTGCAAGTAGGGTATTGGTAGTTAAGGGAGAAGAAGATTTGAGCGTTTTGCCGGCAACACTTATGGCTTCGCTTGGATACAGAATTGTTTACGGACAGAGAAATGCGGGAATAGTTTCAATTGATGTTGATCCACCTACAAAGCGGCGGTTCCTGAACCTATTTGACAAGTTTGAAA
>CAYTEJ010000004.1:5468-8350 GCA_964436835.1 uncultured Gammaproteobacteria bacterium | reverse complement strand
ATTTCTACCTAAAAATTGAAGGCTTGGTAAGTTTTAGTTGATATAACAAATACAGTAATACTGTCCACAATGTTAACAGCCCGTATTTACTTGACCGTCTAAAGTTAATTGAAGATGCTTCCGGAAAGTATTTGCAAGGAACCGGAATTTCCGAGATATTAAACCCGTAAGAAAGCGCTGATATAAGTATTTGCTGATCAAAAATAAAGTCGTCAGAAAATTTCTGGTAGGGTATTTTCCTTAAAACATCTGTATTGAATGCCCTAAAACCTGTGTGATATTCAGAAAGATTTAAACCCATTGCCAAATTTTCGATTAGGGTTAAAAAACGATTAGCGAAATATTTATATAATGGCATACCTCCTGCTAAAACCTGGCTTCTTGTCTGGATTCTTGAGCCAAGCATTATGTCCGCCCTTCCCCCTACTAAGGGCTCACAGAGTACCCCGGCGAGCTTTGCATCGTATTGATAGTCAGGGTGTACCATAACAATAATGTCCGGTTTTCTTTTTAGCGCTTCGCTATAACAGGTTTTCTGATTGCCGCCGTAACCTTTATTTTTCTTATGTGAATAAACAGTTATGCCTAGTTTTTTTGCCTGTTCTACGGTGCTGTCTTTTGAGGCGTCATCAACCAAAATAACTTCGCGAATTAAATCTTTTGGTAAATCGTTGTAGGTTGCCTTAACTGTTTTTTGAGCGTTATAAGCGGGCATAACAACGATGATTTTAGGCTTTTTCTTCGGATCCCAAAGTACGTTATGGTCTGTCATAGATTTCGGTAACTTCTTTATCGTTAAATTTGTAATCGTAGTTAATTAAATGCTGACTTCGAATTAAATTTGGCAGAAGTAATGATGCCCAAATTAAACCAGTAACAAATGCAAAATTCAAGCTTACGATTGCCTTTACCATATGATAAGGAAGCCATAGTAAGTGCTCTAGTGCCCAAAGATAATTGGAAACGTTTTTCCAAGTAAAAATGAACTGATTTTTGTATGCTGCACTTAGAATATAAAATTGAGATTTTTGAGTTATTATTGAGCCTTCCTCGTGGTAATGATCTACTTTTGCGAGAGGTTCAAAAATGCAAGAGTAGCCTGCCCTCCACGCCCGAAAGGAAAGGTCGATATCTTCCCAGTAGAACGGTTTGAAAATCGAATCAAAGCCTTTAAGTTGTAAAAATTTGTTGCGGTCGAACAATCCGGACCCTCCGGAAACCCAAAACGTTGCCCCCCTTTCAATAAAGGCGGGAAAGTGAATAAAGAAACCTCTCTTAAACTTCATACCTCCCCTACCCTTGACTATAATTTTTCCATTTTCGTGACTGTAATCCTGGAGCCCTACTCCGAAAAGTTTTTCGTTTGCAAAATGTTTGAGAGCGGGTTTAAGAAAATTTTGTCTGGGTGAAACATCAGAATTCAGGAGTAATACAAACGGATATTTGGCTTTTTCAACGCCTAGGTTGGCTGCTGCGGCAAACCCACTATTTCTATTTAATTTTACTATTCTAACTTTTTTGAATTTATGTTTTAAGAATTCTACCGAGCCATCAGTTGAGGCATCGTCAACCACGATAATATCGCAACCAGAACAGTTTTTGACTACCGATGGTAGATTTTTCTCCAGAAGATGTTTTCCATTGTAGTTTGGAATTATTACCGATATTCTTTTTTCCATAAATATCCTCCAATAAATAAAGTAGCAATAATTCCAAAAATAGTTATATATAAGCCATAGACAAACGATTTTGGAAAGTAACTTAATTTAATGATATGGTTTCCTGCCGGTACGATTAATGATTGAAACATAAAGTTTACTTCCTTTATAGACGTGGGGTTGCCATCAACATTTGCTTCCCATCCAGGATAATTAACGTTGCTTATTAAAAGCGGAGATTCTTCGCGTGTTTCGGTTTCTATTTCAAATTCTTGATCTGTGTATTGTTTAATTTTTGCAACACCATCAGTGTTTAAACCTGAGAATTGAAACTGTGTTGAGACAGCATTTGTTTTAAAGTTAAAATTATTACTTGTTATTGCAGTTAATTCTTCCTGTTGATTCTCAACCTTTTGCACCTTGTTTACAAAATATGCCCTTGGTAGGACATTTCTATTTTCGTATATTTTTGTTTGCCCTTCCTGGAAAACCATTTGAAAATTTGTGTTTGTAATGTCATCAAAAGTGAGAAGATATTTAACGTTTAAGAAGCTTGCAAGCGGTAAACTGAAATTAGTAGGAGTAACAATTCGGTTAAAAGACCCAGCTGGCGAAAATCTTTCCGAATTCCACGAAGAAACCAGTTGTGCATATGATTTTAGATACAGCGGGTCGTATCCGCTTACCTGTTCAATTTTATAAACGCTTGAGATATTACCGTTTAAAATTCTTCTGTCCGTTGCTAAAATTCGAAATGGCCTTTGTTGGTTTTTTAAATAAGTAGTTGTCTGGGTACTAGGGTATATTATTGATAGACTTGAAAATGGAGTAAATTTATAAGTGAACCTAAACAATTCGATTATAGTAATCATGAACAAGAAGATAGCCAAAGCTATTTTCGGCACTTTCGCCATTTTTAGAAGTACTATTAAAAAAAGTGAGGCGGCTATGATTGCGGGGAATAGCAAATTTCTAAAAGCAATATAGGCAGGGTCAAGATTTGCCACGATTGGAAATATACTTTTGTGGAATTTTGAGATGAAAATCAAGCCGATTAAAAGAAAAAATAAAACCAGCGCAGGTATGATAATCTTCTTCTTGAAATTTTCTTTTAAGAAAAAATCTAAGCCAAATGAGCACAGGACCGACAGCGCAAATTCTAAAATAATAATAATCCGTGAGGGTTGGATTGATGATATGAATGGAAAGTTTAAAAGATATGGT
>CAYTEJ010000004.1:4574-5458 GCA_964436835.1 uncultured Gammaproteobacteria bacterium | reverse complement strand
TGCGTAATTGGATTTTTAATAGCAAAGATTAAAGAAAAAATCACTAAAAACCAAAACAGTTTAATTAAATTGCTTTTTTTAAACATTGAAAGAAGAGCAAAAAATAACGGGACTATACCTATATAACTCACGAACTCTGCGTAATTCCAAATTCCCCAATAGTTATATGTTGTAGGGTTACCAAAGAAGTCAGGAGATATAAGTTGAATGAGATTTTGAAGTGGCAAAAACCAGTCTTGCCTTCCCGGTAAAAAAGCTTGGTCAGCGGCCCTATTTGAAATGTTGATAAACTCTAAAGACGGTAAAATTTGAACTGAACTTACAAGTGCTCCCAAGAAAAAACTTAAAGAAACAAATACTAGCATTTTTGGCCGCTTTAGCTCATATGCTTTGAAGAGTAAATAGATGGCGCTTGCTATAAAAACATAAAATGCCGTTTGCCAGTGACCAGATACAATTGTCTGAAAAGTTGAAAATACAAGTATAAAAAAATATTTAGTCGATATTTTTTCGGAAATTTTATTAATACAATACAAAATCAATGGAAGCCACATGGCAGTTGAAATTACCGTGCCCCAGGTAAGCCAAGAAATAAAAAAACCGCTAAAAGGCATTACAAATGAGCCATAAGCAGAAGCTATTTGGGAAATCTTAAATGATCTTAATAATAAATACATAAAAAAGCTTGCCAGGGTGGGAGCTATTATTATGCCCAGGGCCCATACCAGGTTAAACGGAAGAGCAAAGTATAAAAAATTTGTAAACTGTAACGAAGCAGACTGTATATTTGCTAGTAGCGGTTGGCCAGAAAAGCTATAAGGATTCCAGAGAGGTGGTGCCCCACTTTTCAAATTATCGATGGTTAAAAAACGCCATGGGTATGT
>CAYTEJ010000004.1:3242-4564 GCA_964436835.1 uncultured Gammaproteobacteria bacterium | reverse complement strand
AGCCGAAAAACCCAGATATGTATTATCCCGAAAAGGGTGGTATAGACCAATTAAAGAATCAGCAGGGATTGGTATTTTGCCTTGAACCAAAAATGGCGCAAAAAACAAGATTACAATCGCAAGCGGAATTACCTTGCCGTGCAATCTAGTAAATAATTTTTTCATATTCTTGGAGAAATTTTTGTTTGCTAAATCTTTTGCTGTTTTTAATAGCGTTTTTAGATAACGTTTCCATTTGCTGATTGTTGTTAATTAGGCTTAAGGTTTTTTCAAGTAATTGAGTCTTTGTTGTCCAAAGAAGCCCGTTTTTACCTTCTTCAATTATCTCCTTTTGACCACCTTTCCCGATGACAACAGGTACTGCACCGCCCGCAGAAGCCTCGACTGTAGAAATCCCAAAGTGTTCCATCCTCTCCGGATTTTTAATTTCATCTTCGCCGAACCCTGTGGAATGCCAATAAATAGAAGCATGTCCATAGAGTTTTCTTAATTTTTCTACATCTAAGTTCTCGATTATTTTAATTGCATACCCTCTTGTAACTTTTTTTAAGTTTCTGATGTATCTTGAATCCTCTTTTTTTGCTTGCCCCACAAGTATAAGTTTCCATGATGGAGTTTTTTTATATAGTTCCTTGAAAACCTCTATTAAAATTTCTTGTTTTTTGGGGTGTAGTTGCTGAGAACTGAACCTACCCACAGAAAGAATAATGTTTTCTTTTTGGAGAGGTTTTATGAAATCAATATCTACTGGCGGATAAATAACTTTTGATTGTATTTGAAAACTCTGATCTATAAAGCTTTTTGTAAAATGGGAATTGCACACTATCCATTTATATCTTGCAAGCTTAAGTTTTGTTTTAAAATCCGGGTTTGGAAAATGGAATGGGACTTGGAAGTGAAGTATATTTTTTTTCGCAAGAGTAAGGGGAACACTACCGTCGGACAAAATAAATAACAAATCATATCGTCTCGTTTTAATTACTTTGTTAACGAAAAGCTGGTCTTTAAATATACTTTCTGTGAATCTCGTTTTAGTTAAATCAATCTTTAAAAATCTTGAGATCGGAGCCTTGATTGTGCTATCTTCCCAAAATATTTCGACTTCATTATTATCGTCTTCAGAGAGGTAAGAGGCAAGTGAAAGCATGTACCTTTCTCCCCCGCCATATGTATCCAGGTAAGGACTATAGAAACCGAATTTCATTATCTATTTAGTTCTTTACGTCTTTGTTCTGTTTTGTTCTGGAGTTCCCAAAGATATACCGTGACCATTGCCTGATGAAGTCCTTGATAAATTGATTCTATGAGCCCAACTCTGCCAT
>CAYTEJ010000004.1:0-3232 GCA_964436835.1 uncultured Gammaproteobacteria bacterium | reverse complement strand
CAGAGCTGATGTGGATGACAATGCGATTATAAATTCAAATGATGCTGCTTTAATGGTTTTTAAAATGTTCACTTTCGACTGATGAACTTCGTACCTTAACTCTGCTTCCGTTTTTGCCCATTTAATTGACTTTGAGAGCATTAAACTCACATCGCGCGCCGTAAGGTGAATAATTGGGTTTGTCATATAAGCAAACGCTCCTTCGATTCTTGGACTTTCATGGACTCTTCCATACCAGCCTTTAATGTTAGACTTATAAAAAAGCCTCGGTACAAAATCAGGCCACCAGCCACCATGTTTAACTGCCTTCCCGAGAATAAAATTTTTTCTGGGAAAATAATAAGCGCTTTTTGGGCCACTTTTTATAACAGACATAATTTCTTCAACATTTTTTTTCGTTAACCTTTCGTCACAGTCTAAATATAATAGCCAGTCCCCCTTAGCGTGTTGTGCAAGAATTGTCCTGTTTATGCCAAAATCATCATTTGTTGATTCAATTATTTTATCGGTATATTTTCTTGCTATTTGAACCGTTCTGTCCGTTGAACCCTGGTCAAGAACAATTATTTCATCCACAAAATCTAATTGATTTAGACAATCTTCAATCATTTTTTCTTCGTTCCTGGCTAAAATCAGACCTGATAACTTCATCAATTAAAAGACCCTGCCCCTCTTACCAAATTTGAGAGTGATAAAATCAATTAAAGCATCCCTTTTTACTGTTGACTTGGCTTGTGTGACAGCCTGTTTAAACACGGCCAGTTTAGTTTTAAGTTTGGCAAACTTAAATGCAAAAAGCAATCTATTCCGTGTAATATAGTAGTCTTGGAGATGAGATCCGGATCCCCCACTTGCGGCAGCGTTCTTATGCCATATTTTAGCCCGGGGGGTAAACATTATTTTAAAACCAGCTTTTTTTGCTCTAACGCAAAAATCCATGTCTTCGAGGTAGAGAAAGTATTTCTCATCAAAGAGACCTATTTTGTCAAATACTTCTTTTTTAACAAGCATACAAGCACCAGTTGCAAAATCTACTTCTTTATTCTTGTCAAATTGCCCTGTATCAATTTCATCCACTCCTGTATGCACCCCGATTATATTAGACCAATCAATACTTCCCCCCGCATACCAAATAACTTTGCCCAAATTCGTTGCTCGGTATCTATCTTTATGAAATTCAAAACCTGGGGCAAAATATATTTTGGGTGAAATAATTTCACCTATTTTGGAATCTTTAAAAATGTTCTTAAAAAATAACTCATCGACATAAGCATCGTTGTTGATAATTAGAATGTAATCGAATTGATTCTTTAAAGCATGCTTTATGCCAACATTATTACCCCCAGAATAACCCAAATTTTCTTTATTGAAAATTAGCGTTACGCTCTTTAATTTAGAAAGACGGAACTTGGAATTATCTGTGGAATCGTTATCAACAATAATTATTTCTATCCCTTTTACATGTCTCTTCGAGCTTTTCAGTGATTCCACACATTCGAGAGTATTTTCCAAACCATTGTAATTTAGTACTATTACTCCGACTTTCATATAATTGCCTGTTATATTTTCGTTAACTTATAAACACTGACTCCATTTTGGACATCATCTAATTTAATAATATTATAAGGCCTGAAACTGGCTACTTCCCACACGGTGTATTCTTTTACTTGCTCCAAATTATCTCTTGAAATCAAATATAGGACATCTGCCTGAGGATATTGCTCAACATTTAGAGGATTTTTACCATAGACCGACAGCAAATACCGATATGGCATGGCTCTAGTATCACCATCTAGGGTTGCCGCAATATTAAAAGTCGTTCGGGAATCGATATCATTTGAAACAATCTTTGATGCAATTTTAATTCCTTTCAAGTTCCAACCATCAGGCATTGTATATCCATTTTGTCTTTTTAGGTTATAACCTTTTATGTTCATTGCAAAAAAGAGGATTATAATTGTTGTGGCTAAAACTCTTAACAAAATGCTTTTCTTTTGAATTAAATTGGAAATAATCATGGCCGCTATTACCAAAACCAAGCTTACGTAAATTGTTGCGAAGTAATGGGTCGATACTTGTCCTGGGTAAATAACCACACAAACTATGCCTACCAATATTGATGTCAGAAGATATTGAAATAATTTATTACGGATAAGGTTTTTTTGTCCAGCAAAATACAAAAGTGCGAGAAAGGCCAAACTTATTATGATGTTTGTACCAAGAAAAAAGTTGTTATTTAAAAGGCTGAGAGAATCGTGGATATGGTTTAAAATTTCGCTAGGAGAAAAAACGTGGCCGCTTTTTAGTTGTGCAAGAAAAATATTTGTTATAAAAAAACCGTGGCGAACCTCAAAGAAAATTTCTCCGGATAAAGATAGCATAAAACCGACGACCGCAAAGGATAATGCTTTGAATTTTTTACTGATAAAAGTAAAAATAGCATAAGTTAAAAAGAGCGAAAATGCCAAGTAATGAAGCTGAAATGCAATACCGATACTTACACCGGCCATTACGGGCCAAAAAAAAGATTTTGCTTTGTCTTCAATGGTTTTTAAATATGAATATATTGAAATTGAAGCGAATAATGGTATTAGATGAGGATTTGAGGTTGCGCGAGATTGCTCGATAAGTAAAGCGTCGAGCCCATACAAGGACGAAGCCAAAATTGCAATATTTTTTGAGAGGTATTTAGCGGCAATTATATATATTAATAATATTGTCACCAATGAAGCTAGTACTGTAAAAATGGCAGGGCCTAGTGGGTCGAGTTTAAACAAAATTAACCATGGCGCAAGTAAATAGTAATAGGCCGGTCCCAGGTATAAATTTCCTATATTGTTATATGGTCCAATTTTAGGACCCAGTAGGGTAAATTTGCCCTCTGTTATAGCCTTCACAATAAGGAAATCATAGCCTTGGTCACCGCCAAAAGTTGTCAGTTCTTCAAGGCGCCAGAATCTCAAAACTGCTGCAACGAATAATATTATAAATAGGGGCCAATGCTGTTTTAAGACTTTACCTATATTCATTGAATAATTATAGCAATATTGAGCACAGTGCAGACATTTGACAGCCAAGACTTTTAATTTTAAACTAGAGACTTGTTTATGAAGAGTTTTGTTATTGCAATAGTTGGGCTTATAATTGTACTTGTTGCGGTATTTGTGTTTACGGCCAAGCATAAGTTTGGCACTAGCGATTTGGTAATCCCGTCACAATTGCCGTTATCATC
>CAYTEJ010000003.1:23797-26941 GCA_964436835.1 uncultured Gammaproteobacteria bacterium | reverse complement strand
GGGGAGTATATAAATGGCTTTCACTAACCGTTCCTCACATTTATTATCAAATCATAAACAGAATAATACTTATCTCATTAGTAGGACTTCTCATCCGCGGAATATTTATCGTAAAGGAAAGAAAGCTTCAAAAAATTGATTTAGTTTTAATATACCTAGGTCTTTCATCAGCTACATACTTTATGGTGTTTATTATCTGGGATTTTTATTTTCAAAGTATTTACCATTACCCATTCGGAATTCAGGGCCGTTATTTCTTGCCGCTGGTCTTGGCAAACACAGGTATTTTAATGTTCGGCCTTCGTGAAATTGTAATAAAATTTATAAAAAAATACCTTTCGGTACTTTATTTTTTACTTGCTCTCGCCATGATTTTATTCAACGATATATCATTAAGTTTTGTTTCCTCTACGTATTATGATGCTTCAAATTTAAAAAACTTAATAAATCAAGTGAGTCAACACAAACCACTAATATTGAAAGGTAATATAATAATCGTTATAGTTTTACTTGCGTTATTTTTCCAGGCAGTATATTTGTTAAAACTATTAAGGCAACTTAAAACCAATTATGAAAGCAATTAAAGAAACCGGTCCAAAAAAAACGATAAGGTTTGTCTTATATGCTATTTATGAAGTGCTGATTCATAGAATAATTATCCATCTTCTTTATTTTCCTCAATTTAGACAATTTTTTCTTCAAATTGTAGGGGCAAAGATAGGCGAGGATTCTATAATCATGGATGTAAGGTTTTTTAACTGGCAACATAAAGGTCCGGGTGGCTTAAATATAGGTAATCGTTGCTTTTTGGGGGACGAGACTCTAATAGATTTGTATGATAGTGTTTCACTGGAAGACGATGTAACTATTGCACAACGTGTTTTGATACTCACTCATATGAATGTAGGCTACAGAAATCACCCTTTGCAAAAATATTTCCCTAAATTATCGAAGCCCATTGTCATTAAAAAGGGATCGTTTATAGGCGCAGCAACGACAATTCTGCCAGGAGTGACAATAGGGGAACGTGCATTTGTAGCAGCAGGTTCTGTAATAACGTCTAGTATCCCCAAAGAGAGTGTTTATGCAGGTGTCCCCGCAAAGCTTATTCGCAAACTAAAATAATGCTCCCCCAAACATCCAAGATATATGACAAATTAAGATCAGTCATTCTACCTTTATCGGAAATTGATAACGCTTTGCCAAAAAAGGGGGCAATAACAGAATTAGGATGCGGTCAGGGGGTCATTGCTAAATACTTGGCAAAAAGAAAAGACAGGCAAATCTTGGGTATCGACGCAAACGGTATAAGGATCGGTAAATCAAAAACAACAAATTTGCGCTTTAGAATTGGAGATATTACCTTAATAAATTACATACCCCAAGACGGGTTTGTCGTATCGGATGTACTTCATCATCTAAGCTTTAAAGATCAAAAGATTCTTCTGTCAAAATTAAATAAAGCTCTTAAAAAAAACGGCACTCTTGTAATAAAAGAAATAGACACAAGTGAATTCTTGAGAAGTAAATTATCAAGAATTTGGGACTTTGCACTTTACCCAAAAGACAAGATTAGTTATTGGAATTCAAACGAATTAAAAAAATATTTAACTAGGCTAGGGTTTAATGTCAGTTTAATAAGAGCAAGCCACTTATTCCCTGGTTCAACCACTTTGTATATTTGTTCCAAAAAATGAAACAGATGCAAGATAAAATTAAGATAAAAAATTATTGGATTCAAACACCTGAATTATTTGCTGAAAAATACACAAATTCTATAATAAGCTTATTTTCACCAGCTAATGCATTTTTATACTCAAGACGCAAAAAAGTTTTACAGCTGGTGGGAAATTTAAAAGGTAAAAAGGTACTAGATATTGGTTGCGGATCTGGCATCTTCATGATAGATTTTGCCAAGCGCGGAGCTAATGTTGTCGGAATTGATTATTCTCAAAAAATGCTTGACATGGCAAAAAAACAGCTGGAAAGGCACAAAGTTAGTCATTCGAAATATAAGTTAATCAAGGCAGAAGCAACACGCCTGCCGTTTAAAAAAGAAAAATTTGATATTATTTTGGCCACAGGTCTTGCTGATTACCTTACCCTAATGCAAAATAAGCTGTTTATTAAAGAAGCCGCCCGTGTTCTTGCGGGAAAGGGCATATTAATATGCGGATTCCCATCCAAGGATAGTGCATTTGCGTTTTTACGTCAAAACCCCGGCCTTTGGGTGCGAGAAAATGTTTTTAATCTCCCACCAATAGAAAGTAATTTCTCTTTGAACCAAATAAAGTCGCTTTTAAAATCTGCGTCCTTAAAAGAAGTAAAACACCTGCAAATTTTCTATACGATGTGGATAATTGTAGCAAAGCATGTTTAAAAAAATAATCAACGCTCTGCCATTATTATTCATCTTGCTCTCTGCAAGCATTTTTCGATCGATTGATATAGAAAAACTGTTCTACTTCACTTATGACGAATCTGTACCGGCGTTTGTAGGGAGAAGATTAATACTCTGGCACCATGTACCTCTAATTGGTGGCGTGACCCCATTCGGTGTTCACATAGCACCATATTTTTACTGGTTTTTGACAAGCATTCTTTATATAGGCAAGCTAGATCCCATCGCCTGGGGCGTTGCGGGTGCATTAATTGCAGTTTTCACGACTCTTGCAATTTATGTGATTGGATCAAGCTTTCAGGATAAAAAATTGGGTATAACAGCCGCGATTTTTTGGGCATTTTCCTATCTTGCAAACATTTACGACCGCCATCTTTGGGCTTTATATTGGGGTCCTCTTATTTCACTAATAGTAATCTATTGCCTCATCAAACTTATAAAAGGCAAAGGGAATTTTGTTTTCCCCCTTTCATTTGCAATCGCTTTGAGTTTAAGCACAGATCCTTCAAATTTAGTTTTTTTAGTTCTAACAATTATTGTATTCGCTGCATACAAATTACCAGTAAGTAAAAAAACACTTGTTGCGATAAGCATTTTTTTAATCTCCTTTTTACCCCTGATATTTTTCGATCTGCGGCATAACTTTGAAAATACTAAACCTTTTCTTAAATTCTGGCAGCAAGGAAGAAATAACCCGGGATTTAATCAGTCAAAATTCATTGAAAACAGCCTGCTTTTCCCAA
>CAYTEJ010000003.1:14423-23787 GCA_964436835.1 uncultured Gammaproteobacteria bacterium | reverse complement strand
ATTTACTAGAATTGCTTATACTTTTGGAGACAACCAAATTTCCAAACAGTATTCTTATTGCCAAAATTATGTGACAGAAAAGTATCGTGCAATACCAACATTTACCATACTCTTGGCTGCCTTAGGATTACTTGGATTTGTTTATTGGTCATTTAAAAATAAAAATCGGGATTCATGGAGAATTACCGGTATATTAATTCTAATTTATTTTATTGGAATTCAAATCTATGGATCGATTTTTAAAGCAGATATTTTTGAACATTACTTAACAGGACTCTTTGCTGTTTTTCTGTTGATTTTTGCAAAAGCAGTGTCAATACTCCCCAAAAAAATTTGGCTTCTGGCAATTGCGCTTTTTGTGACCGCAAATCTTTTTAAGCTCTCTGCTGCCCAAAACGGTCTGGGTTTGGCATATAAAAAACAGGCAATTGAATTTACGATGGCTGCAGTAGGGAATTACCCCTTTTCTTTGGAGTCATTGTCAACATGCTGGAGATACTCAGGTTACCGTTATCTTTTTGCGGTATACGGCAGGGAACCTGTAAAAAGCTATGTTGACCCCAACTTTGGTTATTTATATGGAACCACGCCTATCGCTGACCGTCATCCACAAACTATTTCTGCATTTGTCATTCACGACTTTGACCAGGAACAGAACACCTTTTACCAAAAATACGCACTTTACAAATCTCATGAAATAAAGAGCGGTCTTTTTGGAAACATCGAGGTCATCATAATGGATAACAACTCCGGTTGGTTTGATAATAAAAAATAATTTGCTTTAGGTCATCGAAATCCTTGCGGGGACCGCAAGCTTTGCTTTAGGACCACAGCAACTTGTTGCGGGGACCGCAAGCTTTGCTTATACTTCATTCTATGCTTGGTTATTTCAAAAAGCTGCTGTTCACCCAAACCGGTAAAGACACTTACATAATTTTTTTGGGGACGGTGATAAATATTGCAATTGGAGGCGTTTTTTTCATAATCGCTCCAAGAATTTTAGGCCCCGCCGGCTACGGATTATTCTCAACAATTTATGCTACCTCGGTTTTAACTGTTAGGCTTTCCAGCTTGGGCATCGATGCTGGAGTGCTTCGTTTCACAAACTTGACCTCCAAAGAATCCAATGCATTTCTTTCAATTGCAATTAAATGGTATTTATTCTTAGGAGTAATTGCGGCTGTTGTAGGGTATATTCTTTCCCCGATGATTGCTGCTCTGCTTGGGCAACCGTCAATTACCGGGCTGTTAAGAATCGCCTTTGCCTCAACAGTCCTTTTTCATTTGACGAACCTTTTTACAGCGGGGCTTCAAGCAAGAAGAGAATTTTTAAAGTCATCGCTAATACTCATTGCCAATAACTCTACGAGACTCATTATAGTTTTAGTTGGAGCTTATTTATTTGTTATTAACCTTTATTTACTAACCCTGATTTTTTTCCTTTCGACTTTAGTATCTACTTTACTGGGAAAACTGCTGCTACCTTTCCAAACTGTAGCGATAGATAAAGGCCTCGAGAGAAAATTTTTCAAGTTCAATATGTGGATTTGGCTTTCCATGTGTATATCAGCAATTCCGCTTGACAATTATTTCTTGCTAAAAATAGCTGGCCCCCTCCAAACAGGTCTTTATGCAGCACCCTTTAAACTATTAAGTTTTGCCTATCAACTTGGCGGGAATTTTACTGCAGTTTTAGCATCAAGGTATTCATCGTTTGATAATGACGAAAAGGCAAAAGCTTTTTCCGCCAAAGCCATAGCGTTCCCGTCATTTTTCTCGCTCGCCTTTTTACTAATAATATTATTCCCGAATTTATTGATTTCTTTGATATTCGGGAAAGCATATACTGAAGCAGTACAGATATTACAAATCTTGTCCCTCGGGTCAATATTCTTTTTTTTATCAACTATCCCAAGCTCAGTAATCTTGTATTATTTTAGTAAATCAAACATATCCTTTATCATTACTCTTATAAGGTATGTTGCGTTCGCTATTCTCTTAATTCTGCTTGTACCTTCCCGGAGATCTATTGGCGCCGCCTATGCATTTACCGCTACAGAAGGGTTAGCTTTTATAATGATGGTTTTTTATGTATTGTTAAAGTTTCAAAAAAAACATGCAAACTAAACTCTCAATTGTTATTCCGTGCTACAACGAAAAAGAGCGTTTCAAAGACGGCCTCGAGCATTTTTTGAATTATTTAAATAAACAAAAGTATACCTGGGAACTATTACTTGTTAACGATGGATCAACAGATAATACACTCGACCAAATGGAAAAAGCTGCTAAAAGCAATAAGAAAGTAAAAATTGTCAGCTACAGAGAAAACAAAGGAAAAGGCTACGCTATTGTCCAGGGAGTAAAGCATTCAAAAGGTCAACTAGTTCTTTTTTCCGATCTCGACCACTCCGTACCAATTTCAACAGTTGATACCTTTTTTAAATATTTCGAAAAAGGTTTCGACGTTGTTATTGGTTCAAGAAGGGTGGAGGGGTCGAAATTTATCAAAAAACAAAATCTGTTAAGAGAAAATCTCGGTAGAGGTTTTACTTTACTAGTTAGAATTTTTATCGATTGGCCCATAAAAGATGCAACCTGCGGTTTTAAGGCTTTTAGAAATCAGGCAGCAAAAAAACTTTTCTCCAAAATTTCAATTTACGGGTGGGCTTTTGACGCGGAGTTATTATTTCTTTGTAAAAAGTACGGTTATAAATATGCACAGGCACCGGTTACTTGGGAGGACGTTAAAGGATCCAAGGTTACCCTAACTAGAGATATCGTCGCTTCTCTTGTCGGCTTGCTTAAAATAAGAATCAATGATCTTAAAAAAAAGTACTGACAAGTTTAAAGAAATTTTCTGGCTTCCGGCAATCTTTGTGCATCTTATATTGCTGGTAAACACCAAATTTACATTGTGGCCGGAAATGGTTGTTTATCCCTACCTTATTAATAGAAGCTTTCTTTTATACAGAGACATAATTAACCCTTACCCGCCGATTTTTATCGCCTTTCTATCAATATTTGCGAAAACTTTCGGGTACTTACCTTCGCCATATCAAATTCTTACCTGGATGGTAATAATTGTAATTGATCTTTCAATCTTTGCAGTTGTCAGCAAGATATCCAAAAATTATTATCGTGCTTTTTTTGCTTTGGCCTTTTTTATTATTTTTTCAATCCCTTTTGGCATAAACGGATTATGGTTTGATTTAATCCAGACACCATTTATTATTTTTTCAATTTATTATTTTTATAATTATTCAAAATCTCAGAAAGCTTCCGAATTAAGAAAATCATTTTATTTGGTAATTCTTGCCGTTTTTATTAAGCAGCAAGTTCTCTGGCTGGTTATTTTTTATTTGGGGGTTTTACTTTTTCAAAATAGAAATAAGCCCCAAAGACTTATTAATAACCTGCTTCTGCCTTTTGCGTTTTTTTGTTTTTTATTTTTTGTACACGTTGCATTTTTTTATAAACAGGGGACTTTAAGCGATTTTCTCTTTTGGGCAATCTATCAGCCCTTTATTAAAGGATCTTCACTTCCCGGATATATCTCTTTTCCTACGTTAAAACAGTTACTTATTTTGGCACTGCCATTTTTGCTTATTTTCAATTTTACGGTTTTTGCAAAGAATAAAAAATTCCTGATAACGCTTTTGGCACTACCGCTTATTATGTTTGCTTATCCGAGGTTTGACTATTTTCATTTAATAACGTATCTGGCCATAGTTGCAGTTTCACTTGGTATTCACTTAGGAGGTTTACAGCTACCGAGCACAAAAAAGTTGCTGTTGCCACTTGGCTTAATTATCTTGCTATCGATTTTTACCATACATTACTTTAAATCTAATTGGCACCAACCTGTACGTTTTTTTGAACAGGACGTTTTATCTGCTGCCAGTTTTTTGAGCCAAGTAACATCCCAAAATAGCGTTATATATATTCAAAACGGACCGGACCAGCTATTGCCGCTCTCAGGTCGACTACCGGTAAAGCCTTGGGCGGACGAATTCCCTTGGTATCTGGAAAGAGACAATTTGCAGCAGAAAGTTGTTTCGGCGATAATCTCGCAAGATCCTCCGTTTGTAATATATAAACCCTACGAGAATAAAGGGAAGTATGACCTTGGCTCTTACACACCTGTTCAAATTGATGATTACTTAAGCAATAATTATGTCAATTTAATTCAAATTAACAGTACCATATGGCTCAAAGTAAAAAAGTAAAATCTTTTCCATACACATTACTACTAGTAGGTATTTGTCTGTTATTTTTTGTCCCGTTTTTTCTAAAACCGCAGCTACTTTCCGTAAAAGATAACGACCTAGGAAGAACTTATGTACCATTATTCACTTCCATAAGAGACTCCTTCTTGACTTATAAAAGCATTCCACTTTGGAGAGGGGATCAGATGATGGGCGAGTCGCTTATTGCCAATCCCATCTCTAGTCTTCTTTACCCGGCTAATATTTTGTTTTTGATTTTCGCGTCAAGTGCGGGAGCTGTTATTTACTATTTTCTCCATTTCTCAATTGCGGCCATTGCCACTTTTTATCTTGCAAAATCTTTTAGATTTAATAAAATACAATCTTTTGCCGCAGGCCTTTTTTATGCTTTTTCAACCAAAATGCTGCTTCATCTTTCAGCCGGTCACATCACGATGATTGCCGCTTTTTCTTATTTCCCCTTGATGTTTTTGTCTGTTAGAAACCTTTCAAGAGCCCCATCTTTAAAATGGCTGGTTATCGGGTCATTTGCAGCAGCGTGCATGCTGATTTTGTATGCAACTATTTTTTACTATGCAACCTTATTTTGTATCCTTTATATGATTTATTTTTATGTTTTCAATAAAAATTTTTTTGACTATCGTAAAGCACTAAACCGTTTTCAATTCCTTTTCGCGCTCGCTCTCTTAACGCTGGCATTATCAGCAATCGAATTTTTTCCCCAGCTTAGTTTTGGTCCACTATCAACAAGGTCAGCTCTTTCTTTTCAAGATGTTGCCATCCCACTTTTTAACATCAAAAGATATCTGACAAGTCTCCTTTTCCCTTATTTTGATTTTATAAACATCGACCATGAATCGTTCCTCTATCTGGGGGCAGTTCCAATCCTTCTTACAATCTGGGGATTCTTAAACTTATCCCTTGGAAGAAAATTGACAGTAGCATTGGCAGGTATAATCACAGTCCTTTACACACTAGGTCAATCAACGCCAGTTTTTAATCTTGCTTATCATTTTTTGCCGCTTCTTAAGTACTCAAGAGTTACGACTAGAATTTGGTTTACAGTTGCTCTCGTTGTTGCACTACTTGCTGCCTATTCCCTAAAAAAAGTTAAAAACCAGAAATTGGTTTATTTGATAATTGGAATTTTCCTAATCGAAAATTTCACAATCGGGTATGCAAAAATCTTTTCGGTTCCAAACTTGAATAGTCAAAACATGGCTCTTTATCAGTATCTTGCTAGTGATAAGGCCATCTTTAGAGTTTACTGCACCACTTATTGCTTCAACCCACAGCTCCTCGAAAAGTATCATATCCAAATTTTAAACGGAGAAACCCCAATTCAACAGAAAAACTTTATTAATTTCCTATCGCGTGCGGGCAATTATAATTGGACAAATTTCGCCGTAATTTTCCCCCCATATCAAGTCTGGCAAGTTGCAAATCCACCGCAACCGGATGCTGACTTGCTTGCTCAGGCAAACGTTAAATATGTTGCTTCAACATATCCTCTTCAAAATCCAGCGTTCGACATGAAGGGTAAATTTAACGACATTTACTTGCATGAAAATAAAGATTTTAAACCCAGGGCTTATTTTGAAAACGCAGGGGACATAGTTGCTATCGAAAAATATGAACCTAACAGCATCATTATGACATTCCCAAAATCTAATACCCCCAGAAAGCTGATATTTTCAGAAAATTACTTCCCTGGCTGGGTAGCTTCCGAAAATTTTCTCGACTACAAAGTCGAGTCTTACGATAACGTTTTTAGAAGTGTTACCGTTTTACCTGGTATATCTTCTCTGGAGTTCAAGTATCAACCTCAAAATTTTATATTAGGTAAAACCGTAACTATAGCGACCATCCTTTTTTTGCTATTTTTTTTCTGGTATATTCGCATTCGACATCATCGAAGCTAATATATCCAGGAATTACCCTACAAACGCGTTGCGTTACAAGGAGCCTCCTGATATAGTCTAAAAACATTACAGATAAATGGCGAAAATTGCATTCTTAAGCTTTTTAGATCCGCAGGCCGAAGGACGAGGACCGCAAAAACTTAACCAACATGTCTAAGATAGCATTTTTAAGTTTTTATTCCGGAGTTACAGACAGAGGAGTCGAGACTTTTGTTTTTGAACTCGCAAAAAGGCTTAGCAGGAAACATAGCGTAACTATTTTCCAGGCAGGACAACTAATCAAAAGTCCCGAGGTTAGAACATACCAGGTTAAAGCATTTGCATCTGCCCCAAAATCAGCAAAAGGCCTACTGGGCAAGCTTTACCTGGACTGGCAGTCAATAAAAATTTTAATATTTAGCCTCAAATCCGTGCCTAAGATCCTAAGCGGCAGTTATGACTTGATTATTCCACTTAACGGTGGCTGGCAGACGGTAATTTATAGGATAGTTACAAAACTTTTACGGACAAAAATGTTAATTTCCGGTCATGCTGGCATTGGTGCAGATGATGCCTGGAATATTTTTTTTAGGCCGGACATTTTTGTTGCTTTAACAAAGGAAGAAGAATTATGGGCAAGACGCCTTACGCCCGAAGTAAAAACTGCTCTTATCCCAAACGGTGTTGACCTTGCTGCCTTTAATCCAAAGGTAAAACCTAAAAAATTAAGCCTCGAGCGACCAATTGTTATTTGTGCAGCAGCTCTGGTTCCGTATAAAAGAATAGATTTAACAATAAAAGCGGTCGCAAAAACTAACATGAGCCTTCTGGTACTTGGAGATGGTGAACAAAAGGGGTATCTTGATTCGCTTGGAAAAAGATTACTCAGAGAAAGATATCTAAGGCTTTCTGTGCCTTATACTAATATGCCTGCTTATTATTGTGCCGGAGATATTTTTACGCTTGCATCAAGAACAGAAGCCTTTGGGATTAGTTATGTGGAAGCAATGGCCTGTAACCTACCGGTTGTGACGACAAGTGATAAATCAAGGCATGAAATAATAGGTGATGCCGGAATCCTGACTCATCCTGAAGATATAAATCAGTATGCAACAGATCTTGAAATTGCGGCAAAAACTCATTACCGCAATACCCCGTACAACCAGGCTTTAAAATTCAGTTGGAATAAAACTGCAGATAATTACTTGGAACTTATAAGACTCATTTTAGTTAAAGGAAGGCCAAATCGGTAAATGAATCCGCTTGTGTCAATTATTATCCCTGCCTATAACGAAGAAGATCTTATTGATGAGTGCCTTAAGTCAATTGCCGGGCAAAGCTATAGGCATTTGGAAGTAATCATGGTAGACGATGGCTCAACAGACAGAACACTCGAGTTTGCAAAAAACTTCAAGGTGAAAACCTTGAGCCAAAACCACAAAGGGCCCGGCTCAGCACGCAACTTGGCAGCATCGCAAGCAAAAGGGAAAATATTAGTTTTTGTAGATGCCGATATGACTTTCGATAAAAATTTTGTTGAGGATTTAGTAACCCCAATTTTAAAAGGTGATGCAATTGGCACCTTTTCAAAAAACGAAATGAACAAAAACAGAAAAAATATTTGGTCTGCCTGCTGGAACGTAAACAGGAACCTGCCTCCAGATAGGTTGATTCCGCCTGATTACCCAAACACGTCGCCGGTATTTCGGGCAATATTAAAAACTAAATTTGAAAGCGTGGGCGGTTTCAGTATAACCGGGGAGTATACAGACGACTGGTCGCTTTCAAGAAAACTGGGAATAAAATCAACACTCGCAAAAGGAGCCGTGTACTATCACGTAAACCCTTCTACCCTCGAGGAGGTTTGGAAGCAAGCCAGATGGATTGGCAAGAACGAATTTATCTCAGGTTCACTGCCTCGAAGAATCAGGTCATTATTTTTTTATAGTCTGCCTGTATCATTTATTATTGGATTTTATAAATCGAAAATATCTGGCAAATTTTCATTTATAATATTTAAACTCATCTACGATTTTGCAGTTTGGGTTTCTGTCATAATGTCATTTCTGGGCGAGCAAAAGGCTAAATAAGAATGATTATATTAATACTGTTAGTTGGCCTAATTTTAAGGCTTGTTAATTTAAACCAGAGTTTATGGCTGGATGAGGCAATCAATGCAGTATTTGTCAGATCTCTTGATCTGAAATCACTAATTTTTAACTACTCTCTTTCTGATTTTCATCCGCCCCTATATCACATATTGATGAAGGGCTGGGTAATCCTTTTCGGTTCCTCCGAAATTTCCCTAAGAATGCCATCCGTTATTTTGGGTGTGGCCTCAATTTACGTTATATATAAAATAGGCAAAAAACTTTTTGATGAAAAAACAGCACTTATAGCAGCTACACTTCTGGCAACGGCTCCACTACATATCTACTATTCACAAGAGGCAAGAATGTACATGCTAGCTTCTTTTTTCACCATTGTTTCCGTCTATTTTTTTATTACGGTTTTAAAGGAAGATAAGCTTAAAAATTGGGTCGGCTTTATTGTTTCTACCTCTCTCTTACTCTACAGTGATTACCTCCCATACCTAATGATCCCCGTATATCTGGTTTACTTAATCCTTTATAAAAAGAGCATTAAAAAACCAACGCTGAGATCATTCGTACCGGCATTCTTGCTCATAGCCCTAATAATCTTGCCTTGGTTCTTTATTTTTCCAAAGCAGCTCATAACTGGCCTTTCTGCGGCAACTCTGTCTCCGGCTTGGGCGCAAGTTGTGGGGTCACCAAGCCTCAGCACCTTAATAATAACTTTTGTCAAGTTTACAATTGGCAGAATTTCAAATGACAATAATGCCCTGTATGCCCTAATGTTTGCCCCAATTGGAATTTTTGTTTCTATTCTATTTATTCTTTCCACGTTTAGAATGTCAAAAATTAGGTCATTTTTATATTTTTGGTTTTTCGTCCCTATTTTTTTGGCTTTTACAGCCGCTTTTTTTATTCCTATATTTTCTTACTTTCGCCTGCTATTTGCGTTAGGGGCCTTTTACCTAATTTGGGCATCTGCTATAAATACGGTCAATTGGACATTGCCGACAAGAATTCTATTAATAATAGCTTTGACCATAAATCTAGGGTCTACGGTTATTTATCTAATGAACCCAAAATTCCAGAGAGAAAATTGGAAGAAGGCAAGTGCCTATGTCCTTGGCAATGCTGATAAAAATTC
>CAYTEJ010000003.1:2405-14413 GCA_964436835.1 uncultured Gammaproteobacteria bacterium | reverse complement strand
AATCAACATATACCCTAGCGCCATTCGACTATTATAATAATGGGAAAATTGAGGAAAAAGGAGCACTAGATAGCTTCAACCCGTCGCAAGATAAGGTTAAACAAAACATTAAGGACTATACAAAAGGGAAAAATAAAGTGTTTTTGTTCCAATATCTATCACCAATAACCGACCCGCAAGGATTGCTTTTCGAAGAGCTCACAGGGGCTGGATTTACCAATACTAAAACACAGGACATAAATGGTGTAGGGTTCATCTATGAATTCAAAAAATAGCGACCTAATCAGGAATTTTTTTGATAAATTTTTCTGGAAGCAACATCCAGAAGCTGCTTTGAGATACTTGCCAATTGTCACACAAATTAAAAAAGCAAAACTCGAGGATTCCAAGATCTTGGAAATTGGATCCGGTTCACTTGGAATTATCCCTTACCTGAAGATAAAAATAGATGCAATTGACGTCGATTTCACAGGTCCCCAGACGGATTTGTTGAACAAATTTAAAGGTAACGCTTACGATCTTCCATTTAGAAAAAATGCGTACGATGTCACTATTTCGGCTGATGTTCTCGAACATATTGAACCTCATCTTAGAGAAAAAGCAGTTTACGAAATGTTAAGGGTTTCAAAGCAGCTGGCGATTATTGTAGTTCCCAGCAGTGAGGCGTCAGGGGAGCAGGATAAAAATCTCCAAAAACGTTGGAACCGGATATTTAAAGAAAAAAACCAGTTTCTGGAAGAGCACGTTAAATATGGACTACCGTCTTCTGAAGAAATTCTAGTTTACATAGATAGGTCACTCAGGAAACTCGGTAAGACAGGCAAAACCAGGTCATCTACCAACTTAAATTTAACGGTCAGAAAAATCTTAATGAATACTTGGATCACAAAGAATAAATTCAAATATTACCTTTACCTTAAAGGTTTCTTGCTTTTAGTGCCCTTGCTAAGGTTCTGCAATTTTGGGAAAACTTACAGGCGTGTATTTGTGATAGAATTCACGGTGTGAAAATAGCGCTCGATATTTCACAAATTGTCTACGGAACCGGCGTATCCGCCTACAGCGAAAATCTAATAAAATCCCTATTAAAAGTAGACAGTAAAAACCAGTACATCCTTTTCGGTTCCTCCCTAAGAAGGTATAAAAAGTTAAAAGACTTTAAAGAAGAGCTGTCCGGGTTTTCAAATGTCGAATTTAAACTCTTAAAATTTCCTCCAGCGCTTCTTGAATTTTTATGGAACAAACTTCACATTTATCCGATAGATAAATTCGTAGGTCCCGTTGACGTATTTCATTCCTCTGATTGGCTCCAGCCACCCTTTAAGTCAAAAGCAACAAAAAAAGTAACTACTGTCCATGATATGGTTGCATACCTGTTTCCATCATCGCTACATCCAAGAATTATCACTAACCAAAAAAGAAGGATGGATTATGTTAAGAAAGAAGTCGATGCTATCATAGCCGATTCAAAGACCACAAAAGAGGATGTTGTTAAATTTTTGGAAATCCCTCAGGAAAAAGTAACTGTAATCTATCTTGCCGCCTCTGGTGATTTTAAACCAGAGGAAAATAATATTGTTGACGATACTCTTGCTAAATATAAAATAAAAAAGCCTTATATACTTTCGGTTGCAACCCAAGAACCCAGAAAAAATCTCCAAAAATTGTTGGATGCATTCGAAGAGGTTCTAAAAGAAAAGCCGGATGCGAGCCTTGTCCTTGCAGGTAAATATGGCTGGGGCGGAGGTTTGCGTTCGCCGGGCAGTGTTATTTGGACAAATTATGTTCCCCAAGAAGATTTAATTGCCTTATATTCAGGTTGCCGGGTATTTGTATACCCATCTTTATACGAAGGGTTCGGCCTGCCAATTTTAGAAGCTATGGCATGCGGGGCACCTGTCATTACTTCCAACAACTCTTCAATGGAGGAAGTAGCCAAAGATGCCGCTATTTTGATTGATCCCAGAAATGAAAAACAACTAGCAAAAGCTATGGAATTTATGCTCGATTTAGATTCAGAAAACTATCAAAAAATTGTAAAGGCTAGCCTTGATCGTGCCAAAGAGTATTCCTGGGAAAAAACTGCCGAAGAAACCCTAAAAGTATATGAAAGGTTAAACGACGAAAATGAAGATAGGCCTTGATGGTAACGAAGCGAATGTTAAAAATAGGGTAGGGTCAGGTGTCTACGCGTACGAACTTCTCAAAGAATTTGCCAATACCAAAAAGCATGAGTTCACTGTCTATTTAAAAGAAAAGCCCCTGAATGATTTACCCAAAGTAGCACAAAATTTCAAGTATAAAGTATTTGGGCCCAAAAAACTTTGGACGCGAGTTGCGCTTCCTGCAAAGCTCGCATTCGGGCCAAAGTTGGACATTTTTTTCTCAATGGGCCATTATGGCCCGCTTTTTTCAAAGGTACCTTACGTTGTGACAATATTCGACCTTTCCTATTTGCATTTCCCCCAACTTTTCAAAAAAGACGACCTCTACCAGTTAACCAACTGGTCAAAACGCTCGATTGTTAAATCCAAACATATTTTTGCAATCTCAAATTCAACAAAAGACGATATTATCAAGAATTACACGGTCAGCCCATCAAAAATAACTGTCACTTACATGGGCTACAATCCAATGTTTAAACTACAACCAAAATCGAAAGTTGAAAAAATTGAATCCAAATATAAGATAAAAGGGGATTACATAATTTTTGTCGGCACACTCCAACCTAGAAAAAACATCGAACGTTTAATCGAAGCATTTTCCAAATTAGAAATTGGAAATTTGAAATTGGTAATTGCAGGTAAAAAGGGCTGGCTTTACGATTCGATATTTCAAAAAGTAAAAGATCTTAATCTGGTATCAAACGTGATCTTTACAGATTATGTTAATCAAGAAGATTTACCCGCAATAATCTCAGGCGCAAAACTTTATGTCTTGGCTTCACTTTATGAAGGGTTCGGCATTCCGGTTATCGAGGCGCAGGCTTGCGGTGTGCCGGTCGTCGTCTCAAATACATCATCTTTACCGGAGGTAGTAGGGGAAAGCGGTATTTTGGTCGATCCACTCAGCGTCAAATCAATTGCAGCAGGTATTCAAAAAATAATCTCAAGCCCAAAACTGGCATCAGATCTTTCACAAAAAGGATTAGAAAATGCAAAACGTTTTTCCTGGCAAAAATGTGCCCAACAAACGCTAAAAGTTTTAGAAAAGTATTGACGTGCGTAAATTAAAAGTAATATATTTTCAACATGGTAGTTGAGGCCAAAGCGGGTTTGTTGCAAACAGTAGTGATTCAAAGAAGTATTAAACCAGTCCTGACCGGTGAAAGAGCCTGGATCATCTTAACGGGAAGCTGTTTGCTTAGTGTTGCCTCTAATAATGGTGACACAAGTGTTGAAGCGGTTGTCCTCAAAAAAGGCGAAGAAACAATTTTGTATGAAAAGACAAGGATGAGCCATGGGGTAATAACTATGGAAAAAAAAGTTGAAGCGACCGGCGATGCAATCAATGATCCCGACCAGCCATGGAATGGAAGAATACGTCGAGTAGACCCATAATAATCATCAAATTTCCTCAAAAAATTAGCCTATAATCTCAAGAAGTCGCAAAGATGGTATCAGCAAAGCGAATTCTGATATCATTAGGTAGTGAAAGACCGAATGGGTAAGGAACTATCAAATGCTGAAGTTGCCGGCAAAATCGCCAATCGCATCAAATGGATATGGCTGGATTTAGTGCTTTTTAAACTTAACCTCGTTTCTCACTTAATACCTTTACATTCAGTTCGAAAGTTTGTCTTCAGACTTTTTGGCGTAAAAATTGGCAAAAATTCTTTTATCCATATGCGCACGCGCTTTTTTTATCCGGCCGGTATCTCCATAGGAGACGGAACAATTATCGGTGACGCTTGCTTTTTAGACGGCCGCAAATCCTTAAAAATCGGAAATAACGTAGACATTGCAACCGGTGTCATGATCTACAACAGCGAGCACGATGTCCACTCGGAAGATTTTAAACCGATAGAGGAACCGGTTGAAATTGAAGACTACGTCTTTATCGGCCCCCGAGCCATAATCCTTCCGGGTGTCAAAATCGGCCGTGGTGCTGTAGTTGCCGCCGGCGCGGTAGTCACATCAAACGTCAAAGAATTCGAAATAGTCGGCGGGGTTCCTGCAAAAGTAATCGGCGAGCGCAAAAACAAAAACCCGCGCTACAAACTTGGAAGAGCCAGATTGTTCCAGTAAAAATGGACCTATCCATAATCATTGTTAGCTGGAACACAAAAAAACTTCTTGAGGAGTGTCTCAAATCCATTTTTAAATATACAAAAGAAGTAAATTTTGAAGTTATTGTTGTCGATAACGGATCAACAGACAGTAGTTCCCAAATGGTTAGGACAAAGTTCCCGAAAGTAATTTTAATTAAAAACAAAGGTAATCTTGGCTTTACCAAAGCAAATAACCAGGGTATTAAAGCAGCAAAAGGGGATTACATTGCCCTTTTGAACTCAGATGCCTACCTTATCGAAAACGCCTTAAAGACTCTCCTTGAAGCGGCGAAATCGAAAAATAATAAAGCTGTTTTGGCTCCCCTGCTTCTAAATGAAAATAGAACAATTCAGCAGTCTGTGGGGTTTTTCCCCAATTTGCCGCAAGTGTTTCTTTGGATGAGTTTTTTAGATGATTTACCGCTTGGCCAGTTTTTCAAGCCTTATCATGTTGACCATGACAGCTTTTATCAAAAGGAAAGGGAAGTAGACTGGTTAACAGGTGCGGCAATGTTTTTGCCAAAGGAAATAATATCCAGTGCCGGTAGCCTAAACGAGGAAATATTCATGTATGGTGAGGATGTTGAATGGTGTTTTAGAATAAAAAAAGCGGGTTACAAAATCTTTCTTTATCCCCAGGCAAAAATTGTCCACATCGGCAGGGGATCATCTAAAAAAATACCAACGAAAGCATTTGTAGGAGAATACTTGGGCGTAAAATTCTTTTACAAACAATATAAAGGTTTTTTCGCTTTGCAAATTGCCCGCTTCTTCCTTAAAATAGGAGCATTGCTGCGTATTATCGTCTTTTCAATTTTAGGAAGAAAGGAGCTTGCAAAATCATATGTCGAAGCTTTTAAAGTGGCTTGATGAACACATTCTTGAATACCTTTCTCTTGCACTTTTAATTTTCATTCCGCTTTACCCAAAAATTCCACTTGCCGATCTCATACCTGGTTACATTGTCCGCCTTAGGTTAGATGATCTTTTGGTTGCTCTGGCTTTTGGCATTTGGATAATTTGGCTTTTCAGGAAAAAGGTCACCCTCAAGGATAATCCGCTTTTTGTGCCTATGGCAATCTATATTGTCATCGGCTTTGTTTCATCGCTCTCCGCGATTTTTATTACCCATACCGTACCCATGCAACCAATCCACATTGCAAAATTATTTCTTAACTACGCACGAAGAATAGAATATTTTTCCGTATTTTTTGTCTTTTTCTCATCTATAAAGTCACTTGGGCAAATTAAAAAATACGTGTACGTTGCAGCAGTCGTTTTATTGTGGGTTTCGATTTATGGTTTTGGCCAAAGATATCTTTATTGGCCTGCTTATTCGACTATGAACAGGGAATTCTCAAAGGGTATCACTCTTTACCTTACTCCCCATGCTAGAGTCCTATCTACGTTTGGAGGCCATTATGATCTTGCCGCCTATTTGATGATGGTGCTTACCCTATTTATACCTCTAATTTTTGTCGTTAAAAAATTATGGGTGAAATTTGCCCTTGCCATTATTTCCTTTGCCGGCTTTTGGCTTTTAATTTTAACCGTTTCCAGGACGTCGTTTCTCGCTTATCTTATTTCGATTACAGTTGTCTTTTTTGTACTGGCCGCGAAAAAAAGTTGGAAATGGTCGTTGGTCCACTGGTTTGTGGTGATGTTTATTTCTCTGTCTATTATGCTTTCTTTTGGCGATTTATCCCAAAGGTTTGCTCATGTCTTAAAACTTGACGCGATTAAAAACACACTCGTCAGCCCAATTAAAAAAGAGCTTCCTTCCGGCAAAAATGTCGCCTTTCTTGATGTCGGTTCAAGTTCGGATACTCCCCCTACATCTTCAAAACCAGGAGCTCCCGGTACGCCTGCTACCCCTTCGGATGTCTACAAAAACATACCTCTTTACGGAACCGGCTCCGGTACGGTTGCTGCAATCCCCAGGGTTTACTCCCAAAATGCAGTTCAGTATGACTTATCAACCGGAATTCGCCTCGACTACACGTGGCCCCACGCAATAGCTGGCTTTACAAAAAATCCTCTTTTAGGTTCCGGTTATTCAACTCTCCAAAAAGATAATGTTGAAATTTTCACCGAGGCGGAATCGACAGATAATGATTTTCTAAGGGCGCTGGGCGAAACCGGTCTCTTGGGATTCTTAACGTTTTATGCAATTGTTGCTGTTGTTTGCTTTTATGCCTTCAAAGGATTTGCAAAAATTAATGACATTTTCTACGCAACAATAGTTGCAGCACTTGCTTCAGCAATAATTGGCCTCTTGGCCAATGCAGTCTTAATCGATGTTTTTGAAGCTTCAAAAGTCGCTTACATCTTTTGGATTATGTCGGCAGTGTTACTTGCAACTGTAAAACTGGCTACCAAACAAACCAAAGCGTGAAGAAGTTTGAATTATTCCTGCTTAGCCTTGTTGTCTTAATTGCTTTTACCGTCAGGCTTTACAAAATTAACAGACCAATTGCCGATTGGCATTCTTGGCGCCAGGCAGACACAGCAGCAGTTGCGCGCAATTTTGTAAAAGAAGGCTTTAATCCTTTTATACCGACTTATGACGATATGTCCATGCAAACCAATGGCCTTGATAACCCCAAGCGCTACAGGTTTGTTGAATTCCCAATTTATAACAGTCTTATTGCAGCCGTTTGGTCTATAACCGGCATAAACGTCACCTATGCAAGGCTCGTTACCGTATTTATCTCGCTTGCCTCAACCGTCACCCTTTATTTTTTGGTGAAAAAATTTTCTGGGACAACCGTAGCAATGCTCGCGGCTTTTTTCTTTGCAACAATCCCCTACAATATTTTTTATTCATCAACTATTCTGCCGGCACCCCTCATGGTTTTGGCAATCCTTTTAATGTATCTTTCCTTTGCCAATTGGCTGGAAAAGGAGAAAAGCCTTCCTTGGGCGTTCCTTTCAATTATTGCGGCAAACGTGGCAATTCTCGTCTGGCCGATAGCGCTTTTCTTCACATTGCCGGTAATTTATTTGGCCTTTCAAAAATATGGTTTTTCCGCTTTTAAAAAAGCTCACCTTTGGGTTTTTGCCGCAGCATCCCTCGCGCCATTTCTAACATGGCGCCTTTGGATGACAAAGTTTCCCGAGGGTATTCCAAGTTGGCAATTCTTAATTAACGAAGGCAACATCCGTTTTAAGGGCGCTTTTTTTAGATGGTTAGTAGGTGAAAGGCTTGGCAACCTAATCCTAACGGTTGGGGGATTTGCGCTTTTTATTTTGGGTCTGGTTAAGAAACCGGAGGCAAAGGAAAAGTATTTTTACTATTCTTGGCTTACTTCAATTGCACTTTATTTTAGTGTTTTCGCGTCGGGCAATGTCAGGCATGATTACTATCAGGTGCCAATTGTGCCGATACTGGCGATTTTTATGGCGATCGGGGTGAAGTTTTTAATAGATAAACCTTTGGATTATTTCAACAAATATGTCGGTATTTTAACTGCTATTGTATTAATTTTAATAATGTACGCCTTTGGGTATTACCAGACTCAAGGTTATTATTGGATAAACCGGCCCCAGATTGTTGAAGCAGGACAAGCTGTTGACCGTATTTTGCCCAAAGACGCAACCGTTATTGCGCCCTATAACGGCGACACTGCATTCCTTTATCAAACCAATAGGCATGGTTATCCAATCGTAGACCGGCCCCTTGAAAACTTTGTTAAAAGCGGTACCCAATATTTAGTTTCTGTTGACGTTAACGATTCTGGCATAAAAAACCTGGCCAAAAATTGTCATGTACTTGCGCAAACCTCAAATTACCTAATCATTCAGCTTAGCCAAGACTGCGTTGGTAAGTAGCGATGAAAGTTCTGATGATTACGCCTTATCTGCCCTTTCCCCTGGTCTCAGGTGGCCAGATCAGGACATATAACCTTCTCAAAAATTTGTCTTCAAAACACGAAATCACCCTCGCTTCGTTTATCCGTGATTCTTCCGAAGAAAAATACTTAAATGAACTAAAACCATTCTGTAAAAAAGTGATTCTTTTTAAACGGCGTAAGGCCTGGTCACCTTTGAATATTCTGCTTTCGGCGGTTACTCCTTATCCGTTTTTGGTAAGTATTTACTACGGCATTTCGGTTAAAAAGAAGATCCAAAAAGAGTTAGAGGAACAAAATTATAACCTCATTCACGCCGAAACTTTCTACGTCATGCCCAATATTCCCAAGACTAGTGTTCCGATTTTGTTGGTGGAGCAGGTCATTGAATATCTTGTTTATCAAAGGTTTGTCGAAAGCTTGCCCAAATTTGCTGTTTTTCTGAAACT
This sequence comes from uncultured Gammaproteobacteria bacterium, assembly GCA_964436835.1. Classification (GTDB taxonomy): domain Bacteria; phylum Patescibacteriota; class Microgenomatia; order Curtissbacterales; family GWA2-41-24; genus JAKAJD01. The sequence continues at coordinate 5,843 of CAYTEJ010000003.1, read as the reverse complement.
GCCGCTTATGTTTGATGTTGCAAAAATCAGGTTGTGGGAAAGGACATATTGGAAAAAGGCAAAGAGGCTGGCGGCTATGTCCCAGGAAGACAAAAAATTTATTTTAAATTCGGATCCTAGCCTTGAAGTTGACGTTGTAGCAAACGGAGTTGATATAGATTTTTTTGCCAAAACAAAGAGAGTAAAAACAAAAGCCCCAACAGTTCTTTTTGTTGGTAATTTTAAATGGCTTCCGAATCGCGATGCCACAAAATTTTTGGTTGAGGAAATATGGCCCAAAATTAAAAGCCAAATACCCGAAGCCAAACTTTGGATTGTCGGACGCAATCCGCCAAAGGACATCGTAGCTTATGCCAAAGAAAATATCATAGTCGACGCCGATGTTGAGGATATCAGGACGGCTTATGGCTCAGCGGACGTTCTGCTTGCCCCAATCAGAAACGGTCGGGGCACCAAGTATAAAATACTTGAAGCTATGGCCACCAAAACACCTATTGTCGGAACAAGGCTAGCAATAGAAGGAATTAATATCACTAGTGGTAAGGAAGCATATGTAGCCTCAAATGCCCAGGAGCTGGCGGAAAAAACCGTCAGGGTACTCAAAAATCCCAAAATCGGTGCAGAGCTTGCTCAAAATGCCTATTTTCTTGTTGCCGGTGATTATAACTGGCGCAAAATTTCGGGTAAACTTGACGAAGTTTACAGAAAAGTAGGATCAAACTAACATGCAGCTTTCTATAATTATCGTCTCCTACAACACAGAGGAATTGTTAACTGACTGTCTCGATTCAGTGGCCAAAGCTGCAAAAGATTTGGAAACTGAGACTTTTGTTATAGACAACAACTCGCTTGACAGAACAGTTGAAACAGTCAAGCAAAAGTTTCCCTGGGTCAAATTAATTGCCAATCCAAATAACCTAGGATTCTCAAAAGCCAATAATCTTGCCCTTAAAATTGCCAAAGGGAAATATATATTGGTTTTAAACCCGGACACGGTTCTAGAAGGTGATACTCTTTTTAAAATGCTGGAGTTTATGGACAAAAATCCCGAATATTCTATGGCCACATGTAAAGTTGAACTGGAAAGTGGGAAATTAGACCTTGATGCCAGGCGGCGTTTTCCAACCCCCTGGCGATCTTTTTGCCATTTCTCGCACTTGTCAAAAGTTTTCAAAAACATAACTTTTTTCAGCGAGTATTACATGGATGATATCCCCCAAGATCAAGAGCATGAAATAGACGCTTGTGCGGGAGCGTTTATGTTTATTCGCTCAAGCATCCTTAAAAAAGTGGGGTTTTTCGACGAGGACTTCTTTTTCTATGGTGAAGATCTGGATCTTTGTTATCGTTTTAGGCAAAACGGCTACAAAATTGTCTACACCCCTATTACCAAAATCATTCACTACAAAGGTGCCTCTTCGGGAATCAAGAAGCACTCGAAACATCTTTCAAAAATCACAAGCGGGTCAAAAGCAAAAGCTATCAGAGAATCCACACGCGCCATGAAACTTTTCTATAAAAAGCATTACCAAACTAAATATCCATTTTTTATAACGCAACCAATTCTTGTTGCAATTAGCGCCTTAACTTTTATAAGGCTTTTAAAAAAATGAGAGTTGGAATCGACGCCCGCTTTGTCGGCCCCGAAGGCACAGGACTAGGCAAATATACTGAAAAACTAATTGCAAATCTTCAAAAAATAGACGCAAAAAACAATTACGTTATATTTCTGCGCGAGGCAAACTGGTCTTATCTAAAAATGACCGCAACAAACTTCCAAAAAAAATTGGCAGATGTCCCATGGTATTCACTCGAAGAGCAATATAAAATGCCCGCAATTTACAGCGAAGCAAATCTCGACCTTTTACATGTCCCGCACTTTAATGTGCCGCTTTTTTACCGTAGAAAATTTGTTGTTACCATTCATGATTTAATTCACCATCATTTTTCCCAGGAATCAACTACAACAAGAAATTATCTTCTGTTTAAGGCAAAGAGAATTGCCTATAAGATGGTAATTGCCTCAGCCGTTGGACGCTCCCAAAAAATAATCGTCCCATCGAATTTTGTCAAAAACGAAATCGTTGAAAATTTCAAAATTAAACCAGAAAAAATAGTTGTCACCTACGAAGCAGCCGAAGAAGAGTATCAACCGCTCAAAAAACAATCATCAGGGGATTACATTTTATATGTCGGCAATGCATACCCGCATAAGAACCTCAACGCTCTTTTAGATGCCTTAAAAATTCTATCTACAGACAATAAACTATCGAAAATAAACTTAACAATAGTTAGCCCAAGAAGTGTTTTTACCCAGAGGCTAAATGGGGAAGTTGAAAAGCGCAGTCTTAAAAACAATGTAAAAATAATCGGCTATCAGGAACCTGCAAAACTTGCAGAAGTTTTCGCGTCCGCCAGGGCATACGTCTTCCCGTCTCTTTCAGAAGGATTCGGAATCCCGGGCTTAAACGCTATGGCAGCAGGCGTGCCGACCATTGCATCAAATACCCCAACCTTAAAAGAAATCTATGGAGATGCGGCTTGCTATTTTAACCCCAAAGACCCAGCGGATATTGCACAAAAAATAAGCTCTGTTTTAAATTCACCCCAAAAGCGTCAGGAGCTAATCGAAAAAGGCCAAAAGCAGGTAAAAAAATACTCATGGCTTGAAATGGCGAAAGAAACCCTCTCGGTTTATCAGTCTGTATAAGTTGTACCGAATAGATGCTTGTTTAAACGAAGGTTAAAGCAACACCGGTTTTATTTGCCCTACCGGTCCTGCCTATTCTGTGGATATAGTCGTCGTACGAAGCAGGCAAGTCGTAGTTAATTACATGGCTAACGTTTTCAATATCAAGCCCTCGTGATGCAACATCCGTTGCCAAGAGCACTTTGATCTGGTTGTTCTTAAACTGGTCCAGAATTCGCTGCCTTTGGCTTTGGCGCTTGTTGCCATGGATGGCGCCGGCTTTAAAACCTCTTTGTTCAAGCTCATCTGCAAGCTTTTGAATGCCGCGCTTAGTCCTGCCGAAAACAAGCACCTTGTCAAACCCGTCCTGAATTAATAAATCGTGTAGCTGTTCTATTTTCTTATGTCTGTCGATAACCTTAATGACATCCTGCCTAATGTTAGCTGCCGTATCCTGGACTTTTACCGAAACTGTCACTGGATCTTTTACAAAAGTCTCCAAAATTTCCCTTACCTTGCCGGAAATCGTTGCCGAGAAGAAAAGCGATTGACGGACGACAGGAAGTAGCGAAATAAAATATTTGATCTCTCCTATAAAGCCTATATCAACCATCCGGTCTGCTTCATCCAAAACTACATTGTTAAATCTTGAAAGATCTAGCGTGCGTCTTTGGATATGATCTTTTAACCTACCCGGTGTTCCGATTACAAAATTTGGGTTTCTGAAAAGCTGCTGTTTTTGCCTTTCC
>CAYTEJ010000003.1:0-2395 GCA_964436835.1 uncultured Gammaproteobacteria bacterium | reverse complement strand
AAAGAACGCTCCAGATGTTTAACCCAAAGGCAAAATCCCGAAGCTCATCGGAGATTTGCTGCGCAAGCTCACGGGTCGGGGCAATAATTAAAACCTTTTCATTTCTATTTTTTAAAACTTTATCTATAAGTGGAATAAGAAAAGCGGCAGTTTTGCCGGTGCCTGTGTTGGCTATGCCTATGACATCGCGCCCGGCAAGAATTTCCCCGATCGTCTGATCTTGGATTGGTGTAGGTACAGTGTAACGTTTTTTGGCAATATTTCGCTTAATATCGTTAGATACCGCAAAGTCCTCAAATTTATTTTTGGGAACGTACTCGTTTTGGCTATTATTCTCGTCAGGACCGGCATTATTCTTCCCCGCGCTTATTGCCCAGAGCAAGTCCTGATTTGTATTTTGTGGGCGGGAAAATTTTCTGTTGTAGCTTGCCCTTGGCCTGAATCTTTGTCGCATTGAATTTAAAAAAACAAATCTACTTAACTAATTGTTCATTTGTGAGTAGGGGAAAAGATACTTTCTAAAAAACTGGAGAATCTTTATCTTGTCTAATCAAAAACTATTCAACTAAAAAATACGCTTATTCAAAGAAAAGCTGTGCTTATTCAAAGTTAAGCAGATCAATTTCTTTAATCTGCAAATACAAAAGTTATCATACCATGTAGCAAGACTAAAGTCAAACTATAGGTTCAAGGCCAATCTGCTTGGCTCTTTGCTTAATTCAGCCGAAAGTAGTACAATTAGCGTGGTTAAAATCTGACCTAACTCTAGATACTCCGGATAATTTTTTTCACCGTATCTTTAGCAAATTTGGGTTTAAACTCCAAATATGCCGGCACAAATTAACACCACCTGTATTAGATGCGGCAAAGTCCGTATTTTTTTGAAAAGATGGAAAGACAAAGAAAATAACAGGGGTAATATGGTTACCCACGTAACAACTGTATGCCCGGATGAAGCTTGCCAAAAAGAAGTAGATGCTAAATTTCAGGAAATGAGAGATAGAAGAAACCTCGCCGAAGAAAGAAGAAAAAGTAAGCAAAACAAGCCAAAAGCCGCAGTCGTCGTCAATTAAATTAATCCTCTTTTTGATATAATCCATTCGTCTCATGAATCGTGTTATCATCGTTCATTGCTGGGAAGGTTATCCCGACTATTGCTGGTATCCCAATATAAAAAAAGTATTAGAAGAAAAAGGCTTTGAGGTCGATGTTCCCGAAATGCCGGAAACTACTTTGCCAAAGCTTGCCAAATGGCTTCCCAAACTCCAGGAAGTGATCGGCCAACCGGATGCTGACCTATATCTTATCGGACACAGCTTGGGTGTAATAACAATTCTTAGATACATGGAATCATTATCAGCTGATCAAAAAATAGGAGGGGCAGTATTTGTCGCCGGTTTTACAAATGATTTAGGTTACAAAGAATTAAAAAACTTTTTTGAAAAGCCGGTTGATCTGGCAAAAGCAAAAAGCCATTGCAGTAAGTTTGTTGCCATCAATTCCGACAATGACCCCTATGTTGCTTTGGAATTTGGAGATAAATTTCAAAAAGAATTGGGTGCAAAACTCATAATCAAGCACAAAATGGGCCATTTCTCAGGCCCTATTGATGATGAAAAAAGCTGTAAAGAACTACCGGAAGTTGTTGCATCAATCCTGGAACTTAGCAGCTAATTTGCCATATAAGCAAATTCACCCCTTACATACGCAATTTTACTTCTGATAACCTAAAAAAGTCTATCTGTCTCGATCTTAAATATTGTTTATTTCAGGTCTTTGCACGCCGGCATGCTGTCACTTCAGTTGAGATAACCGACTATTTCTTTTAGGTTTTTTTCAAACTCGGCTACCTCTTCCGGGAAAAGTACAACAGTATTTCTAATCCTGTCCTTACCTTCCTCGACAAACCTGGATTCTGTGATCCTTAAATATCTCTTGTCGTTTGCCGCAAGATTAACGTCAAAGAAAAAGGTTTTTTTGCCGATTCTAAAAGTTGAAGATTTAACTGCGTCCCTCTTTATGCTCTTGTCCATGTCTTTTTCTCACCCCCTCCCTAAATACTCATTTCCTAAGTCTAATGTAGTTTTTTGAGGATACAAAATATATATACCCAAACTAAACCCGAATGTCAAGCCCCAATTTATTGGGAATTGATCCTGAGCGAAGTCGAAGGGTCAATACCTGAAAAATCAGGAACCGACCCTGAGTGTATCGAAGGGTCAATCCCTGAAAGAAATCATCCTTGGCTAAAATTCTGCTAAAATGCCAATGTGGACATCGCGTTTATCAGAGGAAAAGTTAAGAGCGGGGAATATGATCTTTCCAGTCATGCTCACAGGGAAAGACAAGATGAACTAATTACGACGACAGAAATAGAACAAGCTCTACTTGCAGG
>CAYTEJ010000002.1:19796-31102 GCA_964436835.1 uncultured Gammaproteobacteria bacterium | reverse complement strand
GATACCTGTGACACTTGTGATACCTTTGATACATTTGACCTAAAATTTCCATCTGCTCCCGATATAGGCAAACACCAGCGACGCCCCAAGAAATAAGACACCGCCAAGAATCAAAAGGTTAACATAGCCAAAAACATCTTCCATTAAAACCGCCAAAGGAGACATTAAAACTGCAAAAAAGGACGCCAGGATAATATTGGCCCCAAAAACCATCCCCTGATGATCATGGGATATCCCTTTCTGCATTACGGTTCTGGAAGCAATCATAACAATCATCACACCAAAACCAAGCAAAAACAAAAACGGCACTAAAAACAAAATTAATAACCCGTCGATTACCAGATGTAGCCTTATCGCAAACCCCAAAACAATAAGCGCAATGCCTAGTGTCCATATACCAATAGTAACCAGCATTCCCTCCCTCTCCCTAAGCCTGTTTATCAAAAGCACGCCAGCAACGACACCAAGAGCACTAGGGGGTAGTACAAACATCGGGCTCTTATCAATAGAAAGGCCCGCAACGTCCCTAAAAAATCCAGGAGCCAGAGTTACCGCAAAAATGATAGCCCCCTGCATTAGAGCAAAAGTTAAAAAGAAAAACCAGATAATCTTAGCCTTCATAATATAAACAAAGCCCTCCATGATATGCCCGATTGTTTTGGAAAAAGACACCCTTCGCTCGCGTGTCGGAGGCAGGGGCGGCAGGAGCAAAGATAAAATAACTGCAAGAATCAAAAGCCACTCACAAACAATTAAAGTAGCCGCGTTATCAAAAACATAATGGATAACAGACGCCGCAAAAAATCCAAACAACACACCACCGGCAATCACAAATATAAAAATAGTGTTAGCAACTAAAAGCTGGCTGCGCCTCACAAGCTGGGCCGTGGCTGCCGATGAAGAAGGGATAAAAAACGAATTTCCGGCAAAGTACAAAAATGAAAGAGGAATTGAGGCATAAACAACTTTTTCGGTTAAAAGTATTATAAAAACTACAAAAGCAATAGTAATGTTTGCCGCAAGAATCGTTCTTCTTCTATCAAAAATATCGGCAATCAAACCCGAAAAAGCCATCAAAAAAAAGGCCGGTATCGCAAAAGACAAAATTACTCCTGAAACCCCAAGATTACTTCCGGTTCTCGAATAGATGGAGACAATCAAAGAAAGGATTAAGAAAGCTGAAGCTATCTGCCCCACTAATATCACAAGCGTCAAAATAAAAAAATCTCTCCGCTTAAGAACCTCAACGTAAGGCTTTGGTAAAAAAATCATACTATCTCAACTGTTGCACTTGGGCCTGCCCGCTAAAGCCTACGGCTTTAGCCGTTGTTTATAGTGCAACTCCGGCACTATACCAAAAATTATTGTCACAATTTTTGACATTCGGGGCAAAAGTGGGCGCTTCTGCCATCCATTTTTTCTCTCACAATCGGTGTCTTGCACCTTTCACACGGTTGACCCGTCATATGATAAGCTTTTGCAAACGTCAAATAAAGACCCTTCTCTCCCCTTCCGTCTACAAATGAATTGGCACTCGATCCGCCTTTTGCAATTGCCAACTTAAAACTGTCAATAACGCCGTTAAAAATTGCTTTAATTTCCGCATCAGTTAAACTTACAACGGCTCTTTTTGGGTGTACCTTTGCCCGCCACAAAGCTTCGTCGCTATAAATATTGCCAATTCCTGCAACAAAACTCTGGTCCATTAATAGCTTTTTTATCCTCGCCTGGGGTTTTTTCTTAATACGCTCGTAAAATTCCTCATATTTCATCGTCATCGGGTCTGGCCCCAGTTCAATTTTGCCAATTGCGGCCTTAATAGACTGCTCATTTGTTTTAACTACTTTTACCCAGCCGAACTTTCTCAGATCGTTAAAATAAAGGTGGCCACCGTTTGTAAAGGCAAAAGTAACGCGTGTTGTGCTGTTTGGAACAGGTGAATTTAAAGGCGGAATCGGATGCCCGCCCGAAACCCTAGTTTTTTCGTCCAGATAAATAAGCTGCCCCGTAAGTTTTAAGTGGATTACTATCGAGATCCCCGCTATTTTTTTGTTCCCACTGGTCTCTGGTCTCTGTTTACCCTGAGTTTTACCGAAGGGGCTACTGGTCTCCAAATCAACAACAATCACCTTCCCAATACGCCTCAAGCTCTTTATCTTTGCTCCCTTTAAATCTTTGATGGAAAACCCGTTCCAATAAAACTTTTTGGCCCAATCGTATTCAATGGATTCCAAAACCAATCCCTTTATGGCTTCGTTTAGGGAGTGTACAACAACGGTAACTTCAGGTAATTCAGGCATAAATTAAAGGTTTACTAAACTTCCTTTTTTCCTAACTAAATTAAATACAAACGTAAAAAACAAGACGACCAAAACAAAATAGACAAGATTGATGATAAATGCCGTTAAAAAAACATTTATATCAAATTTCCCAGTCGCCATCACCTGTCTCATCCCCTCAAAAACATGCGATAGTGGCAAAAACCAAACAATTTTTTGAATCAGCGGTGGAAAAACCTTAACCGGATAAAAAACAGCAGCAAACGGTTGGATCATAAATGGAATTAGCCAAGTAAGCGGACCCACAACATGTCCATACCTCATCACCAAAGTCACATTAAAAATTCCCATCACAATGGCAAAAAAGACCAAATTAATCCAGAAACCAACAAGCGACAATCCCAAAACCCCAATTATCGGAAAATGATAAAAAAACAATGCCACCAAAATCATCGCCGCAAATGATAACGAAACCTTTACGATCGAAACCAAAACCAAACTAGTTATGTACTCGAATAAAGTAATCGGCGATGCCAAAACGTTAACAATATTTTTCTCCCAAATATCCCACATAAAATCCAACCCAATTCCAGTTCCAACCCGCTCAAATATGATCCACAAAATCAAACCCCCCAAGAAAAAAGAGGCTAAAGCAGAAGACTGGACTTGAACGTAATTTGCCAAAAAACCCCACATAATAAGACCAACAAAAGGCCAGATGAACAAATCGGTAAACCTTTCTAACTGATGGATAGTCAGAAAATAATGGCGCAATCCAATGGCATACATCCTAGTTAGGTTCATTGTGCCTCTTTACCCTCTGAAGCCTTGGCAAGGGAGGGTTTCCTACTTAAACTTATAAAAACTTCGCGTAAGTTCGCCTCTTTTGCTTCCATCTTCAACTCTTGGCGGGTCAACTCTAAGGGCGAGCCTTCTGCGATTACTTTTCCGTGGTTAATAAATACAACTCTTTTGGCAATTTGCTCAATCTCCCACATGTTATGCGAAGTATACAAAATACTTATTTTGTCCTCCTTGTGAATTTTTTCCAGCAAACTAACACCTTTATCGACAATATCCGGATCCATCGATGCCATTGGTTCGTCTAAAAGTAAAAGTTTTGGCTTGTTGATAAGCGCTTTGCAAAGACCGGCTCTAGCCCTCTGGCCAAAAGACAATTCACGAATCATTTTGTTTCTTAAATCCCCTATCTCAAAAAGTTCAAGTAATTCGCCTATCCTCTGTTTTGCCGCATTCACACAGTATAACTTTGCATAAACAAGCAAAGATTCATAAACCGTTAAATGCCAAGGCAGTACATATTCCGCCGACCAATAATTCACGTTTTGCATAATCTTCGAACGATTATTATCCAAAGACTGTCCAAAAATTTTAATTTCTCCTTCATCTTTCTTGATTACTCCCAAAATACAATTAATTGTTGTCGACTTGCCTGCCCCATTTGGTCCCAAAAAACCCACAATTTCCCCCTCATCGACCGAAAAAGATACACCGTCTACGGCACGATAAGAATCAAAATTTTTAACCAGGTTTTTTACCTCAAGTACTTTACTCATGTGAATTACCAATAATTAGGAGAGTATATCAGAAAAGAAAAAGTGTTAATTAATGAATATCTCTTAATAGAAGGTCGAATCTCTCAGGGCTCATATCTTTCACATCAACTACTGGACCGTTCGGAATATCTCTCTGATCAAAATCAGTCCTTGGAGGTTTCAATTCTCGGGTCGATTCAATCCCACTACTCTCATCACCGGTCCAGTCAGGCAATGGCCGTATTTTGGCAAAATTTGAACTTCTGGGTTTTTGGGGAGAATGTGCAATTTCACCATGTAGTTCAAAAAAGAAATGTTCCGGTCCAACACCCATACTTCCAGCCTAACCCTAAAAATCTTCGAATTCAAGCTTTCTTAATCTTACTTTCGACAAAATTCTTAATTTCCCGCTTAAAACGTTCTTTACTGAACTTTTCCGCATGGCTTCTAATAAAAGTTGACCCAAAAACCCCTTTTTTCTCCAAGCTTATAAACGAATTGATAGCCAAACCCAAAGAACCTGTCATTGCATGGTCAAAATAAACTCCTGTTTTGCCGTCTATCACCGTTTCTTTTACCCCACCCTCAGCTAAAGCAACAACCGGTTTCCCTGCCGCCATTGCTTCGACAGGCACCAAACCAAAATCCTCATCACTGGCCGCGAAGATCGCTGCGCGACAGTTTTGATAGAGTCCTACGAGCCGATCATCTTTAACCTCACCCAAAAACTCGATATTGGATTTATCACCCACCATAGCCTTTAAGTTTTCCAGCTCCCTACCTGTACCCACAACCTTCAGTGGTAAATTCAACTTGCTGCAAACTTTCACTACCAGATCTACATTTTTAGAGGCAACCAAACGGGAAACAACAAGAAAGTAACCAGTTTCCAGGCTCCAGTTTCCAGTTTTGCCTTTCTGGTCTCTGGCATCTGGCCTCTGGAACCTGCTGACGTCCGCTGGCGGATAAATAACTGTTGAATCCCGTCTGTAGAATTTTTTGATGCGTCCGGCAACTTCTTTGGAATTTGCAATAAACCAGTCAACACGCTGTGCCGCCTCAAAATCATAAACCCGCATAAAGTGGTTCACTAAAACCCCATACATCCTAATCAAAGGGTTCTTCTTCCAGTCAATTGACGTTGTATAGCCATATAAATACCTTGGCGGCGTATGGCAATAACAAACTTCAACGGTTTTCTGACCTTTCTTAAACCCTTTAGTTACATACCAACTGGAAGAACCAATAACAACGTCAAATTCGGAAAAATCAAAGCCTCCCCATACTAGAGGCGCCAAAAACCGCAGCGGACTCTGAAGTATGGACGAGCAAAACGGCACATTTTACGCCCAGGAAGTTACTATCTTTCGTTTCTTAAAACGCTCGTAAGCAGTCGACCCTTCCTTATAAAATGCCGTATAAATCGGCGCACCTGGATAAATTTCCGAAAGAGCCAATAACACTCGCTCAGCCCCACCAAACTCGTTCAGGTAATCGTGTACTAATGCTACCCTCATCGCTCAGCTCCTTTACCCTGTAAGGGCCCAAAATCCTTTAAATAGTCATGTACCAGCGCAATTTTCATAATTCAACTTCTACCAAACTGGCAAATACACGATCTGCTCCTGCCTTAATTAAATCATTTCTCCATTTATAATCGGGATTAATTCCACAAACAGTAATGCCCGCTCCTGTCGCAGATTTCACCCCATTCACGGAATCCTCAAAGGCCAAACAAACATTTGGAGGAAGATTCAATTTTTTAAGAGTTTCAAGATAGACATCCGGCGCAGGCTTTCCCTTGGTAACATCATCAGAAGAAACAATCACCGAAAAATAATCCAAAACTTTCTCTTCCCCCAGCATTTCCCTTAGTTTCAATTCGGTGTGGCCACCTGAATTAAGGGCAATTATTAAACCTTTTTTTCTAGCTTTTTCTAATATCTCCAACGCGCCAGACATAAGCAAATCGCGGCTATTTTTCAGGATTTCATAAAATATCTCTCTGTATTCAGAAAGAAGCTCGTCCGTTTCTCCCGGTAAACCCTTACTTTGCAAAATCTCTATAAAATCACGAAGCCCAATGCCTGTTGTATCACCAACTTCCATATCCGAAAAATTCTTGAGCTTCAAAAACTTAAAATGTGTTTTATCCCAAACCCTCTCTGTATCAAAAAGCAATCCGTCAAAATCAAAAATTAGTGCCTTAACCATGTATCAATTTCCCCAAAACTTCATCAGTCAACTCATGCATGTTCTTTAGAATCAAATCCGCTTTTTCATGGTAAGAATCTACAAATTTAGAATCAGGCACGTAAATTGCTTTCATTCCGGCAGCCTTTGCTGCCTCAATACCGTGTGGTGCATCTTCCAAAACTAAGCAGTTTTCAGGATCGACCCCTAACTTTTTAGCCGCAATTAAATAAATTTCAGGGTCTGGTTTTCCCTTACCGCCTATTAAATCTTGATTGGTAACAATAGCTTCAAACTGGTCTAAAACACCTAGCCTAGCCAACCCATCTTCTATCTGCTCCCTGTTTCTGGTACTGGCAATTGCACATTTTACCGGCCAGTTTTTTATTCTCTCCAAGAGCTCCGAAACACCTTCTAGAAAAGCCAGTCTGGTTTCGAATAGTTTTTGAAAGATTGCTCGCCTTTCTTCATTTAATTCTTCAACATCACCTTTAAGGTTGTATTTTTCTTTTAAAAATATAGTTGTAGACATAGCGGGGCCGGTTAACATAGTTTGGGGATAATCTTTGTCATTAAATTTCTTCCCCCGACGCTTTAAGAATTCCCGGAATGAAATTAGCCTTAATTCCTCGGAATTAACTAAAAGTCCGTCAAAATCAAAAATAACTGCTTTTATGGAACCCATTAAATTAACTCAAGTTGGTCACTCTTTGTTTTGTTTTTGACATTTGATACTTCTGATACTTGTGATACATTTGATACCTCTCGATGCTTTGCCCCCGGCAACTTGGCAACTATCGACTTAAACCCAAATTCCTCAAAAATAGCTCTCACCTTTTCCCAATCCGGCCTAAATCGTAAATCGTCAATCGTAAATCGTATATCGACTTTCGTATCCAGCTCAACAAGCTTTTTGGCGGCTAATGCCACGTCTTTATCCTTTTCCAGCTTTACGCGTGTAGTCTCAGAAATTTCATCTAAATGATCGTACAAATTCTCCAGCGTATGATATTTTTGCAAAAGAGCTGAAGCAGTCTTTGGGCCGATACCAGCTACTCCCGGTACATTGTCCGAAGGGTCACCCGTTAAAGATTTGTAATCGACCATCTGGTGCGGTTCCAAACCGAATTTTTCCTTTACTTCTTCGCTCCCCACCAGAACACCCCATCCGGGTTTACCCTCCGTAGCTTTAGCGAAGGAGGGCATCTGCACTTTCACTTTTCCATCTACCAGCTGCAAAACATCCCGGTCGCCGGAAAGAATAATCACCTGGTCAACTTTACCAAGAAGACCTACTGCCAAAGTCGCGAGTAAATCATCCGCCTCAAATCCTGCTTTTTCAAAATACTTGATCTCAAACGCGTCCAATACTTGCTTTACTATCGGAAACTGGGGGTAAAGATCCGGCGGCGGAGCAACCCGCTGCGCCTTGTACGCTTCAAACTCAACATGCCTAAAAGTCGGCGCCTTTGTGTCAAAAGCACAGGCAATATACATAGGCTTTATCTCACCGGTTGCCTTTAAAATCATATTGGAAAACCCATAAACGGCATTAGTGTTTTGACCGTTTTTATCGGTTAAAACCGGTAGTGCATGGTAAGCCCTATGGAAAAGGTTATTACCGTCAATAAGAAGAAGAGTTTTTACGCTTGTCACGAGGAAATTCTAGCACAAAAAGCTAATTCAGGCCTCCATTTAACGACCTGGTCCAATGCCTGTAATAGTCATCTCCGGAATAATCTGCAATACAAACCACCGGTTGACATTGCATACTTTGACGCTCTCTTAGTTTTAAAAGGTGGTCTGGGCCGACAACTCTTATATCACCTAATATTTCACGGCCATAACTGTAGCAAAATTCCAACTTTATCCAGTCAACCCTCCGCTGCAAATGAGAAATCTGAAAATCATCACCATCACTTAAAACAAAGAGCTTCCCGACAGACTCACCGGAAACATCATCCTCAACGTTCATAAAAGCCAGGGCAACTTTCCCAAGCTCCTCTACGCTTTGTGCAAAATGCTGCGCCAAAAAACGCCTTACATGGTAAGGCATTAATTTTCCCATATCCACAGACCTGGCATTTAAATTTTCAACCATTCTTATTTATTTAAACTTATGCTTGGGCGGGTTTTGAAGATTTAATATTCTTACCAATTTTGGCAGCTGTACCTTTAAATTTTATCTCTCCGTCATCTGCCGGTTTGCTGCCGACTATCTTTTCAAATTCGTCTCTCTCCAATGTTTCCTTGTCCAGTAGTGCCACCGCGACTTTGTCCAATTGTGCTTTACGCTTAGTAAGTACGGCTTTTGCCTCTCGGTAGCCCGCATCCATAAATTTCGATATCTCCCGGTCTATTTTGGCAGCCAACTCTGGTGAAATCGAGTTGCCTTCCCCGCCTGCTCCGGGCCACATTCCAAATTGCGGACGAGACGCAAAAACTGTCGGCCCCAAATCGCTCATCCCAAATTCCGTCACCATCTCGCGGGCAATTCCGGAAGCAATTTCAAGATCCGAGGCTGCGCCGGTTGTATATTCACCAGATACCATTTCCTCCGCTACGCGCCCGCCCATTAAAGTTGCAATACGCTCGATAAGTCTTGTTTTTGTCTCTGTGTATCTGTCAATAGATGGCGGAACTAAAGTATGTCCACCTGTCATACCGCGGGCAACAATGGAAATCCTGTGAACCGGATCAACATGCGGCAGGAAATGAGCAACAATCGCGTGCCCGCCTTCATGGTATGCGGTCAATCTTTTTTCCTCTGCAGATTGCATCCTTCGCCTCTGCGGACCTAACTTAACTTTGGTTGCCGCCTCTTCCATATCAACATTATTGATTTCCTTCCTGGCAGTGCGGGCCGCCAAAATTGCCGCCTCATTTAACATATTTGCCAAATCAGCACCGCTGTAGCCGACTGTTCGTTTGGCAATTCGCTCAATGTCGACACTTTTTTCAAACGGTTTACCTTTCATATGAATTTGGATTATTGCCTTCCTGCCTTCTATATCCGGCAAATCCAAAGCCACTCTTCTATCAAACCTGCCCGGTCGGGTTAATGCCGGATCCAAAAGGTCCGGTCTGTTGGTTGCTGCCATAACCATCACCGATTCATTGGGGGCAAAACCGTCCATTTCCACCAAAATCTGGTTTAAGGTCTGCTCACGCTCGTCATGGCCACCGGAAAGACGCATTCCCCGCATGAGTCCAATAGATTCAATTTCGTCTATAAATATAATGGCCGGTGCACCTTTTTTGGCTTGGACAAATAAATCGCGGACTCTTGCCGCTCCAACTCCAACCAGCATTTCCATAAACTCACTCCCGGCAACCGAGAAAAACGGCACTCCCGCTTCACCGGCAACCGCTCTTGCAAGTAAAGTCTTGCCTGTTCCGGCCGGCCCGACTAAAAGCACACCTTTTGGGGTTCTGGCACCAATAGCCCGGTACTTTTCAGGATGTTTTAAAAAATCCACAATTTCCTGAAGTTCCTGCTTGGCCTCATCCACACCCGCAACATCGGCAAAGGTAACTTTAGGCATGTCACTTGAAAATTGCTTTGCCCTGGATTGCCCGAATGAAAATACAGAGGAAGCCCCTTCTCTGGCCTGGCGGAAAATAAAGAAGAAGAAAATAATTATGATCCCCAGCGGTAAAAACGTGGTTAAAATCGTAATCCATGCCTGGGAAAAAGTATTGTCCTTAATCTCAATCGCTACCTTAGTCGGATCAACTTGGGCAGCCTGAAGCGCCGCAAAGAATGATTGGTTTTCTTCTTTTCTTGAAGAATAAGTCCCCTCATCACTAAGAGTAACGTTAATTTTGTCCCCGTCGATCTGGACACTCTTAACTTTATTATCTTTGATATCGGAAATTGCAGTTGAAATTGGTTTGACATCAACAAACTTGGTTGATGGACTGGCAGACAAGGCAAAAAAAGCAAAAACTATAATTCCCAAAACAGCATAAATCAAAAACCCTCTCCACGAAGAAGTCTTTCGCATCTTCAAAATCTTCATCTTAGAAATTGAAGGCTTCCGGGAACCGTTTTTTGATGAACCATTCTCCTCAGCCTTGCTTTTTTCTTTATCACTTGCCTTTTTTGCCATAAGTAACCGCCCATTTTATCACTTGAAAATTTAAATTGCCAGTAATGGTTGGTGGATCAGCTAAAATAATCTATTTTCATTGCCCGCTTAACATCGGTTAATGTCCTTTGTGCTTCTTCTCTTGCCCTCTCTGTTCCCTCACTCAGGATTTTTTTGACCAAGCCGGGCTGTTTTCCAAAATCAGACCGTCTTTTTCTAATCGGTCCCAAAAATTCTTCCAAAACCTCAACCAAAAATTCCTTAACTTCCACATCCTTAACAGCCCCTTTCTCGTATCTTTTCTTCAAAGCTTCTATTTTTTTAACATCTCCATGACCTGAGAATGCATCCAGATAAACAAATACGGGATTTCCGTCTACCTTCCCAGGCTCATTTCCATGCACCCGGTTTGGATCCGTGTACATTCCCATTACCTGTTTTTTAACTGTTGCCGAATCATCTGCTAAATTAATGACATTCCCCAGACTCTTGCTCATTTTTGCCTTACCATCGGTCCCGGGTAACCTTTCGACTTCACCCACCAAAGCTTCCGGTTCGACCAAAACTTTTCCGTACAAATCATTAAACTTGCGCACAATTTCGCGTGTCTGCTCTATCATCGGCACCTGATCTACTCCAACAGGCACCAAATCCGCCTTCAAAAAAGTAATGTCGGCAGCCTGAGAAACCGGATACGCCAAAAACCCCAAAGGCACATTTGCACCAAACCCTTTTTGCTTCATTTCATCCTTGACCGTCGGATTCCGCTCAAGCCGCGCCAAAGTAACCAGGTTCATATAGAACACGGTTAATTCAGCAATTTCCGGCACTTTAGACTGAACAAATATTGTCGACTTTGTCGGGTCAATTCCAACCGAAAGGTAATCCAAAACCACTTCACGGATATTTTCTCCCAGCTTCTCCGGGTGCTCGAAATTATCCGTCAATGCCTGGACATCGGCCACCATAATGAAGGTTTCGTACTCGTCCTGCAGCTTCACCCGATTTTTGAGCGAGCCGACATAATGGCCTAAATGCAGCCGGCCAGTTGGCCGGTCGCCTGTTAAAATACGTTTTCTCATAATATCTTAAAGCAATTATAACTTAATTTAAGCCTTTCATTGAGAAAATCCCAAAATTCAAAGGATTTAGTTTGCAACAGCCAGTTTCTTCTCCTGGCTGTTGCA
>CAYTEJ010000002.1:1088-19786 GCA_964436835.1 uncultured Gammaproteobacteria bacterium | reverse complement strand
AGCCAGGAGAAGAGGCTGGCTGCCCGCAAGTTTACAGATTATTTTAGAGCATAATCCTTCCCACTCTCCCAAGGGAAGTAGCACAAGCTCCACCCGTGAAGTTGATTTGAGTATGTTGTAACAGCATTAAATAACTCAATCATTTCCTCTCTAGATTTTATTTCCTTAGAAAGAATTAGCGCTTCCTCAACAAACTCATGTAATGTTTTTAAACCCACGTAACCTAAGAATCCAGCTGCAACCTTACTAAAAGGCCCAATGACCCTTCTAAATACCTTCAGATCTACTTTTTCGTCAGACGCCACCTTTAGTAAACCACCTAATGCATTGTAGCCAAGCTGTCTTAACTCTCCGTTCACGAACACCATGGTAGCGAAGTACTGATTATATGTACCGACTCCTTCTTGCTCCTTGCCTGTAAAGATGTCTACCAACTCTTTTGGGGGTTTTACAAAACCATTATTGATTTCTTTATAAACCTTATCCAAAAAAATATTCAGCTTCTTGTTAGCAGTTTGGGGAGTTTTTACCTGATACATCTTTGATGATGTCCCCGGTATTCGCACAGTTACATATACAAACTCCTTTGTTTTGTAAAGGCTATTCCATACCAACTTACCTGCCTTTTTAAGCTTTAGTATGTCTTCATCTAAAACCTGTGCAATAGGATTTGCAGTCAAAGGTTCTGTGACCTTACCATATTTAATTGGCATCAGCTGTAAAGCCGAAAGACTTACTCTTCCTATGGGTTGGTCAATCAACCTTTCTTCTGTTTGTGGAATAACAGAAACGGATTCGACAATAGGCGTATAGTGATAGAGCTGATAACCTGCAACGAATGAATGACATTGCACACTTCTATAAGGAAGATATTTCAGCAGCAAATTACACAAATCTTCATTTAAGTCAGTTAATAATTTTGCTCTAAGCACTATATTGATAGGTTGCAACTCTATTTCTATTATTTGTTCTTTTATATTTTTCATTTTTATACATGCTTAAATACTCAAAGCACCTTTTAAACAGTGTCTTTGAATAGATAAAACATTTACCGTATTTTCACCCCCTTTCTCAACCCTAAAATGGCTATAATCTGCCGTCGATAAAGGCTGAATATTGGGAAACGTTCTTGGAATTTGCATTATTATCTGGGCAAGGACACTCGCACTAAAGGCGTGGGCGACAATCAAAACTGAATCTTCCTCAGTCTGTAACACGGAGTTCAAAAAAGGCAGAACCCGCCGTTCTACGTCCTCTGTAGTTTCTCCCTGTCCTTTCTGCATTTTCAGACGACTATAGCCATATTCGATATCTCTCAAACCTTGTCTATCTGCCCCTTCATACAATCCATAGTTAATTTCCCTTAATGCTTCATCTTCTTCAATAAACCCTCCTAGATCGCTCTGTAACAACTCGGCAGTTCTTCGTGCTCTTAATAAGGGACTTGTATATATTCTTTGTGGTTGAACCCCTTGCCCCTTAAGATGTAACGCCAATCTCTTTACCTCCTCCACTCCTTCGTCAGTTAACTCAACGTCTAACTGTCCTAATACCCTTCCTTCGTCATTTAGAGCTGTTTTACCGTGTCTTATCAAATAAATATCTTTCTCTTTCATACGTTTAATAAAATTTGACCTGGAATACAGGTATCGTCGTTAGATTGCCAGACAAAATATCACCCTTAATACAGTTAGCTAATAACTCATAACTATTAAACTGTTCTACGTTTGGTGAGTTGTAGTTGATAATAATGCTGTTATTGGCAACTACAGGATTTAGACGACATAAATACCCAAGCGCCATATACTCTGCTGAATAATGAATAGCTAGATAAAGGGAATCAGAAAAGTCACATTGTCCACCCAAAATCTTGGTGTGTCGAGGCAATCTATTATCAGCAACTTTTGCCATTGCAAGCCTCAAATTAGCATCGCTTTGAGTTAATCGGTAAAGCTGCCTCTCAAGGTTGGCGGTAACAGTCACGAAGTCCGGAAATATCTCGGTAAAAAGATGCGCTGATAATCCGGTTATCCTTTCGTCTTCAACCATAGCTTGATTAACTGCTTCTACATTTCCCCTACATTTCGCTCTATATGTTTCCTCCGTTAAGCCAAGACGGCCCAATAACGATCCGTCAGCCATCTGTTGCTCTGTATCATTTACTAAAACATAACCCCTATATGGAATACCGTTTTTTGTAAGCGCTGAAGTAATATGAGGCAAGGAATGTAGATAAGTGCTTGCGGTTTGACTCAATCCTTCTTCAAGAGTTTCATATTCGTCATGTTCACCATAGCGTGGACAGGCAACCACAAACATATTCAAAGGGTCAGTTTTCTCTCCAAAAACTCTCTCCGTAACCTGTGTGAAGAAAGTGATGAGCTGTTGGTCTTTGGGCATAAGAACACCATAGCGCTTAGCTCTTGAATACATTTCGCCAAACATTGAAGCAACCTTTCGTGTAGATTCTTTAACTGATTCAGCCGACTCAGGTGTGTATCTTCGGGCAATGTTATCAATCATTTTTTCAAGAACATCGCCCGGAACTCTTTCTTTAAGTCTTTGAACCAGAGGTTCAGACGCAACCTCAATTTCCCTCTTCAAGCGCTTAAAACCATACCCATTAGGGATTTCGACACTTGAATCTCCGTTCTCTCTACAAACTTGATTAACAATCTCTCTCCTTTTGGCAAGAATAGTCTCAGGGTTTGCATCCGCGGGCAAATCTTTTACTAGCAATCCAAACTTATCTGATGACATCCCCATAATCCGATAATATGCGTAATAAGGATTGAATCTTGGAGATGATTCTTGTGTTCTGGGAGCCTCCGGTAATCTATATTCAGTTTCAGGTGAATACTTTAGTAATTCAGACACTTTGGCATCTGAATACCCATTTCGAGCACAAATCAATCTCTCTATAACTTCAGAACGAGTAAGATCCAAAGGCAAACTGGGTAAACGATCATTATGAACTCTCAAAATGTGAGTACCGTTCACCGTCAGCGAAAAATCATCGCTTGTAGTATCTAGTCTGACAAAAGAATCTTGCAATCCAAATTTTTCTAAACCGGGTAGTATACCCAATATATTCAGTTGTGCTAAATCAGTATTTTTACCATTCAGTTGGAAAAAAGCATTTTTAGCCGAGCCAAACTAGCCCCTGGACTTCAACCAGCCGAGGGGTTCCCTGATCAATAGTTAAATCTCTTTCAATATTCATTTCTTTCTCTCTCGTCTACCACTTCTTTACATTCCTCCAGACAGTCAAAAACATGGCCTCTTGTACTATCCAGATATCTGTGAAGATCCAAAGATTCTAAATTGAACCTGAAAACTGGCTTTTTACCCAAGAGGACATCGTCAATAACAGATTTATCGGGATGAACCGCATGACTGTCTATTTCAACAGTTTTCAGTCCACCTTCATTTAAATATGTTAAATACTCTTTCTTTTCTTGCATATTTTTTCCCTCAGTTACTAATAAAAAAAAGCCCTCGGCTGGAGGCTTGTATTTTTTAGCTTTGATTAAAAAATCACTACAAACAAACCTCGTGAAAAAATAGGGTTCGCCAATTATTTTCTTTTTCCGATTTTGTTCTAAACATATATAAATCTGCCTCTTTGAATTTCCCTGGAACCGCGCGTAACTGTCGCAACTCCTACCCCTAAATCCCTTGCTATTCTATGCTGACCTATTCCCGCTTTTAATCTTCTTACAATTTCCAACCTTCTAGGAATTTCTTCCAGTTCCCCTGGAGTGAAAATTCCATACAACAAATTACGCATCTGCTTCTTATTTTTGACTTTAAGCAAAGTTTCAATAAAAAGCTCAAACCTCTGCTTATCCATAATTGTATCATTATACTAGTACACAAGTATAATGTCAAGGCTTAGCCTTTAAAGAAACTACAACCATATCTTCTGCCCCCTCGCTTAGCCTTAAATCTGCGCTTATATCAACACCATCCAGCCCTTCTCGCGCAAGAATCTTGCGTACTGCAGCAACACCTATAGCCCCAAGATTATCCTTACCTAACCTTTCAACCTCCTCATCGCCAAGTATCTGCCGAGCTTCATCGAAACCTTTGCCAAAAACATAAACATCTTCAGTCCTTTCTCCCCTTATGGCCCAGCGATGTGCAAAGGCTGCGGATCTTTCTAGGCCACTCTCTAGGACAGCCTGTCTTCTTTGAAAATCTTTATATCTAGGATGACCTTCCACCATATTTTCTCCAAAAAAATACCCCTCATCTTTTAGAATCGGGGTTTCTTTTGTCTGAACCACAAAAGATTATAGCCCCGAAGGGTTAATAATCTTAATCCAAATAAGCAGAGCTTTTCTGCGAATAATTGAATTTGGACGGTTCATCATTTGTAATTCAAACAAATTCATATTTAAATGTCAAACAAGGTCCTCGATCTTATAATCACTGCAAGCTTTAAGCAAATCGCTAAGTTTCATCTCCAAACCATGCTTCAAATCCCCGGAACCCATATGTACATTTCCTAAATCCATAACTTTTTCATCAAAATAAAGCGGAATTCCGACTAAAACCGGACAAACTGCACCAATCGGCACTCCAACTACATGTAACACCTCACCCGGCTTTGCAAGTTCTGTTTTTGAACCGGAAAGCCTCCGCACTTTCTTAAAATCTAATCTGTCTTTCCCTCTAAGGGCTAAAGCAACAAATTGTTGACCTTTGATACCCTTGATACTTTTGATACCTGTGATGCTTTTCGTTCCTCTCACAACCAAAGTCTTTACCACTTCATCCTCAATAATTCCTGCTCGCACAACATCGCTGACCGTAAAAGCCTCTTGGTTTAAGTCAATCAGTTTATAAGACAACCTAAGATGCTTCAGATGTTTCTCGATTTGTATCAGATTCGCCATTATTGCTTCCCTTCAGTAAAGATTTTAAAGCTTCTTCCGGCATATCCGCCAACAATCTAGCTCCGCGCTCAACTGTTGACTCAGATAACGTACCAAGCTCTTTGCCTAGTGCGATATGATTTAGAGCTATTCCAGCTTCAAAAAGCATATCATCAGTATTTCCGGGTTCTCCTCTTTCACACATATAATTCACCTCCCTCTCAATCTGTATCTTGCAGAATTCTGTCTTTTAATACCGATATCGGGAACAACGGGTTTTTCACCCTCAGGACAAACATTACTTCTAAGCTCCGCAAGAGCCGGGCCAACCGGTCTTGCCCTGAAAGACACAACACTAACCAAGCTATCCATTTCAGAACAAGGCGCACAGCTCCCCATTTTCTGTCTCGGACAAATATCTAGTCTTTCTAAATTATTCATATTATTTTCGCCTCCTCTTTTTTAAATTCGGTTTAAAAAAGGCTTTAAACCACAAAAAAACTCGCAAACTTCTGCGAGCTTTGTAATTGTTTTTAGGTTTTTTACTTAAAACACAACAAAACCCGCTATTTTAGCGAGTAAAGTAAAACCAAATTGTGTGCTTTAAGTTCTTTTCCATTTATAACAAAAAATTAGCAAACTTTCTGCCCAGTCTGCTAACTTCCACCTCAAAAGAGCATTGCTTACCTAGTCATTATACCAATCGAAGTATTTGAGTGTCAACTCTTGCTGGCAAACAACAGTTTCAACTGCTAAGTAGCGGCGGTTGGGATCGAACACTTCCTTGTGTCAGTGTAAACCAACGACCTTGGCGTTATAGCAGCATTGCAAACTAAAAGTGTGGCTACGGTTGGAATCGAACCAACGACCTAAGCTTTATGAGGGCTCCGCTCTAACCACTGAGCTACGCAGCCTTAGTTTGCAATCTGATATATCAGGGATGCGAAGCATCAGCTGATACATAAGCACTTTGTTTCACTTCGTCTTATATATATCAGAGGAGCGCGAAACGACCTGCTGATATATGAGTGCCACGCTCCCTGCCCGTATTGCTACGCAAAGCGTTGCAGGCGGGTAACCACTGAGCTACGCTGCCGAACAAGCTGCATTTTAGCAAAAAAAAAGACCAGATGCGAATCTGGTCAAATTATGTAGCGGAGGTGGGAGTCGAACCCACTTCTGGAGATTATGAGCCTCCCGAGATGCCGTTTCTCTACCCCGCGTCGTTTTGTAACTGCTTATTTTAGCCTCAATTGACGCATATGTCAAATGAAGATCCCGCAATCTTACATGGTATCTTCTCCCCTCACACAGTCGGGAGCAAAATCCCTCCGAAGCGAAAATCTCTTCGCTTTAATCCGTTAGTTCACAATCAAAATTTTCGCGAAGGGGGATAAAATACCTAGCTTCTTCCCAAAAACAAGTCTCTCCATTTTTGCCAGTTCGGAATCTGGGCTCCGGAATCGCTTTGTCCACTGCTCTGCCCCTCCGGTTTTGGGATAATTACTTCCGTCTCGCCAGGCTTAACCATTCCCAACTTATTTCTAATCTCTTCCTCTGCAAACCTATCGCTATTCTTATAATCAAGATCTCTCTTGAGACTCTCGTTTTCTTTCTTTAGCTGCTCAAGGCCAGCTTCAGCCTCATCAACCTTCTGAGATGTGCCCCGAAATGAGGAAATTCTATTAACACCATTCACAACAACAGGTATCATAATCACCAAAGCCAAAATAAGTACAAGATTACGCTTCATGGCTACTTTTAAATCGTACTATTATTATAAGGTAACACATAAAAAACATTAACAGCCAATTTGAGAACGGCAAAAAGCCGATAGCCTTTATTCTTGACAAGGCCCATAGGTTGAGCTATACTAACCTCAACTTTCAGCCTACCCGAATGCCTGCACCAAGCCGAGTTCAATTGGCACAAGAATTTAATTAATGAAAAAGCTACAAGAGGCACATAGGGAGTTCATCGACCACCTTAAAGGTAAAAAACGCGCGTCGGCAACGGTACTTGCGTACGGCAAAGACATTGAACAGCTCGTTAACTTTTTAAATGAGCTCCAAAAGGCCCATGTCCACGAAGTCTCGCCCGAAGACATCAGAACATTCTTGGCAAAACTCCAGGAAAAAGGCTATACCCAGAAATCCATCTCCAGAAAGCTTAATTCCACCAAAACATTCTTCCGCTACCTGAAAGTCCAGGAACTGATAACAGACGATCCCGCCAGCCTAGTTGAACATCCAAAATTTGATACCAAACCACCCAGAATTCTTTCCCCTATCGAATATAGAGCTCTACGTGATGCAGCCAGAGACGATGCCAGAATTGCAGCCATAATTGAAGTCCTGCTGCAAACCGGAATTAGAATTGGTGAGCTGGCCAATCTTAAAACAGACGATGTCTTCTTTTCGCAGGAAACCAAAGAAGGCCACCTTTTCGTAAGACCACAGGAAAACCGCCCCGAAAGGACTGTGCCATTAAATAAAGCTGCCGAAAGTGCCCTTAAAAGATATCTTGAGGTAAGGGCCAAAACCCCAAATAAAGCCCTTTTCGTCACAAAAACCGGTAAACCCTTACTGGTCAGAAACATCAGGACTGCAATCGACAGATATTACCGTAAGGCAGGAATAACCGGTGCCAAAGTCAACGACCTTAGGCACACTTGGGTCGCCCATCACCTCTCAAGCGGCGCATCTCTTGTCTTAATTTCCAAAATCGCAGGCCACAAAAGGCTCTCTACAACCGAAAGGTATCTTGCGCTCATCCAAACCCCCAAAGGCGAGGAGAAGTTAAAATTAGAGCAGTTATAACTACATCTGGCTCTTTTGGCTCTTTGACCCTTCTGAAACCTTAATTCCTGATTGACAACAAAATACCAACTGTTTTAAATGTATGCATGCCCGACGTTACCCCGGAAGCCCCAACAGCTTCAAATCCTACGGCAATCCGTGCGGATATAGCCAAAATGGTCGGCCTCGACCCAAATAAAGCCGCCGAAATTGCCAAACAGCGCGACCAGGAAGCGGAAGTTATTCGAACCACCAAAAAAAATGGTGCTGAGGCGTATGACCAACTCAATGCCGGTCAGGAAATGGATGCAGTAAAGCTTGGTGTCGGCCAATTCGACCTTAGCCCGACAAGTAGTGTCAATGACCTCGTCCCGAACCTTGAAAAAAGAGTCGGCGAAATTAACCCTGCCCCACCGCAGGAACATGTCAAACTTTTCCTTGATAGCTTTGCGTCAAAAGCACTCGAAGACAAAAACTATGAAGCAGCTGCTGCTTGCTACAACTACATTACTGATGAACGTTTAAACGCTGAGGAGAACGTTGAATATATAAACAAATTAACATCAAATGCGACAACCGAAGACGAGAAATATGATGTTTACCTTGCACTCCAGCAGGTCTTGCCGCAAGCACAAACTGAACAGGAAACATTTCAAACACCCATAGTTCCGACTACCGTCGAGCCGGAAGCAGCAGCAACCGCCGCTTCTGTTTCTGCCGAGGGCATCGCAGCCGACGAGGCAATATGGCAAGCCGCGGCAGGGATTAGCCCAGCAACAATTGAACCCAAAACGCCCATAAATGCACCGCTTCAACCTGATGCAAGTCTTTTTTCACCCGTCCCTACTAATGAAGCACAAACACAACCGGAAACACTAACTTCAATAACAACTCCGGCAATAGAAGCATTGCCTCCAACAGCTCCTGCAGAAACACCTCCTCCACCAACACCAATAGCGGTTAACCCAACCGTAACCGAGCAAGCCTTTCCTCAACCTCAACCAATAAAAGTACCAATGGCTGAACCCAAACCATTCGAAACAAACCCACTGACTGCAAATAATAATATGCCTAATTTAAGGCCTGTCCCTCTAAGAGTAGATGCCATTGCGCAAGGACTAATAAAAGACGATCTATCAAGAACTCCCACTACCCCACCAATCTCTTCTTCCGAAGAGGAACTTGCAAGAGCAGCCTAATCCTTTTTCTTCTTTAAAAAACTGGAGAGAACGTCAATCAGGATGATTATCACCATCGGAATAATAAGAGCCCGCCAAAACCAGGACACAAAAAACACCAGAACAATGCCCCCAAGAGCCAAAAGTATAAAAAACAGTTTAATCGCCAGGTTCATTTTAAAACTATAAGTTGCAATTTGAAGCTAACTCTGTTAGTATACAACCCAAAGGATTTCTGGACAACCCCGGTTGCCAGAGCCTTTTTTTTAGAAGGAAAAATGTCTACTGAAAAGCCAACACATCACGAGTTAATCCAGCATACAAGACCAATTTTGTTTGAATGTATTGATTTTAGAGCAATTGCAGTTGCCGAAAAATGGCTTGCCGAAAACGGCCTTGAAAGAGGAGATTACCACCTTTATGCATCCGCAGGTGCATCGGGCAATCCACACGGATTCTTGACTGCTGTAAAGCAGCATCACCACGACATGGCACTCGTCGCAGACCATGAAACCTGCGGGTTTTATAAAAAGAACGGCGACGACAGCAACGGAAAACACCATCATAATCTAGAACTTCTGGGAGAATCGATCAGAAACCAAAACCCTAACATGGATTACCGTTATACCCTTCTTCCCATAATGGATACTCGTCGTACATGCGAAGCGACAGCAATCATGCCTGGGCAACCGGAAATTGTTAAACTCGCTAAAGAAAAACTGGAAGAACTTGGCCTTTCTGGTAATTTCGACATAATTGCCAGACCTTATGTGACATCCCCCAGCGATGCCACAATCTGGAGCGATTTAGGAATTTCACTTGACCTTCATAAACCTAGTAAAATATACGTCTTTGAAAAAGACGCAGCCAATGGTCTAGCGCTGGAAGAAAGTGCAAAACAAGTTGCAGGGGATATCCCGGTAGAGCTAAAGCTACTCCAACTCGCCCCTTAAACTCTCAGCCCTTGCCCAAGCTGCAATATTTTGCTAATATTGCCCCGAAGGACTTTTTGGCTTAGCCCAAAAGCCCTTTTTTCAAACTATATTAATAAGGAATGCATAAAGCAAAATTATTGGTAATCCACTGCATAGACCTTCGCTTTCAGAAGGCAATTGACGAAGACGTTAAAAAGCAAGCCAATTATGGCGAGTTCGACCGCATCGCCTGGCCCGGCTCATCAATCGACTTCGAAAACGTCAAGAACGCTTCAAAAGTATCACTTAAACTCCACAATCCTGACAACGTCATAATCTACGAACACGAAGATTGCGGCGCATATGGCGAAGATAATGCTTTTGAAACCCACAAAAAAAACGCCCAGAAACTGGAAAATGCTTTAAAAGAAGCTAGTCCGAACTTAAATGTTTCAACAAAAATTGCGACATTTGAAGGGATAAAAGAGCTATGAATAAAATGAAAATTATATCAGCAGGTCGCTTTGACACAGTCTCTCGACTTCATGTCAAGAGCGCTCCTCTGATATATTTATTGTAGAACAAAAATATGGAAGTTCCGATAGCCGCAGAGAAATTATTTTCAATAGGCCCGATACCGATAACAAATACTATCCTCACAACCTGGCTTGTAACTGCAATTTTATTAATATTTGCCTACTTTGCAACTCGCCATATGGAAAAAGTACCCCGTAGCATGCAAAATATTGCCGAAGCGGCTGTTGACGTACTCCAAGATCTTGTCTCCTCCCTATCCGGCAACAAAACTTCAGTCTTTCTGCCAATTGTTGCGAGCTTTTTCTTTTTTATAATGCTTGGTAACTACTTTGGCCTTATCCCCGGTGTCGGTACAATTGGTTTTTATGAAATTGAAAACGGCCACAAAATATTTGTACCCTTTTTCCGCTCAATCAATTCCGACCTAAACACCACGCTTGCACTTGCCCTCGTTTCTGTCATTACAACCCATTTCCTGGCAGTCAAGTATTTGGGCTTCCGCGGTTACATTGGGAAATTCCTAAGCTTAAACCCGATATTCCTATTTGTCGGCTTAATTGAGCTTGTCGGTGAGTTCACCAAAGTCGCTTCACTTTCATTTAGGTTGTTCGGTAATATTTACGCCGGCGAAACAGTCCTTGCAACTGCATCTACAAAACTCTTTGCCTTTGTAGTGCCTATCCCTTTTTACTTTCTGGAGCTAATTGTAGGCTTTGTTCAGGCTTTGATTTTCGCTATACTAACGCTGGTATTCATGGTAATCTTAACGGAAAAGCACGCAGAACATTAAAATGAAAGGCGGTGACAAAATTTGGAGATAGTACTTGCAAAAGGTGCAGTTATTGCAATAGGAGGCATCCTTCCAGCATTCGCAATCGGCATCATTGGCGCCAAAGCAATGGAAGCAATCGGTAGAAACCCCGACGCTTCAGGTAAGATCCTTCCTGCAATGCTAATTGGTATGGCTTTTGCCGAAGCAATTGCAATTTACGCACTAATTCTAGCCTTCGCGGGCTAGGCTAAACGGCTAACGCCTAACAACTAAACAAAAGTAAGAAGGGCGTTCGTCGTAGAGCGTTACTCTTTAAGCATTAATAATATGGAAGCATTTAAAAGTTTCGGGATTCAGCCGATTTTGCTTTTAGCACAAATAGTTAACTTCCTCATCATAGTTTTTTTACTGAGGAAATTTTTCTATGGACCTATTGTTAAAATGCTTTCCGACAGGAAAAAGACGATTGAGGAAAGCTTAAAAAATGCCGATGAAATTGAAGCAAGACTTCAAAAAACAAACGAGGATACGGCAAAAATTCTAGCCGAAGCCCAAAATAATGCCCAAATTTTAATCACCGAAGCCAAAAACGAAGCAGAAAAAATCACAGAAAAGGCGACCATCGAAGGCAGAAAAATAATAGAAGAGTCAATGGCCGAAGCAAGATCACAAATTGAAGCCGAACGGCAGAAAATGCAAAAACAACTGGAACAGGAAACATTATCTTTGGTTATAGAAGTTGTTAAAAAAGTCTTGGGTAGAAACTTGAAAGGTAAAGAAAAACTTGATCTAACCAAAAATGCCGTCTCCCAAATAACCAAACAAATACAATGACAGGAAACAAAAAAATAGTACAGATAGCAAAAATTATGTTTAAAAACAGCATGTCCAATGGATACTTGGACACCAACAAGGCCAAGAAAATAATTGCGGAAGTTTCCTCCCTTAAACCCGCAGGACTTGCAAAAATACTCACTGCCTACAAAAA
This sequence comes from uncultured Gammaproteobacteria bacterium, assembly GCA_964436835.1. Lineage (GTDB taxonomy): Bacteria > Patescibacteriota > Microgenomatia > Curtissbacterales > GWA2-41-24 > JAKAJD01. The sequence goes on along the minus strand of CAYTEJ010000002.1, from coordinate 7,719 downwards.
ATATGTACAAGAGCAAATTGCCAGGGAAGAAATCATAATCGAAAGTGCCGTTGCGCTTCCCAATAAAAACATGGAAAAAGAATTACTTTCAAAAACAGGAGCAAAAAGAATAAAATATCAAATTGAAAGCAAAATGGTAACCGGCGCAAAAATTAAACATGGTGACTGGCTATATGACGAGTCACTTTCCGGTAAACTTTCTAATTTAATGCAAGAATCATGAGTATCTTGGACGAAATTGAAAAACAAATAGAAAAAAGTAAGCTGACAACAACACCGAAAAACATCGGCAAAATTGTTGAAATCGGCGACGGTGTAGTTTCCGCCTCAGGACTTTCGGACGTCTCAGCGTTGGAATTGGTATCCTTCCCCCACCAAATCACCGGTCTGGCATTAAACTTGGAAGAGGATTCGGTCGGCATTATTGTTTTTGGCGACTGGACCAAACTTAAAGAAGGAGACACTTGCCAGACAACCGGCAAAATCCTGGAAGTCCCCGTCGGGGAAGAATTAATTGGAAGGGTTATTGACCCTCTTGGAAATCCCCTAGACGGAAAAGGTAAAATCGCTACTAAAAAATATTACCCGGCAGAAAAAATCGCACCCGGCGTTATACACCGTCAGTCCGTCAACACTCCACTTCAAACAGGACTTAAAGCAATCGACTCTATGATTCCAATCGGCCGAGGCCAAAGAGAGCTTATTATTGGCGACCGCGGCCTTGGTAAAACGGCAGTCACGTTAGACACCATCATCAACCAAAAAGACCAGGGAGTTATCGCAATTTACGTTGCCATCGGCCAAAAAACCAGTAAAATTGCCCAGGTTGTCGCAACGCTCGAGAAATACAAAGCAATGAGTCACACAATCATCGTTGCTGCTTCTGCTTCCGATTCGGCAACTACCCAATATGTGGCGCCCTACGCCGGAGCAGCTATTGGAGAGTACTTCATGGACCAGGGAAAAGACGCATTGGTAATCTATGACGACCTTTCCAAACACGCCTGGGCTTACCGACAAATTTCACTGCTTTTGAAACGCCCTTCGGGCCGCGAAGCCTACCCTGGCGATATCTTTTACCTTCATTCCAGGCTTCTGGAACGGGCAGCCAAAATGAATAAAGAAAACGGAGGCGGATCACTTACCGCTCTCCCCATAATCGAAACCCAAGCCGGAGACGTTTCCGCATACATTCCAACCAATGTCATTTCTATAACCGACGGTCAAATTTTCCTCGAAGCAGATGCATTCTATGCAGGCATTCGTCCGGCTGTAAACCCCGGGATTTCCGTCTCCCGTGTAGGAGGCGCAGCCCAAACTAAAATGATGAAGCAGGTCGCCGGATCTTTAAGGCTCGATCTTGCCCAATTCCGCGAACTGGCAACATTTGCCCAGTTTGGCTCAGACCTCGACGAAGCAACCCTAGCCAGACTTGAGAGAGGCAAAAGAATCGTTGAAATCCTCAAGCAGCCACAGTTTTCTCCCCTGGATACCACCTCCCAGGTTGTTTTACTCTGGGCAGTTAATAACGGCTACTTCGACAATGTCCAAATAGAAGAAATTTCCAAAACCCAGGAAAAAATACTCACCCTACTTTTAACTAACCAGAAGCTCAAAAGTTATATGGACGAAAAGAAAATTGTTGACGATTTCGTCGAAAACGAACTCAAGAGAATGCTTGGTTCAAAATCTGCGGGTGACACGCTTGGGGGATCCCGTCGAGCACCCGCAGCTTCAACAACAGAACCTGAATCAAAATCTAAACCAAAGCCAAAAAATAAAACTAAAGTAAAGGGAGGCAAGACTAGTCGCTAGTAACTAGCCACTGGATTTATGGCTCAAATCAGAGAAATCAAAAAAAGGATTAAGTCAATCCAGAATACCAAAAAAGTAACTCATGCTATGGAGCTAGTTGCAGCAGCCAAAATGAGAAAGGCCCAAGCAGCGGCAACTTCCTCTCGTCCTTATTCACAAACATTGCATCAAGTACTAAGGACCGTCAAAACAAAATCGCACAAAAAATCCCACCCGCTACTTCTAGAAAACAAGGCCACAAAACAATTAATAATCGTCATCTCCGCCGACCGGGGGCTGGCAGGCGGTTTAAATATTAATATCTTCCGGGAAATCATGCACGCGGACATTAAAGACGCACACTTGATAACAGTAGGCAGACAAGCTTCCGAACTTATAGTCAAAACTGGAAATTCACTTTCAGCCAGCTATAAATCGGACGAAAAAGGTACACTAGAACTCGCCCGTGAACTGACAAAAATGGCAATTGATGCCTATGTCAAAAAAGAGGTATCAAAAGTCACAATCATCTACCAGCATTACCAGTCGACAATCAAACAAGTCCCTACCTGGAGCCAATTACTACCTATTGATATTACCCACAGCGAGCAGGAAGAAAAAGAAGGTCTCTCAACCGATCTTCTCTTCGAGCCTAATGCCGACCAAATCCTGGAAACAATCCTTCCGCACCATGTACTCACCCAAATCTATCAGGTATTATTGGAAGCTAAGGCTTCCGAACACTCCGCCCGTATGGTTGCTATGAAAAACGCAACAGAGGCAGCGGGAGACCTGGTGGAAGACTTAACTCTTACTTATAATCAAGCAAGACAAGAAGCAATAACAAAGGAGCTTTTAGATATCATAACTGCCCAAAAAGCATTTGAATAATATGAAAGTTACAAAAAACACTGGCAAAATTATCAAAATCATTGGACCGGTAGTCGACTTGGAGTTTGCACCCGGAAACCTGCCGGAAATTTACAACGCTATTGAAGTCAAAACGGCAAATGGTGCCAGTATAATCCTCGAAGTCCAACAGCATTTAGGAGATAGCCTTGTAAGGGCAGTTTCCCTCGGCTCAACAGACGGACTCAAACGAAACACGCCGGCTACCGATACCGGCGCACCCATAAGCGTCCCCGTGGGTACAGAAACATTGGGGAGAATCTTCAACGTCACCGGTGAACCTATTGATGGTCTAGGCCCGGTAAAGGCCAAGAAATACTACCCTATCCACCGACCGGCTCCGGCATTAACCGAGCAGGAAACAAAACCGGAAATCCTGGAAACCGGTATCAAAGTAATTGACCTCATTGCCCCCTTCATAAAAGGCGGCAAGATCGGTGTCTTCGGCGGCGCAGGCGTCGGCAAAACAGTCATCATTCAGGAACTCATAAACAATATTGCCAAAGAGCACGGTGGTTATTCCGTCTTTGCGGGTGTCGGAGAAAGAACCCGTGAGGGCAACGACCTTTATCACGAAATGAAAGAGGCCGGTGTCCTGGATAAGCTGGCAATGGTTTTTGGCCAAATGAACGAGCCGCCCGGCGCAAGGTTTCGGGTTGCCCTTTCTGCCTTGTCGATTGCCGAGTATTTTCGGGACGAAAAAAATCAGGACGTACTTTTGTTTATCGACAATATCTTCCGCTTTGCCCAAGCAGGATCCGAAGTATCGGCGCTTTTGGGAAGAACACCATCGGCAGTCGGCTATCAGCCCACTTTAGCCTCCGAAATGGGTCAGTTACAAGAACGTATCACCTCAACCAAAAAAGGTTCAATTACATCACTTCAGGCAATCTACGTTCCGGCCGACGATTATACCGATCCCGCCCCGGTTGCCACTTTTGCCCATCTTGATTCGACCATTTCTCTTGAAAGGTCAATCGCCGAGCAGGGCATTTATCCGGCAGTCGACCCGCTTAACTCAACATCACGTGCACTCGACCCGCAAATTGTCGGCGAGAAGCACTACAATGTTGCCAGAAACGTCCAAAAAGTCCTCCAAAGATACAGGGAACTTTCCGACATTATCGCCATTTTAGGCATGGAGGAACTCTCAGACGACGATAAGGTTGCTGTCACAAGAGCCCGTAAAATCCAAAGGTTCCTCTCCCAGCCAATGTTCGTAGCCGAAACTTTCACCGGCAGAAAAGGGGCATACGTACCAATAGAAAAAACGGTCGACGCCTTTGAAAAAATCTTAAATGGAGAATACGATTCCGTTGACGAAAACGAATTCTTCATGCGCGGACAAATTGAAGAAATTAAAAAATGATCCACCTTCAAATAATCACGCCGGAAAAAACGGTTTTTGACGAAGATGTAGATCAAGTCTCACTACCTACGGCAAGCGGCCAGATTACTATCCTCCCCCATCATATTGGCCTTGTCACCTCTATGGAACCCGGTGCCATTATTTACAAAAAACATCAAAAGGAAATCCATCTAGCCTCAGGATTCGGCTTTGCCCAGGTAGGCAGCGACACCATCAATGTCCTTGTCGACTTGGCAGCACCGGAAGAAGAATTGGAAGAAAAAGCCATTGAAGAAGCAAAAAAACATGCAGAAGAACAAATAAAACAAAAGCATTTACTCTCAGAAGAAGAATACGCAACCGCAGCCGCAAACCTACAGAAGGCCCTGGCCCAACTCAAAGTCAAACGCCGCCATAGGAAAATTTAATGGCCGAATATAAATCAATCACAATCTCCGGCCCGGTTGCCGCAGGAACAACTTCAGCAGCCAAAACGCTTGCCCAAAAACTTACCCTCGAATATCACGGTGCAGGAGAATTCTTCCGAAAATATTCAAAAGAGCACAATATTCCTTTACCTAATAAGGAAGAGATACCGGACGACGTCGAGCGTTCTTTAGACGAGGAACTGATTGCATTACTTGGATCAAATAAACCAGTTGTCATAGATGGTCTCTATGCCGGGTATTTTGCAAAAGATATGCCTCATGTCCTTAAAGTTAAACTCACAGCAAGTGAGGATATTAGAATCAAAAGAGCACTTGAGCGCAGCCAAGACGAAAACGCAGAAGACGTCAAGCGCCGGGACAAAGCGCACGACACTAAATTCCGTAAACTCTATTCAGATGAAGACTTCCTTGACCCAAAATTCTTCAATTTAATAATCGATAATAGCAACCTGGCACCGGAAGAAGTAGTAGTAAAAATAGCAGAAAAATTCAAAGAAACCCCTTAACCAACCCGCCTACCGGAAAGACCGAACTTTGCATTTAATGACTTTAAAAAGTGGTCTTTATCAAAATAGCCAAACTTTACCTTCTTTAAAGCTCGCTTGATTGTTATAATATCGCCCTTTTTCAAGCTAAAATTATCCTGCCCGTCAATAACAAGAGAGACGTCTTCCCCTTTGGTCACTTTTACTTCAACCTCCATATCGGGCGAAAGTAATACGGAAGGAATTGGCAATCCAATCGGGGTAATTGGCGTTACCAAAAGGCAATCCAAGCCGGGATCAACAATTGGTCCTCCTGCCGAAAGTGAATATGCAGTCGAACCCGATTGTGTCGCAATAATTACACCATCCCCATAAACTTTTAATAATTCTCCCCCGTTAACCTTGATATCCAAATCAACAACCCTAAACTGACTTTTTATTGCAAACTCATTAACCGCTCTAAAAACACCCTTTTTACTACTTGTTTCACATTCAAGGGTGATCCGCTCGGAAACAACCACTTCTCCTGCCACAACCATATCGACCGCCTTTTCCCAATCATCGCTTTCTACAGCCGTTAAAAAGCCCAAATTACCTGTATTTATACCTATAAAGGGAATGTCCAAAGAAGCATGCGAGCATGCCTCGTGAATTAAAGTACCATCCCCTCCTAAGGAGATTACATACTGACTGCCTTCAAGGTTCCCTTCGTCCAAAACCTTGCTGCCCTTTTGTTTAAATAGTTCAATGATTTTTGACGCCAAAGCCTTAGCTTTATCATTTTTGCCTTTAAAAACAACTCCAACTTTCATAATGGGGAAATTATACTAGATTTACAAAAACAGTACCTTAGTGTACCATACAATTGTTATTACAAAACAAGATTACACTAGTTCACTATGTCAAGAAAGTTAGACCGCCAAAAAGCTTTAGAGCTTAGGCTTAAAGGAAAAAGTTATAGCCAAATCAAAGAAGCCTTAAATGTAAGCAAAAGCACTTTAAGCCTGTGGCTTAAGAGCTACCCACTGACAAAAGATCAAATTAATTCTTTAAGAGGTAAAAATCCAAAACGGATTGAAAAATTCAGGGAAACAATGCGCCTTAAACACGAATCTAGACTCAAAACCGTTTATGACAAAAAAATGAAGACATTATTACCACTGACCAATAAAGAATTATTAGTTGCTGGATTATTTCTCTATTGGGGAGAGGGTTCGAAAACTACCGGTAATGTAAGTATCAACAATACTGACCCGGATGTACTTAAGTTCACTCTCTTTTGGTTTTGTAATGTGCTTAAAATCCCAAAAGACAAGATAAAGGTTAACCTTCATCTTTATAAGGATATGAACCCTCAACAAGAAATGAAATTTTGGAGTAATTGTTTAAAAATTCCAACCTCGCAATTTACAAAACCATATATAAAATCAAGCAATAGGGAAAATCTAACACACAAAGGATTCGGCCACGGAACCTGTGGTCTTGCGGTTCACAAAATCCACATCAAAGAACAGATAATGATGAGTATTAAAGCGATTTCAGATCACTATTCATCAAAAATATGAAATTTGGTATACTTTGCACTAATTGGGGCCTGTAGTTTAACGGCAAAACGGGACTCTTATAAAGTCTTGTCGAAGGTTCGA
>CAYTEJ010000002.1:0-1078 GCA_964436835.1 uncultured Gammaproteobacteria bacterium | reverse complement strand
CCTCGGTGTTATAATCGGTCGACACATGGCTGAAAGAGAAAAACAAGCAATCAATAAGACTGTGACAGGTTTTGATTATGGAATTGCAGGTGTAATTTATTTTAGAGGTGAAGACGAATTTTCCACACCCATCCTTATAGTTCCAAATAAAGAATGGTCACGTGGGATACATTTAGAAGATATCCCAAGATTTGTCTTATCTTTGGATTTTGACGTCACAGACGAAAAACAGATGGACGAACAAAGAACACTGCAATTTAATAATAATGGCGAGATTATAGGAGTCATTTTTCAAAATAGTAAAGAGGGAGTACAACTGGATGATTTACCGCTTTCAGCAGAACAAATCTTAGAAGCACGTGATCTTTTAGAGCATTATCACAAAGACGAAAATCCAGAAATCGAAGATTATTGGAGACAAAAAGTACTGTAATCTTTAACCTCAATAGATTCACACCCATTCTTCCTAATTATAACCTCGCCCTGTGGACTATCTCCGCATCGACAATATTATGGCTGACACAAAGATGCCGAAGTCGTCCCCCTAACCTTTCCGTCTTCCGACCGCCAGCAATAACTCTTTGTGCCCAAAACTGCTGCTTTTTGTCCATCACCAACTGCTAAATACTTATAATCACCAATATTAATATTTTTAACCTCCCCGCTTTTAACAAGCATGTCTAAACTCTCGGGATATTTCCCGTCCTCTATATAATACATTTCCAGAACTTGAGAAATCTGCGATAAGTTATACTGGGAAACAACATCCCTCGCCTGCTCTTTTACGTAGGAACCAACACTAAACGTACCAACTAAAATCATCACTGCAATAATAGGAGTCAAAAGATACATTTAAATTATTGGGGCAGTACAGGCTAAAGTCTAGAGGCACGCCTGCACGCCATTTTGTGAAACTAAAGGCGCGCCCGGAGGACAATTTTCGCATCGACAACATTAACAACCCGACCATAGCGAAGTCTAGATAGCTGTTTTATCATCTCAGCAATCCTCGGGTCTTTTTCAACCTTGGAAAGGTCTCGTGTAGAATCCAGAGAAAATGGCGGCACCGGTTCATTTC
>CAYTEJ010000001.1:36652-37744 GCA_964436835.1 uncultured Gammaproteobacteria bacterium | reverse complement strand
ATTTAACTTTCTTGTACATATAGATATGGTCAATATGGCCATCAGCTAACTTTACGCCATTTGGCAGCCTGCCATATTCTTTAAAGCCAAAATCTTTGTACATTTCATAAGCAAGTTTGTTATTGGAGAATACGCCTAATGTTACGATTTCTAAATCTGGCATGTTTTTAATTCCCTCATCAACGGTAAGCTTCATCAATAGTTTTCCTATACCTTTTCCTCTGAATTCTTTTGTGATTGTTATGCCAAACTGGGCAACATGTCTGTCAGTTCTTACACCAAGCATCAAGTGTGTTGTCCCAATTAATCTATTGTCACAAAAAACAACGAGAACGACACTTTTTTTGTTTGCAATTTTTTCCACTTGTTCATTAACATATTTCCGCTCTTCGTCAAGAGTTATTACTTCCCCTTGAAAAGTAATATACGTTTTTTCTTTTGATATTTCATTGATATAACGATGTATTTGGGCAACGTCTTTTTTCTCAAGGTATCGAATTAAAATATTAAGCTGTTTGATTTTGCCCTCAAAAACCTTTTTCATTTGCCTCTACCTTTCCAGGTAACTTCCTTTACTTTTTCCAAAGAGTTTACATACCTTGCCATAACAAACAGCCAGTCGGAAAGGCGGTTAATGTAGATCAGGCTATTTTGGTTAATTTTCTCAGTATGAGAAAGATCTACGATTCTGCGCTCGGCCCGTCTAGCCACGGTTCTTGCCAGATGAAGTTTTGATCCGATGTTCCTGCCACCAGGCAAAATAAAATTACGCAAAGCTGGCAGATTTTTATCAAAGGCATCAATTTCTTTTTCAAGTCGAGTTATAAATGATTTGGTAATCTTTGGGATTTTCACCTTGACTCCAAGCGGTGTTGCTAAATCGGAACCCAGAACAAAAAGCTCATCTTGAATTCGGATTAGCTTTTTCAAAACATCAGCAGACGGCTCGCTTGCAACAATTACTCCAATCAAAGAATTCAGCTCATCAACACAGCCATAGGCCTCAATCCGCGCCGAATTTTTATCAACCCTTTTCCCGCCAAATAGTGAAGTAGTACCTCTGTCGCCTGTTTTAGTATAGATTTTCATAAA
>CAYTEJ010000001.1:33881-36642 GCA_964436835.1 uncultured Gammaproteobacteria bacterium | reverse complement strand
AAATAGATCGATGATCGGTAAAATGCAGGTGAATCATACCACTAAGAATTATTCACTTTTTTCCATTGACGCTGTTATCAAAAATATAAACTTGTAAATCCTTGTAACTAAAGGTTGAAACAATAGGTAGTTTCAAATCAGGCTGGTAATTTGACTTAGTAAACCACACGATCCTCGCGGGGTCTTCTGTCCTCACCGAACCGGGGTATAAGCTATATGCTTGATAAATCCAATCTAAATAACCATACCAATAACTGTCTGTGGGAATAAACCTTTTAGTGATAAACAATTCTGTCCAGCCGCCCGTTATCACATCACCGTTTGAGGCGTTTATTGAAAAAGTTTTCCCGCCTACGGATTCAGCACTTTTTTGGACTAAGTCGAGTTTTGTATATAAAGGGTATTCAACGGAAGACTTAAAAAGGGCATTCAGGTTAACCGTAAAGAAAATTAACATAATTGACAAAGCAATAACCCTGTATTTCTTATAAATATAAGACACAACCTGTGCAACCATCAGAACAAAAATAGGGGCAATCACCGAAAAATAGTTCTGGCTTATGTTCCCCTTAAATACCCTGTTGTAAATAGTTAATCCCAGAATAAAACTGAGAATCATTAGCCATAGAATCTGCGTTTCGCGGGCATATTTATTCTTTCTATCGGCAAATATCATTAAGCTTCCAATAATCGTTATCAATACAATCACCTGGATAAATGGAGTAAACAAGGGATTCTCATAGCCTTCCGGGCAGCTATGGCAATAATTTTGGTCAATCTTTTTGCTAGGAGCAACGGCAAGATACCTTGAAAATACATTTATATATTCAACCAGTGAGACCCTTTCAAAATTAGGGGCAATGCCCGCGTTTCTTATGGGTTTAGCAAGCGCTTGAATTACAGGTCCAGAGACCGCCCCTTTGTATTTTATTTCGGCACCAATAAGCGGTAGTGTAAATATGCCTAAAACTACAATTGCTGCAAAGAAAGACCTATTTCTAACGGACAGCCTATAAATTATAAATGCCAGAAAAATCGCAATATCCAGTGTAATCAATGAAGGGTCTGAATGAAAAGAAAAACCGATGGGAAGTGCCAAAAGTGGTATGTATTTATAGTTCCCGCTGACCACTTTTATAAGAAGCCAAAAGGTCAAAGCTGCAAGAAATCCGTCTAAAGTTAATGGCCAAATTCTTCTGTCAAAAAAAGAAATTAGAAACGAAGAGGCATAAAAAAAAGCTGCGATCAGCCCGGTTTTTTTACCACCCAAGGCTTGACCGCCTTTGTAAACTATTAACGTGGTTATTACTCCCAGCATAGATGCAAAAGCCTGAATTAAAACGAGGTTAAAATTGGTAGCAAAATATATAGGTGTTAAGATATAGTGGAAAAATGGGCCTAAGCCGAACCCCAAGAAACTATTTGGAACAAGTAGTGTCGGGGATCTGTCCCAGACTATGTGCCTTATTACAGCAGTTATAACCTCATCATCTGCATTCCAAAACTGCAGTTCTTTAAAATTATAAAACCTAAAAAAAAGGGATGAAATAAGTATTACAAGAAGTAGCCAGTGATTTCTTATTAGGGACTTAAACATGAACCTAAGTTGCTGAACATTATTAAATGCAACGCTGAGATACATACTTCTCTTTAGCCAGCTTTTATCAACCATTTTCCCGCCAAACATGGAAGTGGTACCGCGGTCTCCGGTTTTCGTGTAAATCTTCATTTCGGCAAGATTATATATTAGAACATTGCGAAAATATATATCGGAGGAGCACTAGGCCCGCAGCTCCTGCGAGGACCGCATGGCACTGTATATTGGCATGACTGAAAGGTGCTTGTCCTGAGTATCATGAAGGGCCAAGGCGACCCTGTTTACCCCGATTCTTTGAGGGGCTGATATATAATAGATTTAGAAGTAAGGGGGTGATATAAATATTACTTGCACAAATGATGCGCTACGGAAATGGCGCGTATTACCCGAATAATGCCTCAGACGGTGCCAATTACTGGGCTGGTTATCCGATGATGTGGGGATGGGGAAGCAGAGCCGGTTTTTGGGTCGGCCCCATCTTCTGTCTGATAAGCTGGATTGTGGTGATGGTTGTTTTAATTTCTCTTGCGCGTTGGCTTTGGTACAAAGGGGATAATGAGAAAAAAAGGAGGTGAAAATATATGCTTAAATCAATAGCCTTTGCAAACGCAGCCGCAATTGTAATGGCGATATGGGTTATATCTTGCGCTTTGTTATCATACTTAGCACCCGATTTGCTTTTCGCCGTTGCACAATCCTGGATGCATACTATAAATCTTGATTTAGTCAAAGCTACTTTTAGTCCAAATTTAAGATCAATAATTTTGGGCTTTGTAAGCGCAGTAGTTCTAACCTGGGTCACAACTTATGCAACCATAGAGCTCTATAACAGATTGGCCAAAAAATAATACGCTATTTATCCAATCATTCCTGGGCCGAATATCCGGTTTTTTCAATTTGTTGCAAAATTTTTGGCAAATCTACAACTTCTTCATCATACTCAAGATCGGTTTCTTGCTTTGCATAATTTGTCCTAGCTTCTTTTATTCCCTCTAAATCCTCCAAATCCATATCTATTTTCATTGCACAAGAGGAGCAATGCATGCCGCTAATCTTTAATTTTTTCTTAACTAAATTGCTCATATGACCTCAATCACCCCCCTATACATACCCATCGAACACGCAAAAATTATTTTACCCACTTTGCCCGGTGTAAATTTAACA
>CAYTEJ010000001.1:32699-33871 GCA_964436835.1 uncultured Gammaproteobacteria bacterium | reverse complement strand
TCTGCGTATCATTAGCTTTCAAATTAACGCGTATGCCCAAAGTTGGAAGCCTGAAAGCCGAGGCACAACTTTACGCATCCTTGCTTCGAAGGGTGAGTGTTACTTGCTTTCCCTTTTTAACTTTTAAATAATTAGGCGTGTAACCTCGGGATGTAACGTCAATCACTGCATTTTGGGAAGATAGTTGCTCATCCCCAGAAGTATTGTTGCCATTTCCAAGACTGATATTTTTTGGGAAATTATCTGCTAAACCCTGTAATGTAAAAGGGGATCCCAGGGCAGTAAGCGAACCATTAATAGATGTTACCCCCAGATAAATTACAGCAACAGCAGCAAGCTTTAGAAACTTAGATTTAAAGGCTTCCCCCATCACAGATGTTATTACCCCGATTCCAAAAAACAAAGGCATAGTTCCAAGAATAAAAACGGCCATAATCGATGCCCCGATGAGAGCATTTGCACTACTTATAGCCAATGCTTCCATCGCAATAGTTGTTCCGCAGGGGATAAAAATTGTCATTCCGCCCAAAAGTGCAGGGGCAAATAAATCTTTGGATTTAGACTGGTTCCTGACCATTCTGGTTAAAAATCTTGGCGGTTGGATAATTGCATACCGGAATATTGGGTGAATATTCAAAAGGTTTAAGGCAACAGCAATCATATAAATGCCTGCCGCCAGTTGCATCACAGTTTGCACCCTACCCCCTATATTTAATGCTCCCCCAAAGGCTCCCAAAATAAACCCTAGGGCCACATATGCAATGTATTTAGTGATAAGAAAAACACCTGTTGCATACATTGCGTGTTTTGCGGTTCCTTTTCCTAACGCACTTTCTTCCTCTCTTGCTGCTATTACAGAAGCCAGCAAGCCCCCTTGAACAGCAAGACATGTTAGGCCGCCAACCGTTAGTCCTGTAACAAAAATTACCCAAAGATTGATACTTTCTGTATTTTGAATTGGAGGAGAAAAGTTAAACCTTTTAAAAACTAAATAAACTCCAGTAATGAGAAGAAAAATCGGTAGGACCCTTACAAGGTCCTTAATAGAAGTATGGATACCAGAGGTTTCTGGCTTTTTTTTCTCTCTATCTTCCCATAATGTAACCTTAAAATTATATTCTGCCAATACCTCCTGCATGTAGGATATTGTTGGCTCTTGTGAACAATAGATT
>CAYTEJ010000001.1:30251-32689 GCA_964436835.1 uncultured Gammaproteobacteria bacterium | reverse complement strand
TTTGTAATGGGCATAAGCCTTTTCAATACCGGCAATTTGCCTAAGTTTTTGCAGTATTAAAATCTCGCAACTTGGGCAAGTCATCCCGTAGATTTTAAGCTCTATTTTTTTAAGATCTTGATCGTTGTTCATCAACTTAAACCTTTTTTTCAATCTTATCTTTAGTATGGTTGTGTTTACACTCGGAGCAAGAATCGCCTTTTTTACCTGCCATTCCCTTCATACCGAAAATCATCATCAGTGGGCACAGGGCAAACAGGGCAAGCGGTGCAATTCCGATAATTCCTGCCCGAAGCTGTGGTAGGAAAATAAAACCCAAAACTAAAGGAACGGCAATTACAGTACCCAATTTAAGCATTGTTTTTGGACTACACATCACAATTCACCTCCTCTTAATTTTTATCTTTGCCATTTTTTGTTCCTAAATAAATAAAATAAATAAAAATGCCAACTAGCAAAATTGCAAACAGAGGCTCACTATATGGAATATTTTTAACAGGAATTGTAACTGTATCAACCCAAGCCTTAAATTTGATGGAAAGATTAACAGCTTGCTCATTCATTTGAAGGCGGTCTGTGAGGGCCAAAATAAGAAAAACAATTCCTGTCGTAGTAAAAATTAAAAACGAAATAAAATTGGATAGTGGAGACTGATACTCACCAAACTTTATTGTTTTTGTCCTCAAGCCCATCATTCTTTTTTGTACGCCTTTTTCAAAAAAAAGCGATAACAAAAAAAGCGGGAAAACTATACCAAAAGTGTATGCAAGCCCCACACCTGCAGCCATTAACATTGTTGGAGATAAAGCAGCAAGAGAAAGGGCACCAAAAAGTACAGGTGCGCAACAAGTACTGGAGATACCTGAGATAACCCCCAATAAATAAGTTGTACCCGCGTTTGTTATTTTTGGCGCTTGGATTTTTGAAACAAAGGGAAGCTCGACGGTTTTATTAAAAAGCGACATCATTCCAATGACAATCATGAGAAGACTACCACCTACAAAAACAAAGACATGATAATTATTAAAGAAAGAAGCCAAAAAACGGGCGCCAAGAACAAGAGGAAGTATAATTGTGGCAACTCCGGCAGCGAACACCAAAGTCATAAGCATCACTCTCGATTTGGATTTAAACACTGTCCCTAAATATGCAGGTAACATCAAAGTTATGCAGCAAGGTGCAAAAAGCATCACCATACCTCCAAAGAAAGCAACAATAAGCGTTGCATTAGTAAATAAGGAGGTAAATGCTAAGTTAGTTATCGGTTCCATATTTATTTAAAGTTTTTTTTACTTCCTCAACTATTTCGCTTGGACTAACAAACATAGTCCCCCCAGAAATCATATGCCCTCGGCCCGGCCAGTAATCTTTTCGCCATATAATCTGTCCATTTGTGTCAACCAATATGAAGGTGTGGCCCGCCCGCCTGCCCATATCCATAGAATAATTTGTAAGGTCGTAATCCACTTCTGTCGTGGCCTGGTTATACGAAAGAATTGGTTTTTTTATACCAAAACGATTTTTTGCTTCTTTCGATTGGTCAACAGGGTCGAATGTTACGTAAAGCAATTCAACATTCATTTTTTCAAATTCATCTGCAACTTTTTCCAATGCAGGCATTTGCTGCATACATGGGTCACAAGATAAACCTTCGTGAAAAAAGATTAAAACATTTCGTTTACCCCTAAATGACGAAAGCGTAACGGTTTGGTCCTCTGTTGACGGCAGGGTAAAATCAGGAGCAATAATTCCTGCTGCGACCTTTGCGCCGGATGTTGGGTTTTGACTGTATGATTTAGAAAATAACAAAACCCCCAAAGCAACAATCGCAATAGTTGCCACAGTCATAATTATTATTGGGTTTAAAAAAAATCTTCTACTCATCTTTTTTGGTTATTTATCGTAAGTTTCATAATATTCTGCAAACTAAAACGTTTGCCAAAGCAAGTCTAGGTTTGATTATTGAAATTTATGCGTAGATTTCAGAATGGATTATGCCTCTTGATAAGGCACTAAGAAGATAATTAAAAATATTTAATGTACGGTTCTCTTTATCATATCTTTTTGGAAGCAGTGATGGGGGGTCATTCCCTCCAAATTTAATAAAAGTGACAGGTAACAAAATAGCCAGTAAGCTAAGAATAAAAATAAAATTAGAACTAATACTGGCTACAAATGTTTCTTGCCACACTAAAAGATGTTCACCAACACTCATTTGACATGTAGTTGAATTTGTGGCTACAAAAAGACAACTAGACATTTTTCCACTGTACTTGCCTCCCATATTATGGTCTAACGACAAAAAAGAAGAAAATGACAACCCAAGAATAGCAAAAATTATAAAAATTTTGAATATTTTCTTAAAATTCATTTTTCACCTTTCATTTTAGTGTTTTTTTAAAAATTTTGTCAAACTCACTACCTTTTTCTAAATTTCT
>CAYTEJ010000001.1:28570-30241 GCA_964436835.1 uncultured Gammaproteobacteria bacterium | reverse complement strand
AAATTGAACTCGTTGCCATAGCAGCGGACGCAAAAATCGGGTTTAAAAGTATATGGAAAAACGGATAAAGAACCCCCATGGCAACAGGGATTAAGAGAACGTTGTATCCGAAAGCCCAAAATAAATTCATTTTGATAGTTCTCATGGTTTTTCTGGAAAGCTCTATTGCCAAAGCCACAGATTTTAAGTCCCGATTTATTAAAGTAATATCCGCAGCCTCGATTGCAACATCCGTACCGCTCCCCATCGCAATTCCAACATTTGCCTGTGCCAACGCCGGTGCATCATTTATTCCGTCACCAACCATTGCAACTACTTTACCCTCTGCTTGAATCTTTCTGACCTCTGCCTCCTTTTGATCTGGTAAAACCTCGGCAAGAACTCTTTCTATCCCAAGTTTTTTGGCAATTGCATCGGCAGTTCGCCTGTTATCCCCCGTAATCATCACAACCTCAATCCCTTTACTCTTTAGTGCCTCAACACCGTTTTTTGCGCTCTCTTTTACCGTATCAGCAACGGCCACAAGGCCTACTAATTTTTTCCCAACAGCCATAAGCATCACTGTTTTACCATCGCTTTCTAACTTTTCAATTTGGACCAGGTGACTTTTGTAATCAACTTTTTCCCGTTCCATTAACTTTCTATTTCCAAAAAAAAGTTGTTTTCCTGAAACGACGCCTTCTACTCCAAAACCGGAAAGCGCTTTAAATTTACTGACTTTTTCAAGCTTTACTTTTCTACTATCTGCGCTTTTGGTGATTGCTTCGGCAAGCGAGTGCTCAGACCCCTTTTCCAAAGATGCTGCTAATTTCAAAACCTCATTTTCCGAAAAGTTGCCTGTCGGTACAATATCTGTTACCTCGGGTTTACCCTGTGTCAAAGTTCCGGTTTTATCAAAAATGATCGTATTTACTTTGTGGGCAATTTCTAAACTCTCTGCGTCTTTTATTAATATTCCCTGCTCCGCACCCTTTCCTGTTCCCACCATAATGGCGGTCGGTGTTGCCAGTCCCATTGCGCAAGGGCAGGCAATGATCAAAACCGCCACCATATTAAGCATCGCGAAAATAAAACTTGGAGCCGGACCTAGTACGTACCAAACGGCAAAGGTAAAAAAAGCAAGCATAATCACAATCGGTACAAAATACGAAGAAATTAAATCTGCAATCCTCTGAATCGGAGCCTTGCTGCCCTGCGCCTCCTGGACTAACTTAATAATTTGGGCAAGCATTGTGTCCTGGCCAACTTTAGTTGCTTTATATGTAAATGTACCGGATTTATTAATAGTAGCGCCCACAACGGTGTCGCCTTTTGCTTTATCAACAGGAATACTTTCGCCTGTTATCATAGACTCATCAATAGAAGATTCTCCTTCTAAGATATTTCCGTCAACCGGAATTTTCTCGCCGGGTCTAACCCTAATTACAGATCCAATGACCACCTGTTCTATTGGTACGTCGGTTTCTTTCCCGCCAACCAAAACCCGGGCAGTTCTTGCCTGCATTCCAATGAGCTTTTTTATCGCCTCCGAAGTTTGTCCTTTAGCTCTTGCTTCAAAATAGCGCCCCAATAAAATTAAACCGATTACAATAGTTGCCACATCGAAATATGGCATCACTTCGATTCCCAAATTCATTACTATTCTGGGAAATACCGTTACAAATGCCGAAT
>CAYTEJ010000001.1:17399-28560 GCA_964436835.1 uncultured Gammaproteobacteria bacterium | reverse complement strand
CATATTGGCCGTTCTATGCTTAAGCGCCGGAATTGTTGCCCTGTAAAATGTCCAGCCTGCCCAAAACTGGACAGGGGAGGCAAGCAATAATTGGATCCAGAAATTTTTTAATAGAACCGGAGCGGTACTGGAAAGTCCGGGAAAACTTCCCCATAAAATGAATGCGCCAAAAAGTAGACTTAGACCTACCTTATTTCTTAAAGCTTTCAACTCTTTTGCTTTTTCTGCTTTTTCCTGATCTGGGGGAATAGCATCATCACCAGTGATTAACTTGTACCCGACACCCGCCACAGCAGATTCAAGTCGCCCCTCATCACAGGTATCATTATCAAATGTTATTGTCGCCTTTTCAGTCGCGAGGTTTACATTTGCGTCTTTAACACCAGGTGTTCTCTTCAGCGATTTTTCAATTACTCCCACACAGGAGGCACAGTGCATACCTACAACTGGAAACGTCTTCTTGATTTCTGCCATTATTTCACCAGAATCTTTCCATGGAACATATTCATTCCACATACTATTTCGTATTCACCCGCTAGCTTTGGCGTGATAGTAATATCAACCTTTTTATTCAATGGAAGGAATTTACGGATTTTAAATTCAGGGAGCAATACTTCCTCAAGACAGTTATTTGGATCACTACGAAGGAAACTAAGTGTAGTCTTTTTATTTTTAGAAACAGAGATAATACTTGGAGAGTAACCGCCATCAACTTTAATGTCGACAGAGTCTTTAACCATCACTGTTTTATCTTTTTTCATGAGAAAGAACCAATAAGTAAATCCAATTCCGGTTAAACTCAATAATATTATAAATATTTTATCCAGTGTCATTTTAATCTCCACAAGCTGAACTCTTTTTTTCCATTTTCAAAATGTAGTCCTTTGTGACAGCCTGCTTAAGAAATTCCGGATTATTATCACCAATAAAAACTACAAGACTTTCATAAGGGCGTATTGGTAGCATTTGGAAATTAGCTATTTTCTTACCATTAATATATCCAGTTGATTTAGCACCATCAACAGGATAACCAATGTTTGTGAATAAATCTTTCCAATAAGCACCAGATTCCTCAACATGGACCAAGTCTCCAACATTTTCATGCAAGTGAGCTTTTTCAAGCTGCTTATCTTTAACCGCATCATTGTGGTTTGGGTTTAATAAACACGGCTTAATATACATGTATTTATTATCCGAAAAATCCAGCTTTCTATTGTCTTGAAAAACTACAAACCCCGCATGGTAATGCGTTTTAAAAGGTAAAAACAAACTTTTTGAAACCAAAAAAGTACTAATCACTATAAGTAAATAAGCCGCTGGAATAACAAAATAATAAATTATTTTCCTATTCATTTTTCTTAAAAACCTGCATAATTTCTGCCAAAGCTTCATCTTTATTGCCGGCCCGTATAGCGTCGGCAACACAGCATTTCAAATGGTTTTCCAGCATTAAATTGTCCGTTTCCTTTATAGCCTTTTGGACTGCTTGCGACTGATGAAGAATATCAATACAGTAGTTATCAGCTTCAACCATTTTTATCACCTTTTTCAAATGGCCTTGGGCTATTTTTAATCTATGTAAAATTCTCTCTTGTGCGTCTTTTGGCCTATAAGCCATATATCCCCCTAGTGGGGATATAATACTACTTAAAATTGAGAAAATCAAGACGAAGCAGAATCGTCAATAGTTACAATTGCTAACGCACTAAGGTTAGAAAACTGGACGCTTTATAAGTACTCTACAGGAAAGGAGTTTTAAAGCTAACCAACTTCATTTATAGTTAGCTGGTGTTTCCAGTAAGGCGGGTTACCAAATTCAGTTTCTCCCTTGCTCACAAAATGCCCGCAGACTCTGGCCATTACCGCTTTTGTTACAGTGGTTGAGGTGTTGAAGATAAAGTTGGAACTTGTATTATTAACTACCCACGCAGAGCCCTCAAACCTGCTTCCGGTGACCCCATCTTTTATAAAAGAAGCATTGTTACCCTCTATAACATAGCCGTTTGTGCAAACATCCTTACCGTTATACAGATTGGCAAAACTTACTAAATCTACTAATTTTACATTTTCGTACCCGCGTTTTCCGAAAAACGACCCATACTTTTGCCAGTTGGAAAGTGCGTATGCACTAACTGCAATAATTATAATAAGCACAATGAAAAGTGAACTTAGTTTCATTAATACTGGTAAACTTAAGTTATGAAATACACTACAGTATTAATTATAGTACTAATCCCTTTGGTTATAATTTTTACAAATTTGGCAGCATTAGCCACAAACTACAATTTTTACCTACAAATTTACAGGGAACAAAACATATATAACGATTTTAACGAGAGTGCAGCCCTAAATGAAGCAGCACTCAACTTAATTGGCTACTTTAGGGGTAAAAATATGCTCGAACAGAAATTTTATTCAAACCAAGCAATTTTGCATTTGATAGATGTAAAACATTTACTCAATACAGCGCACTTTCTCACCATTAGCCTAAATATACTGCTCATATTTACCACCATATACACAATTTTAAAAAAGGACGCTAGAAAACTACTGAAGGCCTATCTTTTGGGTGCAGTTGCAACAATTGTTTTAACTATTACAGTTCTAGGGCTATTAACCTTAGATTTTGAAGGTTTATTTATTTATTTTCATTTGGCTCTTTTTAGGAACAATTACTGGCTATTTGACGGAAGCGACAACCTTATAAAAATGTTCCCTCAAAGTTTTTTTATTTCTTTTGCATTTCATCTTGTTACCAATATAATTGTCACGGCCCTAGTATTGTTGTTGGCAGCTCTCATACTTAAAAAAATCAATGATAAACCCCACACTTAATATTGGCTTGTTTTCAGTCCACTATTATGGCCTGATTATTGCAACAGCTGTTTTTATTGGTTGGGCGATGGCAAAAAGGAGGGCACCCAAATATAAAATTCCGGAAAAAATATTCGATGACCCAATTCTATTAGTAGTACTTATTCTTGCCTTAATTGGGGCAAGAATTTATCACGTATTGGATTATTGGGATTACTACAGCCTAAACCTCTTTTTAGTTTTCTACATACACAATGGAGGCTTAGGGATTTGGGGGGGCTTATTGGGGGGCTTATTGGGGATGTATTTTGTAACCAGAGTCAAAAAGCTTCCTATTTTAGGAGTACTGGATTTGACAGTCCCGTATTTAGCCTTGGGGCAAGCTATTGGCAGAATAGGCAACTACATAAACCAGGAAGGATTTGGGCCGCCGACATCTATGCCCTGGGGGATTTATATAAATCCCGATAAACGTCCGCTTCAATATATTTCATTTAAATTTTTCCACCCGACCTTTTTTTATGAAGCAATTCTAGATTTGGTTATCTTTGGTGTTCTAATATATTTTGCCAGAAAATCAAAAATCTCAGGAAACGTATTTGCGCTCTACCTGATTCTTTATTCTTCAAGCCGTTTTTTCATCGAATTTTATAGAATAGACACTTGGACTGTTGGAACAATAAAAATCGCACAGGTTTTGGCAGTATTGGCTCTACTTTTAGGTTTATATCTATTGCATTATTTCAAAAATAAAGCCTTGACATAGATTAGCACTCATGGTATTCTGTCTGCTAATCTATGAACTACCCAACCCACAGCTTCAGAAGAGAAGTATAATAATGGATGGGAGGAAAGGATGGCTATATTTTTGGACCAGCAAAAACCAAGGCTTAGAAACGAATTACCGATTGTACCCCTTAGAGACACTGTAGTTTTCCCGTCGTCAATGGTACCTATTACTGTTGGAAGACCAAAGGTCAAATTAGGCTTGGATAGTGCTTGGGCTGGGGACAGGTTGGCAGTTTTTGTAGCCCAGAAAAACCCTCGAGTTGAAAATCCTGCTCCTAATGATATCTATTCGGTTGGGACAGTTGGCTTAATTAGAAGGCTCTGGAAAGTAGACAACGAATATAACCTTGCCGTAGAAGGTTTAACACGTGTTTATCTTAAGGAATTTAGCCAGATAGACCCTTACCTTGCCGTAAAAGTAGAGGAAATTCCTGAACTTTCCCAAAAGACAGAAGAAACGGAAGCATTATTTAGAAATACCCTCGCTAAAATTAAAAAGTACGGGGAATTAGGTGGGGTATTAACCCTTGAATCTTCAATTCATATCTTTTCAACCGATGACCCTAACCAGCTGGTTAACATTGTTGCTGCATCAATAGATCTTAAAACCAGCGACAAACAGCAAATTTTGGAAATGGTTGACACAAAGGCCAGGCTAGGGCGGCTCTCCGAACTCTTAACCAGAGAAATAAGAATTCTGGAAATTTCATCTAAGATTGATACCGAAACCCAGGAGAGAGTTGGCAAGGTTACAAAAGAGGCAATCTTAAGGGAGAAAATGAAATCAATCGAAAAAGAACTGGGCGAGGACGATGACACAAGAGAAATTTCCGAATTCCGCAAGAAAATAAAGGATGCTGGTATGCCTGAGGATGTCAGAGAAAAAGCTGACCGCGAACTGGCACGCTTAGCAAAAATGTCCTCCTACAACCCCGAATCTTCTTATATTAGAACTTACCTTGAATGGCTTGTTGATTTGCCCTGGAAAATTAAGGACAAAAAACTGGCAGACGTCGACTATGCAGCCAAAGTTCTCGACGAAGACCATTACGGACTTCCCAAAGTTAAGGAAAGGATTCTTGAATATCTAGCAGTTCACAAACTTGTCGGCAAAATCCGCGGCCCTATATTGTGTTTTTATGGCCCACCGGGTGTTGGAAAAACATCGATTGGCAAATCAATCGCGCGCTCCCTGGACCGCAAATTTATTCGAGTCTCATTGGGAGGAATTCACGACGAAGCAGAAATCCGAGGACACAGAAGAACTTATGTTGGCGCTCTACCCGGTAGGATAATTCAGGGAATCAAAAATGCCGGTACAAAAAACCCGGTTTTCATGCTGGACGAAATCGACAAAATTGGTACCGATTTTCGCGGAGACCCCTCATCTGCACTTCTAGAAGCGCTCGACCCGGAGCAAAACAACCAGTTTTCAGACCATTACCTGGAAGTTCCCTATGATCTTTCTGAAGTCATGTTTATAACAACCGCAAATGTATTGGACACAATTCCTCCTGCGTTGCGGGATCGTATGGAGATTATCAATTTTGCAGGTTATACCGATGAGGAAAAGATCCAAATTGCCAAAAAGTTTTTAGTCCCAAAACAAGTTGAAACGCATGGTTTGACTAAAAACAATATTGAAATTTCGGACGCGGCACTTAGGGAAATCGTGTCCAAATACACCCGTGAAGCAGGTGTTCGCGAACTGGAACGCGAAATTGCCGCAGTCCTTCGAAAAGTTGCCAAAAAAGTTGCCGCACATGAAAAAGCGAAGAAAATTAAAATCAATCCAAAATTACTACCATCATACTTGGGTCCGCAAAAGTTTACGAAAGCGATCGCCGAAACCAAAGACGAAATCGGTATGTCTACAGGTCTTTCTGTCACAGCAGCCGGCGGGGAAATTCTCTTTGTCGAAGTGACAATCGTCCCAGGGAAAGGTCAGTTAATCTTAACCGGCCAACTTGGAGATGTTATGAAAGAATCGGCACAAGCTTCCTTTTCATACGTTAAATCACGCGCGAAAATTCTGGGTCTTCCCGAAGTCTTTGCACAAAAAATAGATATACACATCCATGTCCCCGAAGGAGCAGTTCCGAAAGAAGGCCCTTCTGCTGGAATTGCAATCACAACCGCTCTTGTTTCTGCCTTGACAAAAATTCCTATAAGGCGTGAGGTTGGAATGACTGGAGAAGTAACTTTGCGTGGTCGCGTTTTGGAAATTGGCGGGCTAAAAGAAAAAGTCCTGGCTGCCCACCGTGCGGGTCTCACAACAGTTATTTTGCCAAAAGCAAATAATATCCCAAAAAATGTCCGCCATGACATGCAATTTATTCTGGCAGAGCATATGGACGAAGTCCTAAAGGTCGCGCTTACCAGAGCTCTTCCAAAAGAAAAGAAGCTTTCTGAAAAACCTTCTGAGGGTAAAAAAGATCCTAAAACATTCCCTTTACCCCAACCCGCAAGCTAATCTGGTCGCCTGTTGCAAATTGACTAAAAAGTTTGTATGATTTCACACTATCACTGTGAACATTGCAAATCTTAATCCCGAACTGGCACTGCCTTTCGCGCTCGCAGCATCTGTTGCGGCTATTTTGTATGGGGTTATAACCTCGTTTAGAATCATTTCTCTTGACTCCGGTACACCCAAGATGCGCAAGATTGCAGATGCAATAGCCGAGGGAGCGTCTGCTTATCTAACCCGGCAGTATTCTGTTATTGCAGCTGTTGCAGTTGTAATTTTTGCACTGATAACCTTTCTCCTGTCACTACAAACCGCAATAGGTTTTGCGATAGGCGCTATAGCGTCGGCTGCCTCAGGCTTTATTGGAATGAACATTTCGGTCAGGGCAAACGTCAGAACAACGCAGGCGGCAAGACACGGTCTTGCCAGGGCGCTTTCTGTTGCTTTTTCCGGAGGAGCGGTAACAGGCATGTTGGTTGTTGGTCTTGCCCTACTTTCTGTTGCCGGCTATTACGGCGCAACAGGTGATGTCCAGGGGCTTATTGGCCTTGGTTTTGGAGGATCGCTTATATCAATCTTTGCAAGGCTTGGCGGAGGAATCTTTACCAAGGGAGCTGATGTAGGGGCAGATTTAGTTGGAAAAACTGAAGCTGGAATCCCCGAAGATGACCCTCGAAACCCTGCAGTAATAGCCGACAACGTTGGTGACAATGTGGGCGATTGTGCCGGCATGGCGGCCGACTTGTTTGAAACTTATGCCGTAACGGTAGTTGCAGCAATGCTTCTGGGATCCCTAATCTTCCCAAATTCCATTAGTGCGATTTTATACCCGATCGCACTTGGGGCTGTGGCCATTATTGCATCTATTATTGCCACCTTCTTTGTGAAACTGCCCAAAAACAAAAGCATCATGGGCGCTCTTTATGTTGGGTTGATTGTCGCGGCGGCCCTTTCCGCACTTGGATTTTATCCTATTGCAGTCATAATGATGAACGCAAATGGTATCTATGACCCAATGAACCTTTATTTTGCATCACTGATCGGGATATTGGTTACGATTTTTATAGTACTAATTACCGAATACTACACAGCAACCAAGTTTGGCCCGGTCCAGAGTATTGCCAAAGCCTCAACCACCGGCCACGCAACCAACATTATTGCCGGTCTTGCAGTTGGTATGAGATCCACATTTTGGCCTATTGTTATCATTTGCGGCGGAATTATGGCAGCTTATTCCCTGGCAGGACTTTATGGTATTGCTGTAGCGGCAGTCTCACTACTTTCCTTAACCGGTATAGTTGTGGCAATTGATGCTTACGGACCGATTACGGATAATGCAGGTGGCATTGCAGAAATGGCTGATTTACCCAAAGAAGTTCGCAACGTTACGGATCCCCTCGATGCAGTTGGCAATACTACTAAAGCAATTACAAAAGGCTACGCTATAGCCTCTGCAGCCTTGGCGGCGCTTGTGCTTTTTTCTGCCTATTCCCAGGAATTGGCTGCAAAAGGGGTTGCGGTTGAGTTTTCGCTTTCTGACCCTAAAGTTTTAATCGGCCTCTTTCTAGGCGCATCACTACCATTTTTATTTGCGTCTTTTGCACTTGAAGCCGTTCAAACAGCAGGAGGTGCAGTTGTTGAAGAAGTCAGGAGACAATTTAAGGAAATCCCCGGTATTTTAAAGGGGACAAGTAAACCTCAGTATGATAAAGCCGTAGATATCGTAACTACAAAAGCCCTCAAGTTAATGATTGCCCCGGCTGTTATTCCTGTAATTGCTCCTATTGCGGTTGGCCTAATGCTTGGATCAAAAGCCCTAGGGGGTTTACTCATTGGTTCCATCGTTTCGGGAATTTTTGTGGCAATATCAATGACTACCGGCGGTGCTGCTTGGGATAACGCCAAAAAATACATCGAGTCCGGTCAATACGGAGGAAAAGGTTCAAACGCTCACAAAGCGGCAGTTACAGGGGATACCGTTGGCGACCCCTACAAAGACACGGCCGGACCTGCTATAAACCCTATGATCAAGATCATTAACATCGTTGCGTTACTCTTGATCCCATTTTTGGTCTAACCAAAATTACGCTGTTTTAATCTATCAATATTACTAATTAATATATGATCCTTCTTGGTTT
This sequence comes from uncultured Gammaproteobacteria bacterium, assembly GCA_964436835.1. Classification (GTDB taxonomy): domain Bacteria; phylum Patescibacteriota; class Microgenomatia; order Curtissbacterales; family GWA2-41-24; genus JAKAJD01. The sequence continues at coordinate 20,352 of CAYTEJ010000001.1, read as the reverse complement.
GTATGTAGGTGTAGCCTCAACTGGCGCGGGGGAGGGTGAAGCTTTTGAATTCACATCAGCGCTACTACTTGCATCAGTAGTCTTACTTATCTGAAAACGGTTTTTTACTCCAGGCTTAATGTTGTCAATTTCCCCAACCAGCGCCTTAAACGCATCAATAGCTTGCGAAAAACTTCCATCAAAATTATTATTGTCACCAGAAGACGGTCTTATATCGTATATCGCAATTAGTAATTCTTCGTGGAAGCGAAGACTGTCCGCCATTGCTCCAACAGCCGGTTCAACTGCCTGGTTTTGGGATCTTGCCTTCTCAAGTTGCCTAATTATACTTTCGTTTTGTTTTGCATATCTTATAAGATTGTTGCTGACTCTTTTATAGTCACTTTTTGCCATAAGCATATATATCTCCTTCAGTCTTTTCCCTGAAAGCGTAAAGTCAAATTGCGACCTTTCAACCGCCGAAGGTTTAAAAAATCTATTAACGGCTTCTTTTATCGAGATTAAAAAATAGAGCGGGTTACCCGGCAAAAGCCTAATCGGTACAGTTTCTTGTAGAGCTCCCTGCACTTCCCCACTAGATATTTTTGGGAAACTGTAATCGCTTTTTTGTGCGTAAGCAGGGGCAATGCTGGTAAAAAACAATAGGATAGCTACAAGGCAAGCTGAAATAAATCGCATAATAAAAGATCTGGCGATGAATTATATATCAGATACACTTGTTTTTGATAGCGGCAGATAAATCCAACAATCAGTAGCTCCAACCGGAGTCGAACCGGTGTTACCAGATTGAGAATCTGGTGTCCTAGGCCACTAGACGATGGAGCCAAAACTCTGCCAATTATATACGAACAGTTGAATCCGATCAAATAAGCGCCTATGAAAAAATTGTAAGCATGACAATAGAAAAATGTTTGGTTTTATGCTATCATCTAGATTCAATTTTTACATTTACACAACATTAGATATCAATGCTTAAGCTAGTCATCGCAAAAAATATGAGAACAATACCAGACCATTTTATGGAAGCCGGTATGCCAATTATTTTCCCTGTCGGCACATCAGGGGATGAACTAGACGAGGGAGCAGCAATTCAAAAAGACGGAACGTTAACTGAGGTAATTCGCATCAGAACTGGAGACATTCCTGCAGAGGTTATTGATACACGCGATATCGGTCTTTGTGGCAGAGACTGGGTAGAGGAAGCGAAAATATCAGACGGTCTAAAAATTGACTGGGAACCTAATCTAAATACTCCAGCAGACCTCATGGTGCTAGACTCCTTTATTTACGGAAGGAAGTCCGGCAAGAGACCCCAACTCCAATTTCTTGTTAAAGAAGACAACACCGCCGATTCAATTAGAAACCTTGAACCGGATGTTGTCTTGGGCGAACAGAGACTTCTCATAAAAAAACTGTTAGAAGAAAATGGTTGGGAAGACAGGGTTTTAATCAAAGGCGAAAACAGTGCACCTAAAAATTCCAAAAAATTCAGAGCTTTTTGTAAAGAAAAAGGTTTAATGGGAATAAGAATAGTTCATGGGGGAATTGGTCCCTTAGTTAAGACAGAAGCTGGATACGGGGCTATGGTTAGCGAAAACGGCTTTACCAGAGACGATTACCGTCTAAGAGTGATGAGCTGGATTGCAGACGCAGACACGTTGTTAATTGCGGATCCGGAGGCAATCAGAGATCCACAAAAAGGACCAGAAATAATGAGAATGCACACAGCACTTCGCGAAGCATATTACAGGGTTTATCGTGAATCAGAAGCACCTCCCTTAAATCCCGAACACATGGCATTACATTCTGCGGTTGAGGGAAGCCTATATTCTCCCACTCCTGAGCATAAAGCGGGAGTTCAAGAATCTCCATTTACACAATATCCAGGCAGCCCCGAACGTGGATAGTTTTTCTTGACTATTTACTACTTTTGCAATACAATGTGTGCTTCATGAACGCTCAGCAGGGTAATAAAAAGTTTATCCTCACAAAAGAAGGTTTATCCGATTTAAAATCTGAATACGAAAAACTGGTTAAAATTCAACGCCCAGCCATAACAGCAAGAATTAAAAACGCGAGGGAATTTGGTGATCTTGCAGAAAATTCCGAATACGATGCCGCCAAAGAAGAACAATCCCTTCTGGAAACCAGGATCACAGACCTTGAGGATATCCTCAATAGAGTAGAAATTGTCAGCCAACAAAAACAGGGCGAATTTGTTGTTATTGGCTCTACTATTAAAGTTCAAGTTGATGGCCAGACAGACGAATTTACTATTGTTGGAACAATAGAGGCGAACCCCGCCCAAAAGAAAATATCGAATGAGTCTTTAGTTGGCGCCTCGTTAATTGGGGCAAAAGTTGGAGAAGTCGTTGAAGTGGTTACCCCAATTTTCCGCACAAAGTATAAAATTCTCGAGATAAAATAATCTCAAAAACCATGACTTCCATAAAGCGTTTTACGGTTGAAAAAGATGCACTCAAAGAATTAACTTCAAACGAAAAAAAACTAACCCCGCTTTTGATAAGAGCTGCAGAATTAGTTGACAAGATCTTTATTCTCCAAGAAAACTACATCAATAATGGTGCAAATTTTTATCCTAGGGATGCAATTAAATCCGAAATAGAAGAGGCTGCCAAAAAAGACCCCGGAATCTTTTCACCTTTCACTGTTGTAAGAAGGGACAACAAAAATAAATTGATTTCAATCCCTTACTATAAGGAATATGAAAAAGAAATTGCTCCGATTACAAAAATTCTCAGCGAGGCCCAAAAAATTTGTCAAAATAAGAGTTTTAAAAGATATCTGAAAGCCGCAACTTTAGCCATCACCGAAGGGAAGTATCAGGAAGCAGATATAGCTTGGCTGGCGATTAAAAATTGCAATATTCATTTCACGATTGGGCCCCATGAGAGATATTTGGATAAACTATTTTTTATAAAAAGGGCATACC
>CAYTEJ010000001.1:14713-17389 GCA_964436835.1 uncultured Gammaproteobacteria bacterium | reverse complement strand
ATACCAGGCTAGCGTTGGAGTTGTTGATAAAAAAAGGACCGAAAAGGCAAAAAATATACGGGACATTCTTTACACAACTTTCGGAAGCCGGGCCCACAGAACAATCCCTCCTTCAATTGTAGACATGCAGGTTACGGATTGCTTCATTTTTTCCGGTTTGCTTGGGCGACTGTTATTTACAAGACAATTTTTGCCGGCAGAAACCGAAACGGTAGAAAAATATGGTGCAAGAATTATGGGGTATCGATGCTGTATTAACTATAAATTTAATAAACTTATTTATCCAATATACAAAGCTGTATTTGAAAAGAATTTTAAAGCAAGATATTCAAAAGAGTTATTGAATAAAGGTATGTACTATTACGTTCTCCTAAATAGCTTGGTTCAACATTTGCACAGATATCGTGATTCAAGGACAAGATTGAGGGAGCTATTTCCGATTCTCGATGAAGCAAATAATTCAGTTTCCGGTGTACAACATGCAAAACATTTGGTTTTAAAAGGAATCATTGACCAGAAGGAACTGGAAGCGATAATGGTTATCCAAATCTGTTGGATATTTTCTGAATGGGTACTATCCAAAAAATCTTCACTTCGCGACAGTTACCTGAAAGGAGACGCCCTGACATTTAACTTTTTAAAGAGGGAAGAAGCACTACAGGAGAGAGACGGAATATCATGGCCCAATTTCGCCAAAATGTTTTTCGAAATGGAAAATTTGTCAGTAATTTTTACCAGGTATCTAGAAGAAGGAACTTACGAGGAGGCACAAGAATTCCTGTCAAAATACCTAACTCTTGAGCCACTCAAAGCCTTCGACATAAGATTGGAAAATATTAAGCCGATATAAATTAGCTTTTTGGGCTAAATTGACGTAAAATACCTCACTTAATATGACGGAAAGCCAAACAGGACAACCTACAACCCCCCAGGACACTGCAATAAACCGTGGTCTTGCGGTCTATGAACGTGGTCTGCCTCCTAACAAATTACACATCAGGGAATACGCCATACCTGTTGACATTAGGTCACAACTTACGGAAGCAGAAAGGGCAATGCATGAACATCTGGTCGATGCGGTCAGGCTGGTAGCCGACCCGTATAGGATACAGGAAGGTGACGGCAAAGCAACTTTCTTTTATCCTGATGATGCCACAAAAAAGGAGATTCGAGACGCGTCAAAAAATGATCCAGAGATACTTTCCGGTTATACAATCGTGAGGAGAAATACCGAGGACGGTTCACTATTTACTATACCAATGCATAAGTATTATTGGGATTATTTTCACGAACCAAACGGAGTCATAGATCATCTGAAAAAAGCAGCTGAGTTGGCCAGAGAAACCAAGAATGTCCAATTTAATGCCTATCTTGAGGCAAAAATTCAGTCGCTGGAAACAGGTAATTATGAGGACAGTGAGCGCGCATGGCTTAGTATGGATGAAGAGCCTTTAGTAGATGTAGTATTAGGTTTTTATGATGTTTACACCGACCGAAGATTTAAAAGAAAAAAAGCCTTAACAGGGTGGACAGGTTTTCTAAACCGTGAAATAACCCAGGTATGCCAAGACGAAGCAGATCGTTATGTCCTTTGGTGGAGTGGGGAAAGCCAAAAGGCAGCACCAATTGTTAAAGTTCGTGCCGATGAAACGGCTGTTACAGCTGGTCAGCCGGCCCAATATGACTGGAACGGCAATAACCTTCCGGATGATCCTGGCCTCCGAAAGAGAATTGGTTCTAAATTCACTATATTTTTGCCCGTCTACAGGGACAGATTAACACAACGGATTGGTACTTATAAGGATATTGTAGATGCAAATACCAGAAGGAGATTACCTCTTGAGTCATTAATAAATGGAGACTTAAAGAGGATTGTTTATCATGAAGCTAGCCACTCTTTTGACATCCCTACGGATCTTCCCGAAAGGCTTGAACAGCACTCCGATTGGGTGAAAGAAATGTATTGCGACTTAATGGCAATTCGCGGCATTTCCCGAATACCGGGAATAACTATGCGGGAGAGGGAGGCCCTCATCGCCACAATGTTTGCAGAAGGTGCTATGGATTACAAAGCGTATAAGGAAAAGGGTGAAAGGGTGCCATATTATAAAAGTAGGTCTATGATTTTAGAAAATTGTCTCCGAAAAGGAAGCGTGACATCGGAGAATGGATATCTGAGCTGGGAAGACCCACTCGCAATGATAGGCGATACAGACGCATTAACTGATGAATTAATTGAACTGCGAGACCATGGGACTATCCAAACAGCAGAAGATTTCTTGGGAAGGCACTTTAGTCCTTATACTTACGGTCTGATTTTTGACGATCAGGCCAGAATACCGGATTATCTGAGACAACCCACTGAACAAAATAATCCTTACGCAGCAAGCCAATAAGCGCGCGCAATACTTCTAACTAGACTTGTTTCCGTTAGTTCTCTCTCGTATACTGTAGGCCATGGAGCCGTTGGATAATCTAAGGAAAATTCGCCTGGAAAAGCTAGAAAAAATTAAAAATCTCAAGATTAATCCTTTTCCCGCAAAAGCCGAAAAAAAACAAACAGTAGAGGATTGTATAAAATCACAAGGTAAAGATGTACAAACCGCCGGCCGTCTTGTTGGTCTTCGCGGTCATGGCGGATCAACATTTGCAGACCTTGCAGACGAGTCTGGCAAA
>CAYTEJ010000001.1:10793-14703 GCA_964436835.1 uncultured Gammaproteobacteria bacterium | reverse complement strand
CCAGCTTTTTTTCTCGGCAGATAAACTATCAGCTATAAACAATGAACTCTTAGCACTGTTAGACATCGGGGACTTCGTCGAAGTATCAGGCTCCGTAGATAAAACCCAGGCAGGCCAAATCACAATTTTTGTAAACGATTTTAAATTGCTCACAAAATCCATTCGCCCAATACCCTCTTCTTTCTATGGGCTAAAAGACGTTGAGACCCGCCTGCGCCGTAGGTATATCGACTTAATCACCAATCCCGAAGCCCAAGATTTATTCATCAAAAAAGCCAAATTTTGGACTGCCGCCAGAAATTTCTTGGCAGACAATAATTTTTTGGAAGTTGAAACTCCGGCCCTGGAAGCAATTCCCGGTGGTGCCGACGCAACACCGTTCACTACCCACCACAACGCTTTGGATGTTGATTATTATTTAAGGATTTCCCTGGAACTTTACCAGAAACGTTTGTTAGTCGGCGGTTTCGAAAAGACTTTTGAAATCGGCAAAATTTTTAGAAATGAGGGAATCGATGCAGAACATTTGCAGGATTATTTACAGATGGAATTTTACTGGGCATACGCAAGCTTTGAAGATCTTATTGATTTTGTTGAAAAATATTACAGGTTTATCATAAAACAAACATTAGGCGAAGAGACATCAAAAAACGGTGACACCCAAATTAACTGGCAAAAAGATTGGCCAAAAATAGATTATTTCCAGTCTTTTAAAGACACAACAGGAATGGACCTGGCAAAAAATCCCAACGTCGGCGACCTTTTAAAACTTGCCCAAAAAGTCGGGGCTAAACCGAACAAAAAACTTGGTGCCGGCCGGCTTATCGATATGATTTACAAAAAAACAATCAGGCCAAAAATTATCCAACCTTCATTATTAATAAACCACCCGGTTTTGGTATCACCTTTGGCAAAGAGAAAAGAAGACGATCCTCAAAAAGTTGAAAGGGTCCAGGTTTTGGCAGCCGGTACGGAAATCGGCAACGGTTGGTCCGAACTGAATAACCCAAGCGACCAAAAAGAGCGTTTCTAAGAGCAACAAATGTTAAGGAAAGAAGGGGATACGGAAGCCCAAATGTACGACCGCGATTTTGTGGAGGCGTTAGAATACGGGATGCCGCCTGCTGCCGGTTTTGGTATGTCCCAAAGGTTTTTCGCGGTGTTAGTAGACAAACCAATCCGCGAAACAGTTTTCTTTCCAGCCCTGCGCCCGGAAAAATGACAAAAAGTGATGCGCTCAATATCTTGGAAAAACTTGGTAACTCAAGAAACATGGCCAACCATGGAAAAGCTGCCGGTTTTGCCATGGCAGCACTTTTCGATTACCTTAAGGCCAAGGACAAACCGGTCGAATTAACAAAAAGTGACTGGGAAATCGTCGGTTTACTCCACGATGCGGATTACGAAAAAACCAATAAATCATTAGAACTTCATACGGAAGAAACGACTAAATTATTAAAGGAAATAGATGCAAACCAAACCGTAATTGATGCCATCCGCGGCCACTGTGATAAAGCCCCAAGAAATACACTTATAGCCAAATCAATTTATGCTGCTGATGAGCTAACCGGTCTTATTGTTGCCTGTGCACTTGTCCAGCCGGACAAGAAGTTAAAATCGGTAAGCGCAGAATCAGTCCTTCGTAAATTCAAAGACAAATCATTCGCAGCCGGTGCCAGCCGGGATCAGATTAAAACCTGCGAAACAGAACTTGCAATTCCGTTCGAAGAATTCACATCAATTACTTTAAAATCAATGCAGGAAAAATCGGAGGAACTTGGATTGTGAAGACGGTAGTCCTTAAAAAAATTCTCAAAGTTTTCTTAACTTTGCAGTGGGCAAAAGAATTACCTCGCCAGGGATTTATTGCTATGGGTTTTAAAAGACAGGAAGCCGATTCCGTTGCCGCCCATTCCTGGACAACAGCGATGCTGGTATATTTTCTGGCGTCCGAAATGAAAAAAAACGGTGTCAAAATAAACGTTGACCGTGCTTTAAAAATGGCAATGTTCCACGATATGGCCGAAACAATAGTTGGTGATGTCGGCACTTTTGTTAAAGGTATGGCAAAGGGTGCTTTTGCGCCAATTGAGGAAGAAGGGCTTAAGTGGTTGGTCAAGGATCTTCCGTCAAACAGCGAGGTAATCGAACTTGTGCAGGAATATATGCAAAGGAAAACTTTAGAAGCCCGTCTTTGTAAAGTTGCAGACAACCTGGATGCTTTGGCCCAAGCCAAAGGTGTACCTGGCGCCCGTGACGCGCTAAAATATTTCAAGGAGGTCTATCACATTACCAAAATCCCCTGGCATAAACAGGCGGTCGAGATGATTTTAAAAGACGAAGTCGAACCGGAACGTTCTTGGCAGACATCTCATAAAAAACCGTGAACCATCAACAATCAACTATGAACCAATTATGTTAGATATCAAATTCATCCGCGAAAACGCAAAATTGGTCAAAGAAAAGTCCAAACAAAAGGGCTACGATGTCGACGTCGAAAAATTGATTAAAGTTGATGAAGACCGCCGTAAATTAATAGAAGAAGTCGATAAGCTTAGATCTAACCGCAAACAAGCTGCCGATGCTCGCGATGAAAGAAAAGGCGCCACAATCAAAACAGAGCTCAGAGCAAAAGAAAACGAGCTCGAAAAACTTCACGAGGAGTTTTATGGGCTGATCAGGAAAGTTCCCAATTTGCCAAAAGATGATGTAAAAATAGGAAAGGATGAGAGTGAAAATGAAGTTGTCAAACAGGCTGGAGAAATCCCCAAATTTGATTTCAAACCAAAAGACCATCTCGACCTGTCCTTAAATTTAGATTTGCTGGACACAGAAAGGGCTTCGAGGATTTCCGGGGCCCGCTTTAATTACCTTAAAAATGAATTGGTACTCCTGGAGTTTGCACTAATTAATTTTGCCTTCGAAATATTAACAAAAGAAGGATTTATTCCAATAATTCCTCCAGTAATCATTAATAAAAAAAGTGTTGACGGTTTGGGTTATCCCGAATATGAAACAGGGGAAGGGTATAAAGTTGACGACCAATATTTGGTTGGTACAGCAGAACACTCCATAGTTCCAATGCATATGGATGAAACTTTTAATAGTTCAGATCTTCCAAAGAGGTATGTTGGGTTTTCAACTGCTTTTCGCCGTGAAGCAGGATCATATGGAAAAGATACAAAGGGGATGTTTAGGGTACACCAGTTCGACAAAGTTGAAATGGTCTCTTTTGTTAATCCAAAGGATGAAGACAAGGAGTTGGAGTACCTTGTCTCAATCGAAGAAAAATTTGTTCAGGAGTTGCAACTTCCCTATCAAGTTATAAAACAATGTACGGGAGATCTAGGGTTTCCAACAGCAAGGAAGTACGATATTGAAGTATGGATTCCTTCAGAAGGAAGATATCGCGAAACCCATTCAGCGTCATTAAATACAGATTTTCAGTCAAGACGCCTAAATATTAAGTATGAAGAAAAAGGGAACAAAGATTTCTTGTCTATTCTAAATGCAACTGCAATTGCAATGTCCAGAATGCCAATTGCTATTATGGAAAATTACCAGCAAAAAAACGGCTCAATTCTAGTCCCCAAAGTCCTCCAAAAATACACAGGCTTCACCAAAATTCCAGCCTGAAAACAGCCTCAAAATTTTACTTGACCCCGTTACAAGTATAGGCTTTAGTCTATTATCACAAAATTATATTTCTAAAAACACATTTCTGTATAAAGAATGAACCAAACTTGTAACGGGGTTGACAAGCGATTTTCCACATCGTAATTTTAAAGAGTAGCAAGCCTCTTATCTGCCGAAGGAGGCTTGTTTTTTATGTGAGGATAAAACTTTGATAGCCAAAGGGTATTATTATATAATTGGCTACTATGTTTAACCTGCCCGACGAAGAAGAGAC
>CAYTEJ010000001.1:4379-10783 GCA_964436835.1 uncultured Gammaproteobacteria bacterium | reverse complement strand
GGCGGCTTTCACCCAAAAAACATAAAATAGTCCATGAATCCGGAAGATCAACAAAATCACTATGGAGGCAAATAATTGAAAGAGCGCAGACATCCAGAAGGTCATAATGGAAATTCTGACTGGGAACTGTCCATCGAAAATGTCAGGGCATTATTTGCGGAATGGCCGGTTTTAAAAAACGAAGCCTTCGGAGCACTTGAAGGAAAAACGGATATTGCAAGGTCATGGTATATGGGGCTATCAGCAAGACTGATTTCAGAAGGCGTGATAACCGAACAACGGGGTCAAAAAGACGGGACTAGGGTGCCTAAACAATTGGAACCTGATGCACTATTTAAAATAGCGCTCCTGGCGCAGGCACTCAAAGACATTGGACTTTTGTATATAGCTAGTCCGAAAAGGACTTACGCCATTCAAGAATTTGCGGAGGTAATGAGAGATGAACAAAACTTATGTTAGGAATATTAGGTAAATTTTTAGATTCAAACGAAAAACAGGTCAATAAGCTGCAGCCGCTTGTAGATGACGTTAATTCTCTGGAGAAAAAATTCGAAAAACTAACGGACGAAAAATTAAAAGCCAAAACTGCCGAATTTAGATTGCGCCATGAACGGGGTGAAACTTTAGACGACCTCCTACCGGAAGCATTCGCAACCGTACGGGAAGCAGCCAGAAGGACTCTAAACCAAAGGCATTATGATGTGCAAATTATTGCCGGAATTGTTCTGCACCAGGGCAAAATTGCCGAGCAAAAAACAGGGGAAGGAAAAACGCTAACCGCCTCTCTTGCCCTTTATTTAAATGCCATCTCCCAAAAAGGTGTTCACTTGGCAACAGTTAACGATTATCTGGCCCGCGTGGGTCTTGGGTGGATGGGTCCAATCTACACCGCCCTTGGGGTCACAGCCGGATGCATTATGCAGGAAAAGGCATTTATCTATGACCCCAAATTCGAAGACAAAACTCAAAACGATTGGCGTCTTAGGCACTTGAAGCCCGTTGAAAAAAAGGAGGCATATGCTGCCGATATAACTTATGGTACCAATAACGAATTCGGTTTTGACTATCTTAGGGACAACATGGTTTGGGACCTAAAAGATGCAGCTCAACGAGGTCATTATTTTGCAATCGTAGACGAAGCAGATTCTATTTTAATTGATGAAGCCAGGACCCCGCTTATTATCTCAGCCCCGGCCTCGCAGGCAACCGAAAAATACGTTACTTTTGCAAAGCTTGTGACCGAACTTTCAGCAGACACAGATTATGTAATAGACGAAAAATTAAAGACCGCCAATTTAACGGAACATGGTATAGAAAAAGTAGAAAAGCGGTTGGGTGTCGAAAATCTTTACGAAAAGGATTTTGCTTCTATTCACCATATCCAGCAAGCACTGAGGGCAAAAACGCTTTTCCACAAGGACAAGGATTATGTTGTCAAAAGCGGAGAGATAATTATAGTTGACGAATTTACAGGGCGCCTAATGCCGGGCAGGCGCTGGTCAGAAGGATTGCATCAAGCCATAGAAGCAAAAGAAGGCGTAAATATCCAGAAAGAGTCCCAAACACTTGCCACAATTTCTTTCCAGAATTACTTCAGGCTTTATGAAAAATTAGGCGGAATGACCGGAACAGCCGCAACAGAAGCGGAGGAATTTTTCAAAATTTACAAACTCGATGTCGTCGTTATTCCAACAAATAAGCCAACTGCTAGAAAGGATACTCCGGACGTTGTTTATAAAACTGCCAAAGCAAAATACACAGCGGTTGCCATTGATGTGGCCGAAAAACACACAAATGGCCAGCCGGTGCTAATCGGTACAACCTCTATTGAAAAAAACGAATTCCTCTCGTCGCTTCTTAAGAAAAAGGGCATACCCCACAAAATGCTTAATGCCAAAAACCATCAGAGCGAAGCGGAAATTATCTCGGCAGCCGGTGTTAAAGGATCGGTAACTTTGGCGACAAACATTGCTGGCCGTGGTGTAGACATTATTCTCGGCGGGACTCCGCCAACCGACAAGCTTGGTAGGCCTGCCCAGAAAGGGAAAGACTATGAAAATTGGAAGAAAAATCACGAAGAGGTAATAAAACTTGGCGGGCTGCATGTAGTTGGTACCGAAAGGCATGAAGCAAGAAGAATCGACAATCAGCTTCGTGGCCGCTCGGGAAGACAGGGAGATCCGGGATCAAGCCGTTTTTATGTTTCACTTGAAGACGACATCATGCGGCTTTTTGGCGGTGAACAAATCGCCAAAATTATGACTGCCTTTAAACTCCCCGAAGATACTCCCATTGAACACTCAATGGTTTCCAAAGCAATTGAAAACGCGCAGGTTAAAGTAGAAACACACAATTTCGACATTAGAAAACAATTGGTTGAATACGACGATGTTGCCAACCGTCAACGGGAAATAATCTACGGGAGAAGACGCGAATTCCTGGAATCAGCCCAAAACGAAAAGTCTCAGCAAAAAATAAAAGACGAAATGAAAGCAAAAATAGACACGGAAGTTGAAAACCTGGTTTTAATGCATTCCCCGGAAGGTGTGTCCAAACCGGAACATGAAGAAATAATAAAAGAAATTGCAACCATTGTTCCTTTCGACGAAAGCTCTCAGAAACACCTTGTTGGAGATAGTCAAAAAATCACGGACCCAAATCGCTTAACTGCATTTCTAAGAGAAGTCGTCGATAAAATTTACCAGGAGCGTGAGAAATCACTTGGAAACACTGTTGCCCGAGACATAGAAAAATTCGTCAACCTTTCCGTAATCGACACTTTATGGATACAGCATTTGGATACGCTGGATGATTTAAGAGAAGGCATCGGCCTTCGCGCGGCAGGCCAAAGGGATCCGCTGGTTGAATATAAACAGGAGGCGTTTAGTTTGTTCGAGAAGCTTATTTCTACTATCGACTACGAAGTAGTCCACAGACTGTTTAAAGTTCAGGTTCGCCAGCAGCCCACAATTGAAACTATTGAGGAATCGGGGGTAGAAGTCCATCCGCAAGCGTCACTCACACCTGCCCAGAAAGATGTTCCCGGCGAGCAGAATACCAAGATGGCAACCGCTAAAGATCCAATGGGGATGACCGACGAAGAACTTGAAGCAGAAATTGCCCGCCTCGAACAGCAAGAATCAAAAGAGAAACAAACCAGTGACGTACAGTTTTCAAAAGACCCTCAAGAGATGACAGATGATGAGCTTAACGCAGAAATTGCAAGGCTCGAGGCTATTGAAGCCCAAAAGCAAAAAGGGATACAACCGGGTTCTTTTGCCGAAAACCCTATGGAGCAAGCACTCAAAAACAACAAACCCTTAAGGATCGAAAAAATAGGCAGAAACGATCCTTGTCCGTGTGGCTCCGGCCTTAAATGGAAAAAATGCGGCCTCATAAACGCCTCTCAGCATAAAGGTTAATCTAAATTAGCTTCAAATTGTTATAATTCACTAGAAGTGGAATTAAATCAGTGGCTTTTAAACTTAAAAGAACGCATCGCCCGTATAAAGGGGAGCTTTGACCGTGATCAAAAGCAGAAGGAATTAGCAGAACTTGAAGCGCAGAGTAGTAAAGCCGATTTTTGGAAAAGTCAGCAGGTTGCCCAAAAAACAATGAAAAGAATCGCCTCGATCGCAAAAGATATCGAAACATTCGACAATCTTACAAACGGAATTGAGGAAATGGACGGAATGATTGCGCTATCGGCAAGCGATGCAAAATTGGCTGGCGAGATTGAAAAAGAACTCAAAAAACTGGAAAGCGAACTGGAAAATCTTGAGATAAAAATGTTTTTATCAGCCATTTACGACGAAAACTTTGCAATCCTCTCAATTCATGCCGGCCAGGGGGGTACGGAGGCCATGGACTGGGTGGAAATGTTGTCCCGAATGTATCAGAAATATTTTTCTTCAAAAAGCTGGGATTTCGAAGTAATTAATGAAATTCCTGGTGAAGAAGCAGGTTTTAAAACTGTCACGATTGTAATCCGCGAAGAGTATGCTTATGGACTCCTAAGACGCGAAGCGGGTGTCCACCGCTTGGTAAGACAATCACCATTTAATGCTGCAAACTTAAGGCAAACCTCATTTGCCTTGGTCGAGGTAGTGCCGGAAGTAGACGAGTTACCGGACATTGAAATAAAAACAGAGGATATTGAATTTGAAGCATTCCGATCGGGCGGCCACGGAGGCCAAAACGTCAACAAGGTGTCTACTGCCGTAAGGCTAAAACATATACCGACAGGTATTGTAGTTACCTGCCAAACCCAACGCTATCAGGCGCAAAACAGAGAAAACGCGCTTAAACTTCTTAGGGCAAAACTTTGAGCGATGCAGGAATCCGAGCAAAGAAAACACGCGGACGAAATTAAAGGCAGCCACATTACTCCGGGATGGGGCAATCAAATACGCTCCTATGTTCTGCACCCATATAAAATGGTAAAGGACTTGCGCACAAACTATGAAACTTCAGATGCAACAGGGGTTTTAGACGGTAAGCTTGACGAGTTTATTAAGAAGGAAATTACGCTCAAGCAGTAGCCCGTAAACATTTGTGGCTTGCCCGAGCCAAAAATATGTTGATATAATACCCTCACGCAAATGGATCCGCAAAATTTACAAAACCAACCACAAGAAGCTCGCCAAACCATACCCCTTAGAAGCGTGCCCCAAAAAAGCATGCTTTCTAAATTTTTACCGATTCTGATAGTTGTGGTCGTTGTCGCCGCCGGTATATTTTCCGGCCTTGTATTTTCTTCCCGTGCAAAAAGTGCAAGCCAGGCTGCCTCATCGGCACTGCAAAATGATAAAAATCTGTCTCCTGAAGTCCAGAAATCGTTTAATCAAACGTTTAAAGACCAGGCGGAAGGGACAATTGAAAAAAATGACCAGGATAAATATGCACAAGGTACCCATAAGTTGATTAGGCCCGGCGGCGAAAGCCAAACTGCATATTTAACTTCCTCAGTACTGGATCTGGATAAATATGTTGGCAAAAAGGTAAAAGTATTTGGGGAAACTTTCGGATCATCACAAGTAGGTTGGCTTATGGACGTTGGAAAAGTAGAAACTGAGTAATATTAAGGCTGCCCCATGATCGAGTTTGTATCCGTAACAAAAAAATATCCTCCCGGTGCCATAGCGCTGGAAGACATAAACCTCAAAATAGAAGCAGGGGAATTTGTCTTTGTTGTAGGGCCTTCGGGTGCAGGCAAATCAACACTGTTAAAATTAATAACCAGGGAGATCCTACCAACCTCAGGTGAAATACTTTTCAATGGCGAAGACATCTTAAAAATCCCCAAAAACAAAGTACATGTTTTGAGAAGAAGAATCGGCACGGTTTTCCAGGATTTTAAGTTACTACTCACAAAAACTGTTTTTGAAAACGTTGCCGTTCCCCTGGAAGTACTTGGTACTAAGGAATCGGAGGTAGAAAAAGAAGTTTCACAAGCACTGGATAAAGTCGGACTTCTAGAAAAGGCTAACAGTTTCCCACTGCAGCTTTCGGGCGGCGAAGTTCAAAGGACATCAATCGCAAGAGCAATAATTTCAAAGCCGCAAGTGCTCTTGGCAGACGAGCCGACTGGGGACTTGGACCCAAAAAATTCCCTAGAGGTTATTAAGCTTATCGATAAAATCAATCATGAAGACAAAACAACTGTTTTTATAGCAACCCACAATGCCCAAATAGTTAATCATTTTAAAAAACGCGTGATCACTCTCCAAAAGGGTAAAATAGTAAAGGACGAAAAGGAGGGCAGATATGAAACAGCCTAAAGAAACGATACGGCTCATAAGAAGAAGCCCTTACCAGGCGCTGGCTGCGGCACTGGCAATGTCCCTTACGTTTTTCATATCGTCAATTTTTATTCTTCTTATTGTAGGCGGGCAAATTGTTTTAAATTACATTGAGCAGAGGCCCCAGGTAATCGCTTTTTTTAAAGACAACGCCACAGAAACGCAAATAAACGATTTATCTTCCAAAGTTCAGGCAACCGGCCTGACAACCAGCGTCAAATATGTTTCCAAAGAAGAGGCGCTAGCAATATACAGGGAGCGAAACAAAAACGATCCGCTTTTGCTTGAATCCGTTACCGCAGACTTTTTGCCGGCTTCAATTGATATCTCCGTAAAAAAGGCTGCGGACATTCAAAATATCACCAATGTAGTCCAAGGGGACCCCCTTGTAGAAAGGGTTATTACTCCCCAAAACCTTGTAGAACAGCTTGTAAAATGGACTAATACAATCAGAATCGGAGGTATTGCCTTTGTCTCAACGCTCCTGGCGGTATCTTTCCTTATTATAATAATGGTTATCGGCATGAGAATTGCCCTTCGGCGGGACGAGATAGCTATTATGAACCTTGTTGGTGCAACAAAATGGTACATCTCGCGGCCGTT
>CAYTEJ010000001.1:0-4369 GCA_964436835.1 uncultured Gammaproteobacteria bacterium | reverse complement strand
TTACGGCATAGTTGGTGCTAGTATTGCCACTTTTCTCGTTTACTCGCTTTTATTATTTTATTCTCCAAACATTCAAAGTTTCTTGGGGCCGATACAGGTATTCCCGGTATCTCCCCTATTTTTTATTTATCTCTGGTTGGCCGAAATCATTGCCGCTGCCACTATTGGTGTCGTCGGTGCCGCTATCGCGCTTTATAGGTATCTAAGGATTGAATGAAGAGATTTGCTATCTTAATCATCCTGCCCGCAGTTTTCCTGCTTACTTCTCTTAACAAAATTTACTCTGTTAGTCTCGAAGAATGTGATAAGGAAAATATCCCGTCAGATAAAATTAGTGAATGTATCAGTATTCTTTCCCAAAAAGTAGGCGAGTTAGGTAGTCAAAAGAAAACACTCGCAAGCCAAATTGCCCAGTTTAACAGCCAAATACAAATCACCCAGTTAAAAATCTCGGACGCCCAAACAACCCTCGCAAAACTGGAAAACGAAATCAATATCCTAGGGTTTAGGATTGGTTATGTTAACGATTCAATAGGCAAGCTCGAGACCTTGGTAAAAGAAAGGATTGTCGCTACTTATCAGGAAAGCTTTGTTTCCGATTTAGAGTTGGTTTTATCATCCAGTGGTTTTTCGGATATCATTCTTAGGCTTCAGTACTTAAAACAAGTCCAGGAAAACGACAAGCGTATTCTTGCAAATCTTCAACAAACTAAATCCAATTATGCCGGCCAAAAAGACGAAAGGGAACAAAAACAGGCGGAAATAGAAGCCGCTAAAGAAAAATTATTGGGGTTAAAAACAAGCTTGGATTCACAAAAAGCCGAAAAGCAATCATTTTTAAGCATAACTCAAAATGACGAAAGGCTATATCAGGAAAGATTACAGGATGCTATTCGCGAACTTGCCCAGATTCAAAGCGCGGCGAAAATCTTAATCTCAACAGTGCCGCGGGACGTTAAACGTGGTGAAACAATTGGTCTAATGGGAAATACAGGTTATTCATTTGGGGCGCACCTGCATTTTGGAGTTTATAATTACTCTTCTTTGGAGCAATATAATTATTATTCGAATCATGAAAACCCATCAAATGTTTTGGAACAGAGAAACGTAAATTGGGACACTGGTTGTGGGGGGGACTCTAACGGGTCAACATCCACCGGTGGAGGCTCTTTCGCATGGCCGATGTCCACAGATGGTTTAACAATCAGTCAAGGGTACGGTATAACTTGTTATAGTGGCATTTATTATGGTGGCAAACCACATCCAGCATACGATATGTATAATAAGTCAAATGTCTTGGTGAAAGCGGTTGATGATGGTAAGGCATATTTTTGTAGAAACTGCACAGGTGATGGCGGCAATGGAGTATTTTTATTTCATTCAAACGGGAAAATGACCCTATACTGGCACTTACAGTAGTTTATGATGATGGTTTAACAAGTGGTACCTCCACATGATTCCAAATTAATTTGACAAAATTCGTCTAACAACTTATGTTTTTGATGTATGAGAAAAATATTACTTTTTTCACTTTTGCTTTTTATACTTTCTGTTACAAATTCATTTGCAAGCACGGATATTCTACTCAATGAATTTAGCGCCCTGTCAGACCCTGATTGGGTGGAGATATACAATACATCTTCAGAAACAATAAATATTGATGGGTGGGTGATAAGAGATTCTACCCAGACCAATAAAATTAACCTTTCAGGTTATATTTGTCCCAACAGCTTTAGAAAATTCGATTTTTCGAACAGGCTTAACAACGATGGTGATACCATTAAAATTCTTGATTCAGAATCTTCAACAACGCCAATAAATGAAATAACGTATTTTTCTTCGACAATTCCAGAGCATCAATCCGGCCAGTCTACGTCTCGTCAATCTCCGGGTTCTGACAATTGGCAAGTTTTAACAAATCCTTCACCGCAAAATGATGAATCGTGTTTTCCACAACCGACCCCCGAACCTACGTCCGAACCCACCCCAACCCCAAGCCCGACTCCAACAAGTCCGTCTGGCGCCCCAACACCCACACCTTCCCCGAAAGCCACACCAAAATCATCGCCAACAGCAACCAAAAGCGCACCTCCACGCGCAAGCCCTCAGGTACTTGGAGAGCAAGAACGGTCTCTAATAGCATCGGGTGCCGGCCTCATGGACACCAGTACACAGCCTCAAGATATATTCCAAAGCGCTCCAAGCAAAAAAGTTGCAGGGATCCTCATTGTATCCGGTGCAGCACTCGTTCTGTTTGCGCTTGGGTTTCACTTCTGGTACAGGAAAATCAACAAGGGTAAGTTGCTTGAAACAAAAGATCCTTTCCAGCTTTAATTTGGGTTTTTCCCATTTAAGTGTTAATATTTTCGAGTGCATATCAAAGCAAAAACCAAGTCGCCCAAAGAAACGCAGAGGCTCGGTGAAAAATTGGCTAGTAGCCTTGAAGGCGGGGAAGTCATAGCCCTTTACGGGGATTTAGGGTCGGGCAAAACCGTTTTCGTCCAGGGGATTGCAAAGGGGTTGGGAATAAAAAGGGGAATTGTGTCACCAACGTTTGTTTTTATGCGCACTTACCCTATTCGCTTAAATAGAAAACCGATGATGTTTTATCACCTGGATTTATATAGGGGAGAAAGCAATCAGGATTTCCAAGCACTAGGCTTGGATGAAATTTTCGCGCCGGATTCGGTTGTAGTTCTGGAGTGGGCAGACAAAATTGAAAAAGAACTGCCCAAAAAACATATTAAAGTTTTCCTCAGCACCATAAATGAACGGACAAGAAACATCACAATTAAAGGAAATTGAAAAAGCCGTAAAAATCCTAAGAAAGGGCGGTGTTGTCATTTTCCCGACGGATACTGTCTACGGGATAGGTTGCCGTTTCGACAATCCGGCTGCCGTTGAAAGGGTTAAAAACATTAAAGGCAGCAGACAAAATTTCCCGGTTTTGATTTCCCACCTAAAGCAGGCACATCAGCTTGCCAAAGTAAATGATGTTGCCAAAGAGCTTGCCCAAAAATATTGGCCGGGTGGTTTAACAATAATTTTAAAAAAACAATCCGGCAGCGGGAAAATCGGCATCAGAATCCCTAACCATAAAATTGCGATGACGCTAATTGACAAGCTTGGTTTTCCAATTGTTGGCACATCTGCCAATTTTCATGGCCAAAAACCGCCAACTTCTTATGAAGAGCTGGATCCTAGGATTATTTCGCTTGCTGACTTTGTTGTTAATGGTAAGTGTAAAGAAAAAGCAGAATCTACAGTTGTAGATGTAACTTCTTTCCCTTTTAAAATCTTGCGAAAAGGAGCAGTAAGTATTCATGGTGCTTAAAATTGACACAACAAACACCGAAGCAATAACAGTTAGTCTCAAAAACCGGAAGACCACAAAAGAGGACACGCTCGTTTCCAGACAACAGAAGGGTTCGCAAGTCCTCTTGCCAATGATCGTTAAAATCCTCAAAAAAAATAAAGCAGATTTCAAAGACATTACCCAAATCAAAGTAAATCCGGGCCCCGGTTCGTTTACCGGCACAAGAGTAGGGGTTGCTGTTGCCAATGCCATGGGCTACGCGCTAAATATCCCGGTCAACGGTAAAAAAGGTAAAATAGTAATGCCAGTTTACGCAAAAAGTAAATTTGACTAGTGGTAAAAGCTTAACAGTTAATTGGTTAATTTAGGTAATTAAGTTCACTTGAAATGGCTGAGGACTTTAAAAAACTGAAAATTTGGCAAAATGCCCACGAATTAATGTTACGGGTTTACGAGTTAACTAACACTTTTCCCAAAGAAGAGACATTTAATTTAACATCACAAATAAGACGGGCCGCCTTATCAGTCCCTGCCAATATTGCAGAAGCCCAGGGAAGATATCATGATGCGGAAACTATCCATTTTATATATAACGCACGAGGGTCAGCAGAAGAGGTTAGAAGTCACCTGACTGCCTGCATTGACTTGGACTACATTTCCAAAAAAGACTTTGATAAACTGGAAGAGGAATACATTGGTTTAATAAAAGGCATAAACAGCTTTATCAGAGCAATAAAACATAAAGGACTCAATTAACTGAATTAACTTGATTAACTCAATTAACTAAGTATGAAGATACTCGTAACAGGCGGTGCAGGTTTTATCGGTAGTCATGTTACCAAACTACTTCTAGACTCAGGTCACGAAGTAGTTGTTGTCGACAACCTTTCCTGCGGCAAAAAGGAGAATGTCGACAGTCGCGCCCAGTTCATAGAGGCTGATATCAAAAGTATCCCCAACCACGCCTTCAAAAATGTCGATTCTGTAATTCACATGGCAGGATTGATTGTTGTGCCGGAATCGGTTGAAGACCCAATAAAATACGCCGACAAT